>ONJR01000119.1 GCA_900318195.1 uncultured Planctomycetota bacterium
AACCGAACATAAGAAACATTATCGGACGTTGTTTCCTGTGTGCGATACGGCTCTTTATGATTATGATATTGCTACCCGGGCTGGTTTCGTTGTTGTTGACTTATAAACAGTCGATTTTCTATAGTGAAGTTTTGTCCCTGAACCGTCGTGTCTAATCGGATCTTAGCATTGTGTTCTTGAAGCCTCCTTCTTTCGACTCGTTGAAGCAAGCTACAGCCTATGGAGCGCCTGAAAACCTCTCCAGCGATCATTTTTAAAACATGAAAGAAACGATTCCTCAACTTTCAATTTGACGTCTCATTATATCATCATAATTTGTCTTCTTGATAATGAACTCTTTTCAATACCATGTCAGGAAAGAAATCCTTCAATTAATAACTTTCTTTGTTAGCTAGCTCGATGATTAATCATTCGCTCCATTCTATCATCTTTATATTGTACTGTAATATTGCAATATCGAACATTATGTATACTTATTATCTTAATCTCATTCACGTAGTCAACGAATTCTCAGTAATAGTAATATTATTATTAGAATATTTCTCTCTGTATAAATCATCTTATTTATAAGATACTATACTATATCGATAGATATATTCTCTTATTGATAATAAACAAAATTAATATTATAAGCGATACGATTATAATGGATCATAGCATATATTTAATAACATAAGAAACAAATACTGAAATCAACATATATTGATCATCCGACACACAATTTCGTTAACCACCAATAATATAATAAGACGTTTCTAAAACCGGGATGAACAACTTGACTTCATAAATTCTGACTTTTATGATGCATTTACTGTTGCGAACAGCTCTGTTCTGTGTAATAATTATATCTAGCTTTGCTTTTGGGTTGGCTGAGCATTTTATCCGTGTTTGACGCGCTCTCGGGATAATTGTTGAGAATGCAATTATAGCTGGAACGCAGATTATAGGAGACTTTGAATCAATGAGCATTATACCGAATAAAACGAGCCGCATGTGCGCGTCGTTGACGCTGGCTTTACTTTTCTGTGTCGGGATAGCTTTTGCCCAGAACCCGGCTACGACTCTTGAAAACCGCGATTTGCCACGCTATCATCAGCAACTTGATCGTATGAATCAAGGCGAAGTGGATATTCTTTGGGTCGGCGACTCGATTATCCACGGCTGGGAAGGAAAAGGTAAGGACGTCTGGCAAAAATACTATGGCGATCGCAAGGCGATGAACTTTGCTATTGGCGGCGACCGCACAGGACACGTGCTCTGGCGTATGGCGAATTCGCCTATGGAAAAGATTTCGCCCAAAATTACGATCGTTATGATCGGAACCAATAATATTGGGCACAAAAAAAACAACTCCAATGATATGCATAGTACCCCTGATGAGACTGTTGAAGGCGTCAAAATGATCGTCGATCAGCTACTTGGGGTCTATCCGGAAACGAAAATTCTTCTTCTTTCCGTTTTTCCTCGTGGAAATCAACCTTCTGATCCCTTGCGTCTCGCTGTTAACGAGATCAATAAGGGACTCGAAAAAATCTATGCTAACGGCGCCGTTGAACGAGTCCAACTTTACGATATTGGCGATCTTTTTCTTGACTCCAAGGGCGTATTGTCGCCGGAAATTATGCCTGACTTTCTTCACCCTAACGCCACTGGCTATGAAATATGGGCGCGCGCCGTTGAACCAATGATTGCAGACGCGCTAGGAGACACGCCCGTAGACTGTCAGCCAGGTCCAGTTGACGCAGATTGGTGGAAGCAAAGGTTTGACGAAAAAAACAAGATTCTCCAGCAGGGCAACGTCGACCTGCTCATGATTGGCGATTCAATTACTCACTTCTGGGACGACACGCAATTCTGGAAAGATCACGGCTTTGACGTTTGGCAGAAGTATTTCGCCGATATGAAGCCTGTTAATCTTGGGCATGGCGGCGACCAAACGCAACACGTCCTGTGGCGACTGGAAAATTATGATTTTAGCAAAGTCAAGCCGAAAGCGGCTGTGCTCCTTATTGGCGTTAATAACACGTGGAATCGCGACCGCGAACCGAAAAATATCGCGTTAGGACAGCGTCGAATTGTTCAAAAATTGCGCACGCTCTTTCCCGAGATGAAAATCTTCGTTCTGAAAATTTTCCCATGCAACTCGCGTGAAGATCAGCAGGCGCAGAACGACGCTATTAATGAGTTGACTCCATTTTATATGCGTGATCTTGACAATGTCGAAGTTCTCGATCTCTCGAAGGTTTTCTTGAACTCCAAGGGCGAGCTTACCAAAGACGTCATGCCGGATCTGCTTCATCCAAACGCGGTAGGCTACGAGTCCTGGGGCGCCGCGCTTTATCTCAAACTTAAGTCGGCTATGGAAAAATAGTCGCAATTACCCCACTCTTGCCGTATAATACTATTATTGTTTTCGAAGCGCTTGCCGACGAGTTCGCGTATTACAAGACGTTGACCGTCGACGAGCGCGTAAGATTTAGTAACACAAGGAAAGCTTAGATGAGAAAAATTTCAATTTTCAGTTCTCTCGCGTTAGGAGTCGCTTTGATTATGGCGGCGACGGTTTCCTACGCCCAGAATCTCGCGACCTCACTTGAAAATCGCGATATTGACAGATATCGCGCTCAAAAGGAACGTATGGAGCAAGGCGACGTCGATCTGTTGTGGGTAGGCGATTCGATCACGCATTTCTGGGAAACGAATGGCAAGGCCGTTTGGGATAAATACTACGGCGCGCGCAAGGCAATGAACTTCGCTATTAGCGGCGATCGCACCGGACACGTGCTTTGGCGTATTGCTAATTCCCCAATGGATAAGATTTCTCCGAAAATGACCGTCGTCATGATCGGTACAAATAACATCGGGCACAAGAAGCCGAATTCCGACGAAATGCACAGTACTCCGGCGGAAACTGTCGAAGGCATTCAAATGATCGTCTCACAACTTAAGGAAAAGTACCCCGAGACGAAAATCCTACTTCTCGAGGTCTTCCCAAGAGATCAACGTCCGGATGGTAAATTCCGTAAAGCGGTTAATGAAATCAACGCAGGCTTAGAAGCGATCTACGCCGATGGTAAGGTTGAGAATGTTCAGCTCTACAGCATTAACGATCTATTGCTCGCGAAAGACGGAGAGTTAACGAAAGAGATTATGCCTGACTCCTTGCATCCGAGCCAGGCTGGCTATGAAATTTGGGCTAAGGCGATTGAACCGATGATCGCAGACGCGTTGGGAGACTCGCCGGTCGATTGCCAACCCGCGCCCGTCCAAGCGGATTGGTGGTCCAAGCGTTTTGAAGAGAAGAATGAGATTCTCAAAAAAGGCGACGTCGATATTCTAATGATCGGCGATTCGATTACTCACGGCTGGGAAGGCGCTGGCGCCGAGCAGTGGCAAAAGTACTATGGCGATAAAAAAGCTGTCAACCTCGGTCATGGCGGAGATCAAACGCAGCACGTCCTGTGGCGACTGGAAAACTATGATTTCAGCTCAATTCATCCGAAGGCAGCCGTACTCCTTATCGGCGTTAATAACACCTGGGGACGCGATCGCGAACCTAAGAATATTGCGCTAGGTCAGCGGAGAATCGTCGAAAAGTTGCGCGCAACTTTTCCTGAGATGAAGATCTTTGTACTCCGGATTTTCCCGTGTACCAACCGCGAGGGTCAACAAGAGCTGATCGACTCGATTAACGAATTGACTCCATACTATATGCGCGACTTCGACAACGTTGAGGTTCTTGATATCGGCAAGGTCTTCTTGAATAAAGACGGCGTCTTGACGAAAGAGATTATGCCTGATCTTCTGCATCCGAACGCTGTCGGTTACGAATCCTGGGGCGCCGCCATGTATTTCAAACTTGAAGAAGCGACGAAATAAGTCGTCAGCGCGCTACCCTACTCCTTAAACACGACGCGCTCTTTGTTGGGCGCGTCGCATTTTATAACGATTCAAACAATACGAGCGCACGCCAAATGAAATTTGCAATTTGTAATGAGATGTACCAAGCATGGTCGCTTGCCAATCAATTTGAAGCCTTCGCCGCGTGGGGATACGACGGCGTTGAGCTAGCCCCTTTTTCTCTCGATCCTCAGTTCGTTTCGGGAGCGTCGACTCTGGCTGATATTGCGCGAATTGATATGCGTCGGCGTAAAGAAATTGTTAAGCTTTCACAATCGACGGGCGTCGCAGTTTCTGGATTGCACTGGATACTGGCGCACACCGAGGGTCTTCATTTAACAACGCCTGATGAAGCAACTCGTCGCACGACGCTTCTCTATCTCGAAGAGCTCGTTAAGCTGTGCGCCGATTTGGGCGGTTCCTATATGGTGCTTGGCTCTCCGAAACAGCGCAACGTCGAGTCAGGTCAAACCTATGAAGACGCCGAAAAGAACGCGCTTGAAGTAGTTTCAGGGCTAATTCCTCTACTTGACGCCAACAATGTAACGCTCGCGCTTGAAGCGCTTGCGCCAACGGAGACGAATTTCTGGGTTAATTCCGAACAGACGCTCGAGTTCATCGATAAGTTAGGCTCGCCTGAGCGCGTACGCCTTCATCTCGATTGTAAAGCGATGCACGGTGGAGAATATCAATCGTTGCACAACGTCATTCGTAGAGTCGGCTCTACCCACCGTTGCGTTTCCTTTCACGCCAACGATCCCAATCTGCAGGGACCTGGCTTTGGACAACTCGACTTTCACCCGATCATGTCGGCGTTGCAGGAGATTCAATTCAACGGGTGGATTGGAATTGAGCCGTTCGACTACTCGCCTGGTATTATCGAACTTGGACGTGAGTCGATCAAATATCTGAAACGCTGTATGTCCAACATTTAATCGTGTCGGCGATTGGTTTGTTTTCCTCTGGATTAGCGCTCTGGTAAGAAGAAGGAAGAAGTAGGAAATGTTTCGCAGTAAAAAACGCGTAAAGTCGCCTGTTGGACGCGCCCGCGAAGAAGCTCAGAACAAAGAAGCCGTTCGCAAATCTATGCCGTCTCTTTTACTGATGGGCGTAGCGATCGTTCTTACCCCGTGTTTTTTTCTAACCCCTGAGGGCGCGATTCGTGAAGGCGATTCTTTGGCGACTGCGGCGCTATTTCTTCTTATGACAACAATAGCGTTGTGGTGGAATTACCGCGTTAATTTAAATTCTTCGCGCGAGGATAAGACGTCCTCAAACAAAGATACGTTTAATGTCGACGCATTGTCCTCTCGGCGAGCGCTACTTGTGCGGCTGGCCGACGTTGCATTAGTGTGCTATCTTCTCTGGACAACGCTTTCTTATTTACACGTCGTATTATGGCGTGTAGGCGACATTCGATTATCGACGAATGCTTACTGGACGTTTCTTACCCCGGCGTTGTGGTACTTTTTTGTTCGTTTCTTTTCAGGGCTTTTCACGCGTCGCGCGATAATAGCCGTTTGTGCGCTATTAGTCGCCTACTCTTTTGCCGAAGGCGTTTTTTCTGCGTATTCTTACGCTGTCATTACGCCACAATCTCAAGCGGCTTATCGTGCGGATCCTGATAAAGTCCTCAGGGAGAGTGGATTTGACTTTCCGGCAGGCTCTGCTGAAAGACTATTATTTGAAAAACGCCTTCTTGATAGTACGGAGCCGACCGGCACATATGGTCTTGCCAATACGCTTGGCGGAGTCTTGGCGCCGATTTTGATACTTGCAGCTCTCGCATTTCCCTGGTGGAAACTTTTTCTGCAAGCGTTTAATAACAATGCGACGCAGCGAGGGACGTTATTCATAAGCGGTTGCGTCTGGCTTATGGGGTTATTGGTAACGTTCATTGTGCTCGTCGCCACAAAGAGTCGGTCAAGTATTCTTGCGTGCGTAGTTGGAATAGCGGTCTGGATTGTATGCAATGTCCTCGAGTCGTGTCGTGATAATCGCCGCATATTTCTGCGAATTCTTGGCGTGGGCGCCGTCTTATTCGGAGTGTTTGCCGTTGTGATCGGCGGCTCTTTCATGATGGGAATCATTGATCGCGAAGTTTTCTTGGAAGCTGGAAAATCGCTTGGATATCGACTCGATTACTGGCGCGCTACTTCGGCAATGATATGCGATCATCCGTGGCTTGGAATAGGACCAGGAGAATTTCAAAGCGTGTATGCGCGCTATATTTTGCCGACGGCGAGCGAATTTATCGCGGATCCTCACAATTTCGCGTTTGAGATAGCCGCGCTCTTTGGTATTCCCGCGTTACTAGGTTTCGTAACCTTTCTTCTGCTCGTCTTTGTAATTGGCGCGCGCGACTGCTATAGGTACGACGCCAGGATTTCGACACGCCAACCCTCGTTAAATTCCGACATTCGCGAACGTGAGGAGCTTCTTGCCGAGGTGCGGTCGGAACGCGTTTTTTCCGCAATAACCTGGGGCGCTGCGCTTGGGACGCTTGCGACAATAGCGCTTTCTCTTTTGCACTCTGCTCCGCTAACCTGGCGATTCTACCCGATTATTGTCCTTCCGTTAGCGCTCACTTTTGTCGCCACGTTCGCAATGACAAACTCGGCGACAAATCAAGAGCTGAAATCTATGTTTATACCTATGAAAGTCGTCTTCGCGGTCTTGGTTACGAGTCTCGTCAATCTTTGCGTGGCGGGTGGATTCGGGTATTTTCCGGTTGCCGTTCCGCTCTTTGTTCTACTTGCAGTAGTTGTAAACGGCGCAGAGACTAAGCCTGAGACGTTGCGATTGCGACGTTCGAATAGCAATAACAAGCGCTCGCTGGTATTATTCAGCGTCTCGATTCTCGTTCTATTCGTCTTCTATTTTACCGCGTTTTTACCGCGAAACGCTGGTTTTCTCCTCTTAGAGTCGGGCGCGCCTGATCGCGCGGCTTTGGAAACAATAGCTTCGGGCAATGTCGGACAAATTGACGCATATTCTGCGACAGTCGCCCAGCAAAGTTATTTTTATGCGGGCGCGAACTATCTGAAATTGCCTACGCCCGAGAATAAAAGGAAGTGGGAACAGCTACGAACACTCGTTAAAAGGAATTCTCCAAACTCTGCTCCTATTCGTGAAGCTTGCGGCAATTCCGACTGGGGTCTCTTTTTACAAATGAAGTCGCGCACAGAATTCGCTGAGGCGGCGATCGATCAATATCGCGAGGCGGTCGAACTGTCGCCAACAGACGTTAGAAAACGCGAAAAGCTTGCGAAGGCGCTAATGTCATTGGAACGCAATGACGAAGCGTTTCGTGAAGCTAAAAAGACGTTAGAGTATGACGCCCTCAATCCCCACGAAGACAGAAAGTTATCGGACATGAGTCGTAGAGAATTCCAACTCTTCGTCGAGAAAAATACTCGCTAATGTGTTCCGACGTGTGGGAGCGTCGGGACGCAAGGAACGCTACTTGCTATTTCTGGTTGGTAATCGTTCGATTATTTTTTCCCGACTGAAACCCTTCCAGATCAAGCGAAACGAAACTGAATCCGATAGCGCGCATATCAGCAACGAGACGGCGGCGGCTTTCAGCGTTTAAAAAACGATCAATTTCCTCTTCCGGCGTCTCTATTCGAACAGAATCGTAGGAATCGACACGCGCGCGGCAAGTTGAAGCGCCAAACGCCCTAATCGCTAATTCCGCCGCTTCAACACGGCGCAAGACGTCGTTGGCAAGTGGAATCCCATAGGCAATTCGAGTTGCTAAACATGGAGTCGACGGCTTTTGCGCTACGGAAAGATTCCAGCGCGCGGCGAGTAGTCGAATCTCCTCTTTTGTTATTTCTGCCTCAGCTAAGGGACTCGCCACGCCGACTTCGCGCGCGGCTTGAATTCCCGGTCGATAATCGCCTGTATCGTCAGCGTTCGAACCGTCGACGAGCGTGATTTCGATACGTTTCGAAGCGTCGAGTTCACGTTGTGCCAGTTCTTTTAGCGCTGAGAATCGGATACGTTTACACCAATAACATCGTTTAGGATTATTTTCAACGAATCGCGGATCGTTGAATTCGGAAGATTCAATAGTATGGAGTTTCAAGCCGATTTCATCCGCAATACGGCGCGCTTCGAACCGTTCGAGACTAGTCGACGTCGCACTTTCCGCAAAGTAACCGACGGGTGCGACTGTTAGGAGATTGCGATCAAACGCGATCATTAATATTTTCGCTAGCGTTACGCTATCGACCCCGCCTGAAAACGCAATTGCACAGGCGCGGCCACGTAACCAGGCGAAGAGGTTCTCCAACTTAGCCGCGAGTTCGGGACTGATTTCAGTAGTCATGGTTTATTCTCCTGTATAACGACAGAACGCGACGAGCTAATGGTTCGTCGCGTTCTGTGAGATTAACGCAAGTCGTGTGAACGTTCCGTATTATTTACGGCACGAAATTTAACGCATTAGCAATCACTTGAAGAGCGATTCGTTAAAGACGGGGTCGTCTTCTCCGGGGAAGTTGTCCGGGACGGGAATTGTAACTTCGCCAGTTGCCGCCCACTCTGCGCAACGCTGAAGCAGGAGGATCGAATCTACGGCAGTAAGGGATTCGGGACCGTGCGCAAGCATATTGTTAACGCAACGCCCTTTGCCGTAGGGCACAGTGAGGATTAGCGGTTCGTTACGATTGGAACCGCGTTTATCCTGTGGCGCAAAGGCGGATGCGAGAACGGTTACATTATGCGCAGGTCCACGCTG
Source organism: uncultured Planctomycetota bacterium (assembly GCA_900318195.1). Classification (GTDB taxonomy): domain Bacteria; phylum Planctomycetota; class Planctomycetia; order Pirellulales; family Thermoguttaceae; genus RUG369. The sequence continues at coordinate 8,648 of ONJR01000119.1, forward strand.
ATACTGATACAATTCGTCTTGGCAGTGTCGGAAGCGAAGCGGGAGGCCTTTCATGATCGGATGCTCAGGCGCGCGAACGTCGATCGGAAACGCCCATTGCGGACCGTGATCGCCGCTCGGTCCCTCTTGTACCGCGTCGATTACGACGTTGCCGTCATTATCGAGGTAAAGGTAAGGACCACTGTCGTGATTGCGACCGCCCCAACCTCCCAGCGCAATCATTTCATTATATGCTGGCCAGTCGGTGAAGGCGTTATTACCGGCGTGGTAGCTAACGAGTCCGCCACCGTCGACAATATATTTTACAAACGCCTTTTCCAGTTCCGGATTCCAACGAGCTCCGTTGTAATTCATGACAACGACGTCGTACTTGCTGAAATCGACTGTGAAGCCGCTAACGTCCTCGCCTTGCGGCGGGGTTGTCGCAACGTCAACTTCGAAACGACCGCACGATTCAAGAATCTTAACCAAGCGGGGCGTGGTATTCTTCCAGTCGTGATTGTTTTGACCGTCGATGATAACAGCGCGCAATTTTTCCTGCGCAAACGCCGTTGTCGCTAGACACGCGAATAAAACGGCGAAACTAATAGCAAACTTGAAAACTCGAGTCATTTGCGTTCCTTGTAAAAAGCAACCTGGATGGAGTGTTATTGCCAAACGTAATTGTAAGGCGTTTCCTTGAGTTTACTATCCTGAATAGCTGACGTCAATTACGATTTTGAAATTCTTTTGTGAAAGACTACTCTTACTGCAAACGATCGCCAAGAGCAAGCGGATAGCCTCTTAAAAAAGCGTCGACCGACATACGTTTGCGACCGGCGGGCTGAATGGCTAGCGCGCGAACGGCGCCGTCGCCTGTACGAATCCAGAGCTCGTTGTCAGACGCTAGCACAACTTCGCCGGGTTGCGCTTGCGTCGCCGACTCGTCCAGAATGAAATCTTCTCCTTGGGCGCCGCACAATGAGAAGGGACCAAGAATAAGTCGTGTCCCCGGCGATTCAGGAGACTTCGACTTGAACCAATCGGCGTAGACGCGCGGCCAAGGTTGGAACGCGCGGTACTGATTGACAATTTCAAGCGCCGAGCGAGTCCAGTCAATCCTACCCTCCTCTTTTTGCAATTTTGGAGCTTTCGTTGCTTCCGCGTTGTTCTGAGGGAGCGCCGCCGCCGTACCCGACTCAATACTATCGATCGCGCGTAGAACTAGCGGCGCGCCAAGTTTTGAAAGATAATCCTCGATCTCGACTGCAGTGTCCTCAAGAGAAGGAACGTACGACGCCGTTTCGAGAATCGGACCGGCGTCTACTTTGGGTTCGATCCAGATTACGCTCACGCCAAGTTCGCGTTCGCCAGCCTGAATTGAGCGATTGATTGGCGCGGCGCCGCGATATTTGGGCAATAGCGAACCATGAAGATTAACGCCGCCGTAACGCGTTAATTCAAGAATTTCTTTCGACAAGATCCGACCATAATCGCAAATAAAAATCAAATCCGCCGCAAGGTTACGAATAAGCTCAACTCCTTCTGGCGAGTTGATATTGTCGGGATCGTAAAACGGAATTCCAGCAAGCGAATCTTTTAAAGCAAGACGTACAGGCGAGGTTCCCTTGCCGCCATTTTTATGGCGCGTTCTATCTGGCATAGCGACGAGCGCGACCAGCTCATGCGGTGAATTGCGCAATGCGCAAAGTGTGGGAAGTGCGAAACCGCCGTTTGCGAGCGCTATTATCTTCATGACGTCGTCTCTAAACTCCACTGAAAAAAACTTCTGTAAACAAATTTGCCAAGAAGCGTGGTTTTATCTCGAGACGCTTTTGACAAGAACTACCCAATAGAGTATATTATACACAGATCTTTTGCAAAGTGGGGCGAGACGCCATTCGCTTTTGGGCGCCGCCTTGGCGCGAGTCTAGCGATTCACTATTGCTTAATATTGGGAGTTTATAAGTATGTTTAAACATTCTCTCGGCACATTGGCGCTATTTAGTATGTTTGCGTCCGTCGTGGTGTGTTCCTCGGCGCAGAATCTGAAAGAAATTAGTCCTGTCCCGGTTCCTGGAAGATTGATTGCCATGTCGGCTCAGTTGCCGACGCCAGAGCAACGTCGTAGCATGGTTCCTAACCAGGAGACTCCTGAGGAAAGTAATCTTGAAAAAATCAACTACTACGTCTTCCAGCCGAGCGACGAGAGCGCTAAGACAGACGAAGGATTTCCACTGTTGCTATTCCTCCATGGAAGCGGCGAATGCGGGGATAATTTAAAAGTTCTCAAGAACTATGGTCCTGTGAAAATTTGCTCAGATCCTGAGCGAGCCGCTAACTGGAAGTTCTTTACTGTCGCGCCACAGTGTCCAGCTGGGAGTTCCTGGTTCCCGTCGCAGTTGCGCATATTACTTGACAAGATCTGCGACGAGTATCCAATTGATCGCAGTCGGATCTACGTTACAGGACTCTCTATGGGGGGATTTGGAACCTGGGCAATGCTTGCAGAGTATCCCGAAATTATCGCCGCCGCCGCGCCTGTCTGTGGGGGCGGAGAGCTAGCGCAAGCGTCCAAAATGGTCAACACCCCTGTTTGGGCGTTTCATGGTGAAGAAGACGAGGTTGTTTCATGCGATCGTTCGAGGAATATGATTGCAGAACTGCGGAAGTGCGGCGCGAAAGACGCGCATATTACAACATATCCTGGCGTAGAACACGACAGCTGGACGCGCGCGTACGATACGCCGGAACTGTACGAATGGCTACTCTCAAAACAGCTTGGAAAATCGAGTCCAACCGTTCCAAAAGGGGCTAACACGTCGATTTTTCCACCTGAGGAACCAGATGAAATTTGTGAACCAGGGAAATTAGCTCGACAATCAGTCGAATTACCGAGCGTCAATCGTGCGAGAGATGGAAGCGTGACTCTCGATGAATCAAAAACACAAAAAATGAAGTTTTGGGCGTTTATTCCATCCGACGAGAGCGCCAAAGAAAACGAACGCTTTCCGCTCATGCTCTTCTTGCACGGATCGGGTGAACGAGGTTCCAAGCTAAACGATCTCAAGCGCTACGGTCCTCCAATGTATCTTAGCCGACCCGAGCAAGCTAAGAAATGGAAGTTTCTTACAATTGCGCCCCAGTGCCCTAAAAACTCGACCTGGAAACCTGATCAACTCAAGGTCTTTATTGATAAGATTTGTGAAAAATATCCGGTTGACAAGGATCGGATTTATGTAACCGGCGTTTCAATGGGTGGCTATGGCGCGTGGCGCCTGCTGGAATTCTATCCTGAAATATTTGCCGCAGCGGCGCCAGTTTGCGGAGGCGGTAACGTAAACGCTGTTGTAAAGATGAAGGACGTCCCCGTATGGGCGTTTCATGGCGAGGAGGATCCAGCTGTTCCATGCAGCCAGTCGATTACAATGATCGAGGCGTTAAAAAAAGTCGGCGCGATAGACGCGCGTATCACAACGTACCCTGGGGTCAAACATAATTGTTGGATTCAGGCTTACGCCGACCAAGAACTTTACAAGTGGTTGCTTTCGAAAAAGCGCGCTCAATAGTTTTTAGCTCGCGTAAGCAGTATTTAACGACAGAAGTAGCGCGCCTATTTTACCAACGGCGCGCTACTTCTGTTGTGAGCCTGGAAGAAGATCGTATGTTACTCGTATTCCTTCCACCATTCTTCTTGATATTTCACTAGGTTGTCAAGATCAATTGTCTGACCGATACGCGGAGTCGCGACGTTGACGTCAAGTTCCTTGGCGGCGGTGCGCGCCAGTTGAGGCGGCGCGTCCCAGGCGTGATTTGAGAGAACAAACGCGCCCCAATGGATAGGAATGAACCATTTGGCACGAGCGTCCTTAGCGGCTTGAACCGACTGATTGGGAGTCATATGAATTTCCGCCCAAGCGACATTGTATTGACCGGAGTCGGCAAGCATAAGGTCGGGCGCGCCGAGACGCTCAAAGACCTCGGTAAAGACGTCGCAGTAGCCGGAATCGCCCGTATAGTAGATGGAGCGAACGCCGTCTGTAAAAAAGAGCCCGCCCCACAATGAAACGTTCATTTTAAGGGGGTTGCGTCCAGAAAAATGTTGCGACGGCGTTAGCGTATACGTTATGCCGTCGAGTTTGACGCTCTCCCACCACGCAAGCGAGTGGATTTTCGACGAATCGACCCCCCAGCCGATAAGATACGAGTCGACTCCAAGCGGGACGAGATACTTTTGGACTTTGGAGTCTATCTTTTGGATGAGTTTGTAATCAAGATGATCGTAGTGATCGTGAGAGATAAACACGACGTCAAGTTTTGGAAACGCTTCCGGTAAGATAGGAACTTCGGCGAAACGTTTAGGACCAGCAAAGTTTACGGGCGAAGCTCGATCGGAAGTAACAGGATCGATACAAATGAACTTAGCGCCGAGTCGAAATAATAAGGATGAATGACCACACCAAGCGAGTGTTGCGTCGCCGTCTTCAAGAGGCGTTGTAATGTCGGGCGTTGCGCAGGGAAGCAGGAGTTGCGGTCGTACGCGCGCGTCTTTGGGCGCCGACTTTTCCGTCATAACGCGTGTCGATTTCGCGTTATGGAATTGATTGTCATAAAAAAGCGGCGTTTTGAGTGCAAAGGCTTGGCGCGAAGAGGAATCCGGCGCGCGTCCAATTTGCGGCGCAAAAGTGAGAAAGAGCCAGACGAACGCGATGAACGCAACGACGCCTCCCAAAACGTACAGCATAATTTTACCCGCGATTTTAGCTACTCGCTTCATAAAGAACCCTTATTCTCGCTTGTTACTGAAGTTTCTTCGCCCAATCAGCAATTCGATCGGCGTTTTCAAGCGTTCTATGTCCTATAATGGCTAGTCCGGGAAGAATGGTCGCGGCAGGATAATGGGCGTGCAAGTCGCGCTCGCTTTTGCCCATTCCACTACCCTCGTTAGAGCATAACGGCGCGAGCTTCTTACCAGTGAGGTCGTAGCGGTCGAGGAAAGTAAACATACACATTGGCAACGTACTAAACCAGCACGGGTAAACGAGAAAGATTGTAACATAGTCGTCGATCGAATCGAGAAAATCACGAATTGCAGGGCGCACGTTTCCATCTAATTCTGAGCGCGCCTCCGCACAACATTCTTTGTAATTCTCGGCGTAAGGCTTGACCGTTTCGACTTGAAAGAGATCGCCCCCTACTGTTTGTTGAATCAATTCTGCGGCAGTTTCGGCGTTACCCTTGGTAAGATTCTTGATCTCGCCGTTCCAATAATTCTCGCCTCGACGCGAGTAATAAACAATTAAATTCTTCATGTTAAATTCCTTGGATAGAGTCAGACGTTAGTGTGTCGGGCGCGACTCGCATTTGATATAATTCACCGTGATAGAATCCGTCGACGCATGAACCGCAACGCTGAAACCCATGCGCCTCATAATACGCCTGTAACTTCGGACTGGAGCTTAGAACGTCGAGACGGAGATATGTTTTGCCTCGCTGATGCGCGCGATCTGCGGCAAAGAGTAGAAAGAGCGCGCCTGCCCCGCTCTTACCGACACGCGCGGCAAAGTTATGGAGATAGAGCGAGGGAACGCCGTCGTGCCAACGCGCGTCTTCTTCAAAAAGGACTCCAGCGCAAACGAGTTCGCGTTGATCAACTTCCTCTAAAACAAAGAGTTGACCTGCGTGTTGGGCTTGTTCGTAATACGGAATTGGAAAAAGTTCGTCGTAATGATAGATATTCCAGTGTTCAAGCCCCAACTCGTCCATCCATTTCATACGTTCCAGGATGATCTGAAAGACGTCGTGAATTTCAGCGCTTGTGGCTTGACGAAAAACGTATTCTGAATTTGTTCCGATTTCCAACGGTTTGATTGCGGCTTTGTCTTCGGATATTTTACGCCGCGTCCAATCGTCTAGTTGCTCTTTAACACGCGTTAAAAAGCAGGAAACCTTACTTTCCTTCGCTCCGTACGTCAGTTGCAAAGTTCGTTCAAGCGGCAACCACGACGAAATATCAGATTCGTCGTGCGAGAGAACTGCTTCCAATTTGTCAAGCGCTTTGTAAATTTGCGCTTCGGGTGTCGAGAGCGCTTCCATTTCGGAAAGAAGCGCACGCCACTCTGCGCGCAAAGGCTCGGGAAAACTGGCGAGCCATTCGTTGTATCGTTTTTTTTCTTCAAGCGTTGAAGATTCCGTTTTGTAGAAGCTCGGAATATCGCCGGTGAACGCTTCGCCTAAGTCGTGAATTAACGTCATACGTAGCATTTTATTGAGGTCAAGCGTCGAAAACTCCGGCTCGTGCGCTATAAGCATCGCCATGAGAGCAACTCGCCAGCAATGTTCTGCGACGCTTTCACGGCGACCTGGTTCCGTTTCGCAATGCCTATATGTCTTCTTCAAGCGACCGGCTACTGTCGCAAACTCAATAAATTCTTGAGGCGTCATGACGATGCTTCCTCAAATTTCAGTTCGAATGAAATATTACCGCGATCAAAGGGAAAAATTTCCTTGTTGATCGGAATCTCGACAAAACCGTGTCGACGATAGATGCGAAGAGCTTGTTCACACTTCGTATTTGAGACAATAACCAAACGTTTGGCATTGTGCGCGCGCGCAAAATTAACGCACGCTTGAAAGCACGCCGTTCCCGCGCCACGACCGGCAAACTCTTTACGCGTCGCAAACTTTTCAATTTCCCAAGTTGATTCGTCACAGGGAGCTACCATGCAACAAGACGCAACGACGTCAGTCTCCTCGTCGATAGCGAAAAAAATTTGCGCGCCCTTGCTTATCTCGCAATCTACGTTATTCAGAAGTCGAACGTCTTCGTCTTCAAGAACAAACATTTCAGTTATCCATGAAGTATTGAGTTCGACGAAATCTTGCTTATATTTTTCGCTATATGGAACGATCTTCATTTGACACTCTAGATCAATGCTACGGTTTCAATGAGGAAGTGACAACTCCTAACTAGAATCTAAAATCACGATCGCCGGCGGCTATTCTATCAAGTCGTTCGCGTGATATTGCGCGAATCTTCTCGCTAGGGATCCGCGAAAGCTCCGCCAAGATAAGCGACTGACCACGTTCGCGTGTATCAGAAGAAGCATAGTCTTGCAGGTATTCCATGAGCGTCATAAGCGCGTTGGGTTGACAACAGTTTGCTATTTTTCCTGATTTAACGAGCGACATGAACCGATCTCCAGTCCGCCCTTCGCGATAGCACGCCGTGCAGAAGCTAGGAATATAGCCCAAACGGATTAGCCAGTTGACGACCTGATCAAGAGTGCGACGATCTGAAACGTCAAATTGGGACGAATTATCCTCAGCCTTTTCTTCCTCAACATAACCTCCAACGCTTGTGCGCGAGCCGCCGCTAATCTGTGAAACGCCGACTCGCAAGACTCGCTCGCGAGCGGATTGAGATTCACGCGTTGAGACGATCAAACCGGTGTAAGGAACGGCGATACGCAAGACGGCGACGATCTTTTCGAATACGTCGTCCGAAATTCCATTGCTGAAGGATGCGGCTGAAATGTCGTCCGCGTTACGAATACGAGGAACGCTTATTGTATGGGGACCAACCCCCTTTGACGCTTCTAAATGTTCCGCGTGCATAAGCACGCCAACGAAATCGTAGCGATAGAGATTTAGACCGAAAAGAACGCCGAGTCCGACGTCGTCGATTCCGCCGTCCATAGCGCGATCCATTGCTTCTGTATGGTAAGCATAGTCATGCTTCGGTCCCGTGGGATGAAGCCTTTCGTACGCTTCCTTATTATACGTCTCTTGAAAAAGAACGTACGTGCCTATCCCGACGTCTTTAAGTTGCCGATAATTCTCGACCGTCGTCGCCGCAATATTGACGTTGACTCGTCGAATTGCGCCGTTCTTATGTTTGACGCTGTAGATCGTGCGAATGCTTTCCAGCACGTATTCGATCGGGTTTTCTGTCGGATGTTCGCCCGTTTCTATTGCGAGACGCTTGTGCCCCATGTCCTGCAACGCTACGACTTCAGCGCGTATTTCATCCTGACTGAGCTTTTTACGACGAATATGTTGATTCTTAAGATGATAGGGGCAGTAAACGCAACCATTGACGCAGTAATTCGAAAGATACAACGGCGCAAAGAGGACGATTCTCGAGCCGTAGAACTGTTCTTTAATCTCGCGAGCTAGCGCGAAGATAGCGTCATTTTTCTCGGGTAAATCGCAATCGAGCAATACTAGCGCTTCGCGATGTGAAAGACCGCGACGCAAGCGCGCTTTTTCTAGAATTGCGTCGATCAAGGCGATATTGTTCTTATTCTGCGACGCATATTCTAACGTCGACAATATCTCTGCGTCGTTAATAAAATCGACGGCGTTGGGAGATGTAGGGTCGTACACGGCTGTCTCCTATCTTGCGGTTCGAATGGCAGTGGTAACCGCAGCTTGTATTTTAAGATTGACGCTTCGGTTATTCGAGGGTGAACTCATGTTTCGAATAAGTCGCTTTCGCGCTTACGCCAGGAAGAGCGCCGAGCTTACCGGCAAGCGCGCTGACGGCGTTGAGCGGCGCGTCGAGCACGACGACTATGACGTTCAGATTGCGACGACGGTAAGGAAGCCCTAACCGACCGATTATGTACTTCGCGCTTTGGTGCAGCAAACGATTGACCTCGTTGCGAACCTCAGTTCCCGAATGATCGATTATGATGGATACGACCGCTATTCTTGACACGTTTAACCCTCCGGCGACTTACTCGACGTAATCGAACGCTTGACTCGTTGCGACGTCTACGTAGAAAAAGCCGCACGCCGAAAAAAGTCTGTGCGGCTTACGGGGCGCAAGTATGGAGAAATATGTGTTGCCGCAATACGCGACTTAACTTTCCATGGTTGCGTCGACGGCTTGCCGTAAAGAGACGCTACTAGCGAAAAGGCTCCTTGAATGAGCTCGCACGAAACGCAACTCTCGACGTCTAGTTCGGCGACTTGTATAGTCCAGTTCCTCCCTCTCAGAAGTCGACTCCTTCGAGGTTGGAGCCATGATTATAGCGTAGAGCCTACCTCTGTCAAGCGGGGTTCTAACGCACGTTACGGTAAGAAGAAGTGATAATAGCGAGCCTCAAGCCGCAGTTATCGCCTCGATAGGTAGAAAGAAAATTAAAGCGGCTAGCAGATCTGCAATTTTCAGGCACGCTACGCCAACTGCCGCCGCGCGCGACCCGCTCCGCCGTGCGCGCGCCACCGGATGGATCAACGTCTTGATTGAGCGTATAGTCGCCGTAGTAATCGTTCGTCCATTCGCAGACGTTGCCAAACATATCGTAGAATCCCCATGGATTCGCTGGATAGCTTCCGACGTCTGTCGTTGTTCTGCCCTTGACGTCGGCGTTGACTTTACCAAAATTGCCGTCTTTTTCTGAAGCCGTGTCGCCAAAATAATATGGCGTCGACGTACCAGCGCGACACGCGTATTCCCACTGAGCTTCTGATGGAAACGCATAATGCCAACCTTCTCCCAAAAAACGCTGTAGCTCGTGAAAATATTCTTCAGCGTTGAGTTTCTCGATGAAGGTCGCGCAATCATACCAGCTAACGCTCTCCACTGGCGCTTGTTTAGAGCCGGGGTATTTACTAGGATTCTCGCCGACGACTGCCCGCCATTGCGCTTGGGTTGTCGGGTAAAGACTCAGATAATAAGGCTTGGTAATGTTGACCTCGTGAGAAGTCTCGTCGGCGAATCGTCGTAATTCGCTCTTAGGACTCCCCATAACAAACTTGCCAGGAGAAACAAGCTTGAATTTCATTCCGAGCGAGTTAGCCCAGATCTCAGGCGCGACGTGTGTTGGCATTCCCCTACTCTCCCTACTTCTTAGAAGCGCCAATCCTTTGATAGGGCGTCAAAATAGGCGACAAATCAATTTGAAGCGTCTCTTGCGCGTCAAACTCGCTTTGATCGCCAGTCGCATTTGCCACCGTACGACGTTCCAAGCCGATGCGTGAAAGCGCCAAGGACGTGATCGTTTCGTCGTCAAGGGACAAGTCGTCATTTGCCGACGTTGCAAGTAGCGTGGCGTCTACCAAGCGTTCGTCTGAAAGTAATTGTTTCGACGCTACGTTTTGCCAAGCGAGCGTATCTTCGAGAACTGCGCTGGAAATTACGGAAGAAGAGTTCAACTTCTTCCAAAGCGGCGCGCGTAACACCCAATTCGTCGATAAATCGGTTATCGACTGATAGTCAGAGTCAGTTTTGATCGTATACGAGTCAGGAAGTTCTACGTTAAAGCGCGATTCCGCGTAAGGATGTAGACCTGAAATTGTGAGCGTCTTCGCGTTATGGATCAGAGTCTCACGGTTAGCGCCCGTATCGTAAGCGGTAAGCGCGCCGACGCTAGCGCTGAAGTAAGACGAAGTTGAAAACTCGCCGCTGAGCGTTACCTCGCCAATGCTCTCGGCTGGGGTTATTATCGTCCGCTCGACCCCCATAACGACGCGTGTGTACGGAGTCTTGGCATAAGAAACTGATTCGTCAGAAACCTCGTCTGTTGTTTCCTTGCCCGATTCTGACTCTGCTACCAAGTACTCGCCTTGCACAATAGAAGAGCCGTTTGAAATAGAAACTGTTATGTCGTCCCCTGAATCAGTTGCGTAATATTCGTCGTCGCCGCCGTGATTGAAGAGAACAAAAGAGCGGCTAAAATTAAGCGCCGATAATTCAAAACCGCCGCCGAGAATGGAAAGCGAACCCGCGCTGGTTTCAAGCCGATCATTATAGACGGAATCTTCTATATATGCATAATCGTTGCCGCCGCCACCGTCGATGCGAACTGTGTTCACATTTGAAAAGTTGAACATCTTGCCGTCCGACGTCTGGAAATAGCCGATACCGTTTGCGTAATACAAATAGTCGTAGCCTGGCGTGCCTGATAAAACAAGCTCTTCATTTTCATCGGCGCCGTTGTATGTAATGGTGGCAAAACCTACAGTTGTGAGACTAGGAGCGCCGTCGAGTCTCGTTTCTACCGACTCGTCGTCAAATGAAAGGCTCGAATGAGAAGACGGAGGTAAAGTCGTTACGACTTCTATGTCAGGAAGCGTCGCACGGAGAGACAAACCGGCTGAGGTATAATCTGGCTCAAGACTCCATTGCCAGTCGCCGATCTGAAGATCGAGACCAACTCCCTGCCACATCAGCTGAACTACGTCTTCGCCTGCGTCTTCTAGAATTGGGTCGACTAATACGACTTTTTCATCAGACAGCTCCAATAGTCGTGCCGAGACAAGCGTAAGATCCTCGGGGGATTCGACCGTTATCCAGTATAGGACGTCAGGATCCGCAAGCCATTGCACTCGACCGCCCGTCGACGTTACGCTAGAATTAGCTATCGGTTCTGAGTCGAATTCATTGGCGCGCACAGTTATCTTTGCGCCCTCGGGAAGCGCAAGGACGTCGGTGTTCCACGTGAAAAAGCCTTCCGCTTTGGGCTTGAGCGTAAACAAGTATCTGCGTGCGCCAGACTCCGTCGAAAGAGCTTCGGTTAGTTGGTATTTATCAACTATGCCGAGCGCGACAGGGGAATCGTCGTCATAGATCGTGCCCTTGACGAGAGAGGACTCATTGGTAACATATGCGTTTTCTACGTCGACCAATTCCAATTGGAAATAAACAAAAGGCTTCTCAAAGCCGCCGTCTTCCAAAGCGCTAACGCCCTCGGGCTTGAGGGAATCGTAATTTCCCAAAACATAGCATTCAATTTCGGCTGTCGTTTGTCCCGCTGGAATAACGATAGGGTCTCCTTTGGAAACGACGAAATCAGCGCCTTCTACCGCCGTGCCGTCTAGCGAGACGTTGAAATTAAGAGACACGTCGAGTCGTGCGGGCGAATCGAGTTCGACTGTAAACGTATGGCGCGCCGCGCCGGCGTCGCCTTCGTATGCGGTCATTTCATTCACCGTCATATTAGGCAATTTCGTCGGCTTAATTGAAATAGACAGCTTCGCCTCGTTACTCCAGGAGGCTCCGTCGTAAACTGAAATCAAGACGCTGTGTTCAGAAGAAACGTCGCAATATTCCTTAGCGTTAAAGTAAGAGAGGGACGAAATAGCGTCAACGTAGTCTTCCAGCGTGCCCGTACCGCTAATCGTTATAACTCCAGACTGTTCCTCAAAAGAGGCGCGCAATTCAGAACCTGAAATCAAAATGTCAAGCGTCTCGTCAACTCCGTCTGGACGCGCCTCGAAGCATATTTTGGCGCCGTACAGGTACGCCGAGTCGTTGTCAGTTATCGTTAGGTTGGAAGCCGCAAGCGCGTCGATAGGTTCTTCTGAGCCTTCGATAAAAACAACTGTATAATCGTTGCCTTCGGCAGAACCGTTGAGATCTACTGTCGGAGCTATCATACCAGCGTCGCCAACCCTAAAATCGAGCTTTTCGTTGACGCCGTCTATGATGGATATTGTCTTAGAAATAGCCGTTTGAAATTGATCGCCCGAAACCGTTACTCGGTATTGTCCGTTAACAAGAAAGAGTTGATAACCGCCGGAATTCCACGTGTGAAGCGTAACAGACTCGTTTCCGCTTCCATCCAGTCGTTCGATCAAGACGTCGACTTCGCCGACGCCTTCGCCAGAATCGTAGAAGAGATCGGCGTTGGCGTCGTCGTAGACCACTCCTAGCAAATAAGCGCCGTCCGTGCGAGCTCCGTCGAGACTCGTACCGAATTCACTTGTTGTGAGCGATGGTCCTACGCTTTTGTTCGTTTGCAAGATGGAAACGCCAACCTCGCTATAATTGGCGTTGATCATAGCGTCGCGATGCAGGTGCGAAGGAACGCCCCAATCGACGGCGAAGGACGCGAGCATATACGAGGCGACTGAAAAATTCTCGTACGCGCTAAACCCACCGCCAACATTTTCACTGTAAGAATACGTCTCGCCGTCCGCGTTTACGCCAGACACAAATCCCGCCTTCGCGAGGCGCGTCGCAAGATTCTCTTCGCCGTTGCACTGATGACTAATTTCGTTCTTCGTTCTCATATAGGAGGTATGAGAAGCGGCGGCCGACATAAGCGACGCGTTGAACGCTAAGGGCGTTGTCGCTGACAGCGAACGCCATTCGTTAAGAAACTGCGAAATGGAATCTTTGGGGTAAGAGTTCAAAAGTATCGCGTCGTTGACAAGGGTATTATACGCAACAAGTTCGTCTTCACCGTAAGATCGGAAAATACGCGCTAGTTCGCCCTGAGGATCCATACGAAAACGATTGATCTGTTCAAGCAACTCTTGTTCGTCAGCCGAGGGGGAGACGGTAGAAGACGCGAGGGAATACCACGACGTTTGAGCCTCCGCACTGTCGCCTGCTACCGCAGACGCGACATATTCCGAATCTGAAGCGACACTAGGAGACGACGGCTCGGCAGCGAGAAGTCCGTCCGCAGACAATAGCGTTCGAGATTCTAACGATTCTACTCGCAAAACGCGCGTGCGAGATGGAGCGCTCTTCTTGAATATCGTCATGGACTCTCCTTATTTAAATTTGACTAGACTTTGCTTACGCGAACCAATACCAACGACGCGAGAACGCGACGTTGATATTGGACAATTTTGATTTGCCATAGTTCCTGTCAAATCTGGAAAACGCGCAAATCTCGTTCGCTTCATGCAAACTTTTACTTTTCGTTATCTGGTAAAACGTACCGCTCGCCGCTCTCTTGAACTGCGCGACGCAACCAATCTTCTGGGTAACCGACATTAGGATACTTACCGTCGGGAGTTCGCGTATAGCCGTCGTTGAACTTAACAAGGAGCGCGTTGGCAAGCTCTTCCCAACGATCGCGCGCTTTTTCGGTTTGCATCTGCGAATAGTCCGTGAGGAATTCAATTGCCAATTGCGGATCTGCTTGAGCTAATTCGGTTGCGCTCTTTTCGATCGCGGGCTGGACGCGTAGAAAATAGGTTTCAAGTTCCTCTTGGACGGCTTTAATATCAGGAATCATTTCCTTGTATCGCGGATACGCGTAGTTGGCGACGAAGTTAAAGGTCCACCATCCCGATTTGATATCAAAACGCGTAATCGTTCCCTGGTTAGTCGAGGGCGGAACGGCTGTTGACGCCGCATAGATTGGCGAGTAACACGTGGTATACGTATCGTCCCAACCGAACCAGACGAGTCCACCGACAACGTCTGGCAGGTCTGCTGTCGAGCGCGTTATCATAGAGAAGCACGTTTGTTGCGTTGAAATCGGACGCTCCCACGCGTACTTCTTACCGTCGACTTCCCAATATAGTGGTCGACAGCGCATTGGATAGCCGAACGGACCGGCGTCGACGCCCTCTGAGAGGTCGAATTCCGTACCGTCGAAATGATCGCGCATGAGCGCGGCGACGTCGGCGGTCGAGAGTTTCTTGTCGGGCTTAATCGACCAGGGATAGGGTTCGGCTCCTTCAACGCCTTGCGCGTAATCAACCGGTAGATTTAGCGAGGGCGCGGCGCGGCGAAACATACTCCAGACCCGCTTTTCACAGACTCGACGATCGCGAACGCCATTGACGCCGTATACTTTGTAGAAGGAGAATTCTCCGTCGGTTTCAGGAGAGTACAACCCCTTTTCGATTGCGAACGACTCGATGTTTTTCGAGTAAATACAGTTTTCTGGATCGTTTTTGGGAAAGACTCCAATGCGCGCTAGGTTAGCGTGAGCGGTGATTTCGCCGTCGGGAACACGAAGAGCGACCCAAACACAACCCTTGTTATTGTCTTCGCTAGTCGAACCCGTGCCGCAGATTTCGAAAATCCACGCTTCGTTCTTATCGCAAACTGAGATCGACTCTCCTTCGTCAATATATCCGTATTCGTCAACGAGTCGTCCCATAAGCTCGACCGCCTCGCGCGCCGTTGAAGCGCCCTGGAGCGCCGCCGTCATTAGTTCGGGGTACTTAAATTTTCCGACCGTGTTGTATAGCTCTTCGCGTCCACCCCAAGTTGTTTCTGCAATGGCAACTTGGCAGTCGTTCATAATTCCCTGAAAAGAGTCGATGACATTTTCGCCGCAGAAACCAAGAACTTTGTGCGTTGGCACGCCGTCCGGAAGGACGTCGGATCCGCCTAATGGACGCGTCGTGCCGTCGGACGCCTCGAGAATCATAAGACGACCGAAAAAACCGGCGGAATCGGCCGTATAGGTAACCATGCACGCATTTTCAGAGGACGCGCCCTTGGTTACGATCAAGTTCGTACACGCAAACACTGAGCGACCAAGTAACGCCGAAGCGTATAACGAAAGAAAAAGGACAAACGCGCTCGTTAAGCCGAACGCTCTAGCAAAATACTTCATTTCAATTCTACACACTATAATGCGCGTTTGCACGCTAGGTTTGAGTACTTCAAGGGAATGCAAGTAAAAGCCTGCAAAATTCGCCTACTTTACAATTTTAGTCCCTCGGATCGGTAAAGTCAAGCGCTCCGAATAACGCTCGCAGCCGATATGGAAATCCTTTTCTGATTCTTTTCTAGAAAGCGTCTTTATTTTCTCAGGCGACTCTGCTATAATCCGACGTTGAGCGTCGTGCAGAGCGCAACGGAGCCGGTGACGTCAAACGCGAATTGCGGTCGGCTCTGGCAATACTGGAAGGTAATTCAAATCCAGTTACGCGTACGCAACGCGCTAAACTCAAAAGAAGTCACTATGGAATCGTCTTATGACGCGCTTCCTGAAACGCCGTTCATATAGGAGAGATTACGTTATGGGAAATTGTGAAGGATTTAATCGACGCGCATTTTTAGGGTCTGTCGCCGTTGGCGTGGGAAGTTCCGCTATCCTGACGTCAAACGCTCAAGGACAGGAGAACAAGGGGCAAGAGAATGCGTCCGCTAAGCCGGAACAGACTCAGCAGTTTGTAGCGTCATACCCGATCTTGCAAAACGTAACAGAGACGAGCGCCTCGATTGCATGGGCGCTCAACACGCCGTCGACGGGATGGGTTGAATGGGGAACGACGCCAGCGCTTGGCAAGATTGCGCGAAATTCGGAATTCGGACTCAATCCATTCGAAGAGGATTTCCTATCCGCTCGCATCTCTGGTCTGGCGCCAAACACGAAATACTACTATCGTACCGCAACGGCGGCGTTCAGCTATCGCACTGCTTACGACAAATCGGCGACGGAACCACAATATAGCGACGTTTATTCCTTTACGACGTGCGGTCCAAACGCCAAGTCGGGTTCATTCTTCGTTATGAACGACACACACAACACGATACCGACCATTCGCGAGCACGTCAAGTTAGCAGACGAGCTCAAGCCCGACTTCATTCTCTGGAATGGCGACCTCTGTTCCTTCTATATGGACGCGCAGCATATTAAGGAGAATATCGCCAACCCCACTAACTCGCCGTATGCCGCAGAGAGACCGATTATATTCGTACCGGGCAACCACGACAGGCGAGGTTCATGGGCGCGCAACCTCAAAAAGTGCCTCACGACTTGGGAACAGGACGATCCAAAGTTCTACTCGCTAGGATATAATTACGCGTTCCGACAGGGTCCGATCGCCGCTATCTTACTCGATACTGGCGAGGATAAGCCTGACTGGCATCCGGCGTGGTCCGAGATGGCAAATTACGAGCCATACCGAGAACTGCAAACCGCCTGGCTCATGAAAGCCCTGGAAAGACCGGAAATCAAATCTGCGCCATATATTGTCGCGTTCTGTCATATTCCGCTTTATGACAAGAATCCGAAAGCAAACCCGGGCAATATTCTTGATCGCTGGGCGTCCTTCCAATGGCCGTGCTGTCAGATGTGGTCGCCGCTCTTCGAGAAATACGGCGTACAACTCGCTGTAGCCGCGCACCAGCATCGTTTCAGCTATGCTGAGCCGACAAAAGATCGTTCGTGGGCGCAAATCGTTGGAGGCGGTCCGGAGATGGCGAACGCATGTTCGATCTATTGCTACGCCGACGAGAACGAAATGAAACTGACGTGCACTAAGCTCGACGACAAATCTGAACTGGGATCATGGACTTATAAACCGCGCGTTTAAAAGCTCGAATAAAATCATACGTTCGAGAACGCGATAAGACGCCTTTCTCGCAAGAAGGGCGTCTTATTTGGATCGTTTTTGAGGTTTCCATGAGACTATTATCTTCACTTTTTCGAGCGAGCAGGAGGACGGTCAACGAAGGTATTGCTCTGGGTCGTCGCGCATTCCTATCGAGATTTACCGTTATTGGGGTCGCAACAACCGCTCTGTTACCGAGTCGGAGCGACGTCATGGCGATCGACGAGTTGCCAGAGGGAATAACGCCTTCGAATCCAAGGGAACTGCTCTACCCTACTCCGGAGAATCAAAGCGTCGTATTCGCGCCGGACTCAGGAAAGTTTGCTGCGTCCTATCCGATTTTACAAAATATTACGACCGATAGCGCGTCGATCGTTTGGGCGCTCAATACGCCGTCAACGGGATGGGTAGAATGGGGAACGACGCCAAACCTGGGTAAGTTTGCGCGAAACTCCGAATTTGGCCTCAATCCTTATGAACAGGATTTTCTTGCCGCTCGAATTACAGGGTTAGCGCCGAACACGACCTACTACTATCGTACCGCGACTTGCGCATTTTCTTATCGATCGGCGTACGACAAAACGTGTGAATCTGCTCAGTACAGCGACGTCTATACGTTCAAAACGGCGGGTCCGAACGCGGACAAGGTTTCCTTTGCCGTTATGAACGACACGCATAATCAGATTAAAACGATTGAAGCGGCGCTGGACAGGTTTGACGAACTCAACCCGGATATGCTTGTATGGAACGGCGACCTATGTCATCGCTACCCATCCTCCTACATTGTCAAGACGTCGATTGCCAATCCGTGCGATCGACCCTATGCCGCTGAAAGACCTGTCATTCTTTCAAGGGGAAACCACGATCGCTGGGGACCGTTCGCCCACAAGTTTACGCAGATTTTTACGCCCTGGATTCAATCCAATCCAAGGTTCCGCTCGTTAGGGTATAACGTCGCGTTACGGTTCGGTCCGCTTGCTATGATTGTGCTTGATACGGCGGACACAAAGCCTGATACCGCCGAGTCATGCCAGGGAATTTACTCCTCTACGCCCTACCGCGAACTACAGGCGGCGTGGCTAAAAGAAGCGCTCATGCAATCAGAAATAGCAAACGCGCCATATTTAGTCGCGTTTTGTCATATTCCACTCTTTGATCATGATCCTAAGGACGGTAAAGAACATACGAACGGGGAGCTTAAATGGACGCCTTACCATAACGCGGCGCGTCATTTTGGACCGTTACTGGATCAATATGGAGTTCAGCTACTTATCGCGGCGCACCGACATAAGTTTGCGTACTCCGAAGCGACTCCAGAACGCCCTTGGGCGCAATTACTAGGGGGCGGTCCTCTCTTAGAAAACGCTACCTGCATTTATGCTGAAGCGAACGCTCGCGAACTCGTCGTTACGTGCGAGAAATTAAGCGACCGCTCAACCCTAGGGGCATGGAGTTTTAAACCGCGCTTTTAGCCGCGTAGGTCAGATTTCAAAACAAGATAAGCCGCATGACGCATATCGACGCCAAGCGGCTTATTTGGTTTTAGCTAACTCAAACCAAATCGTCAGTTGCAGGGTTCGACCCCGGCGCGCTCGTAATCGAAGGGTACGAAGCCGAGTTTTAAGGCTGGCGAATCGGGACGCAGATGGAAGTCGTTCGCGTCGGGATCTACGAAGAGCGGATCCGCAACGAGACCGTCCTGGTCTTTTCCCTTCGAATTCGACCATTCGTCGTGCGTCATGCCGCTGAAGAGCGCGGCTCCGCCGGCGTTATACCAGAGATTCTTCGTAAACACCGTTTTCGCTCCGTCTGCATTATAGCCGAGCGCAACGCCTTCTTTCCAATAGATTATATTACGCTCGAAAGTTGTCGAAAGATGATCTTCAATTCGCGTGATTGCGAGTTGGTGAGGGGGCTGACCTGCATGAGCGGGGTTCGTTTTACTACGCGCAAGAATGTTGTTGCGCACAATATTATTTTTGCCGTAATGTTGGTGGAAAGAGCCGTCGGTCGTATCGTAGACAAGGTTGTTTTCATAAAGAATTCCCTCGCTACCTTCGTCCGGATACAGTCCCCACCCTCCATAAGCGTACGAGGAAACGTCAAAGATGACGTTATTGCAAATCCGCGTGCCCGTCGACGTGCCGAGGGTATAGACGCCGCCCATATCGGAGAGCGCGCCCTGACCGATCTTAGAGATGCGATTAAACTCGATTCGATTACGAAACGCATGACCGCCGTTATAGCCCCAAACCCAACCGACAGAAACGCCGGTATAGAAAAAGTCGCGGATTTCGTTATGCAAAATCGAGACTTCCTCGGTATTCTGACCGATCCAAACCGCAGTCGCTTCGGCAAAGTAACGCCCGCCGCAAGTCATATGGCAATTAGAGACCGTTATCGCCATATCTAGGACGCCGCCGCCTACTCGAACTGCGCCTGCGCCAAGATCGGTAAAATCTACCCTATCCACACAACAATCAGAGCTGTTTTTGAACCAGATTCCGTATTCCCCTGTGTGCGCTACCTCGCATTCTTTGAAATACACGCGATCCGAATGATTAATCGATAAGGTGGCGACTGTAAAAAAGGCCGACTGAGCAGGATCAAACTGAGAAGGTCCGGGTTTGTCAAGCGGGCCGGTAACTTCGATAGGCAACGCCGCTTGGCGCATGACGGCTTCGCGGCGCGGCGCGTCCGTATAGACGAAACGCAGGCGTTCAAATCGAAGGTCGTGGGGACGTTCGCCTTGGGCGTTCGCATCGACGACAAGAAGTTGATTCAACCCAGCGCGCGGCATCGTAAAAATAGCGCCGTCAAGCGTTTCGTCGGTCATTGGGCGATAGAAGACGCGCGCGCTGACGCCGTCGTAATACCATTCGCCAGGCGCGTCAAAAGCCGTTCGTAGGTTTTCAAGGTAATACAAAGACGTGTCGCGCCACGGATTCCAATGTTGCATGGGCTTCCCCTGCGCTAGTAACGCGCGAGTTTCTGCGTTATAGCCGAGGAGAATACGGCGCGTCGTATCCCAATGGTGATGGACAATAAATTGTGCGAAACGTAACTCTTCCGGGGGAATTTCAGACAGGCGTAACGCGTCGAGATCGCCGGGCTTGGCGCGGAGTTCCTGACTCGTTGTCGGACGGTCGTTACCGCGATTCGACGGGAACTCCTCCCACGTTGACGCTGGATTCAAGAATCCGACGTTCGGAAATCGCGAGCGAATTGCGCGACGATCGCCGACAAAAAGTTGTTCGCTATAGAGCGGCGTTCCGTCGACCTCAGGGAGCGCGGTTACCCAAATCTCGGCGTCGTTATTAGGAAACGACGCCTTCTCTTCAGGAGTCGCAACGCGCCAGCCGGAGAGCGTAATCCCTCCAGACAGCGCGCTTGACGAAGCGACTCCGGAATACACGGTCTTCGAATCGCGCGCATCGAGAACGAGCGGACGAGCGAGTGTAAGCTCGTCGGATTGAATTTGAATCTTAATCCAACCGTCCTTGATTTCTTCGCGAAGCTCGCGCGCCGCGTCCCGCGCGCGAGAGAGTGTCGCGAAGGGAGCTGACGACGTTCCAGAATTGGAATCGTCGCCGGCGTTAGATACGTAAAGAACAGCTGAAAATTCGCGCTCTTCGTCTGCGACGACGATAGACGGAGAATGATATGAAACGAGCGCGACTAATGACAAAAATGCGACAAGCGGCGTCTGATTCATGGAAGGCTCCTATTGAAAGAAAGGCGAATAACGACTAATTCCACTCCTGAGCTTCGAAGAGACGTTGGACGTACTTTGCAAGAATATCTGTTTCGATGTTGACTTTGTCCCCGATCTTTTTCGATCCTAAGGTAGTTGCGGCTAACGTAAACGGAATGAGCGCGACGCTGAAAAGCTCAGGTTCGCAACGAACGAGAGTTAAACTAACCCCATCGACCGCCGCCGAACCCTTCGACGCCATGTTCTTCGCGAGCGTTTTATCGATCCGGAAGTAATAGTCCGCGCATTCGCCGTTATGGTCGTCGATGCGGATAAGCTCAGCTTGACCGTCGACGTGCCCGCTAACAAAGTGACCGCCCAAACGTGCGTTGACGGCAAGCGCGCGCTCAAGATTAACCGGCGAACCTTCGACTAAATCGCCGAGATTCGTACGCGCAAGCGTCTCGGGAACTGCCTGAAAACTCAGCTCGCGCGCCGTAGCTTCGACAACTGTTAAACAACACCCGTTGACCGCCACGCTGTCGGAGACAGAGACTTCAGAAGCAATTTGCGGCGCGGAAATAGTTAGCGTGCATACTGTTCCGTCGCTCGTAATCTTCGAAACGCGACCCATCGTTTCAACTATGCCTGAAAACATTTTTGACCTTTCATTGTTCATTTGCCTAATACTTTTCGCGCACAACATATCGCTAAGCGAACGCGAACACACAACGATTATATCAGATCAAAGAGTTATTGAAAGGCTAAGGAGTCCATGTTAATGTGCTCTGAACGATTTAATCGTCTATTTCTGCTGACTGAGGAACTGCGGAAGATTCACTAGACGGCGTAACGCCCTCGCCCTCGGGTGGCGCGAAAGATTCAGATTCGGAAGAGGCGTCGCGCGTCAAGGGCTCTGAATTGTCCATGACGCGAAGCGGAGGTTCAGACATATGCTTTCGACAAAACGCTAACGCTTGCATTGCTGTTGCAAGCGATTCTTCGTCCGTTGCGGAGAGACCGTCAAGATTATCAAGAGAATTAAAGAGCTGGTCGACGAGCGCGCACAGTTCGGCAAATGCGCGACGCATCTTCTCTGATTGCATTTCGTCAGGAGAAGAGACAAGCGATAGCCACAGGAGTAGCTTGCCGTTGACGTATAACTTCATATACGGATTATCAAGTTCCACGTCGGTACGAAAGAAGAGCGCGGAGCTCAGAGAATCATCGCCAATTATTTCCCAGACGCGACTCTTAATTGCTATAAGAAACGATTCTGTCTGGCGGAGCGCGGCGGAAAATTCGGGAGTCGTCGCGCTAACGCTTTGCTTCAGGCGCGCAAGGAGAAAGGTAAAGGCCATGAGTTTATGAATCGAGCTTGCAGAATCCCAATCGACAGGGCGGCGAGTCTCACATTCAAGAATTTTCGCGAGGGACCACGTTTCACCGGTCGAATTGAGCCATGTCTCGTCGGGATTCTGCGAATAGTGCGACAGACCGATTGCTAGGAGCGACAAGTCGGACGACGTCGAGCAATCCTTCTTTTCAGCGTCAATCAAATCCGTTACATGAAACTTTTTACCCTCGACGCTTAATTCGTAGTTGCGATCTACCCTAGCAAAGGCGAGCGTTGCAAGCAATTCGCCTCGACGCGTCTGAAAGCCGTAACCAACTGTCGGGAGCGGAAGCCCGTCGACTAGACGCATAAGGCGACGATTCGCACAAGGAAAGTTCCAGCATAATGCGCCAAGCGCTATTATTGGGCGAAGTTCGCCGTGCGACGCGTTTGAATCCGTTGCGGCAGACTCGGGCGCAAGGAAGCTCTCGTCAGCGCCGCCGATGAGCGAATAACGTAGCAAACGACCAGGAGTCGAACGTTGGATAGTGATCGGCATATGAGTAAAACGATTGGTTAGCGCGTCGATGCGCTGAGCAAGTTCGCGATCGTTCTGCGGGATTTTTAGCTCGGGCAACTTGCGTTGTTGGGTAAATTGCCGCTCTTCTAGAAATGGTATTGAGTCGTATTGTGAATTGCCGATTGGAATCGCAGAGGTAACGTCCCCTAGTATCTGATACTCTCCGCCGTTCGCGCCGATGAAGCCGCCGGCGCCGGGTTGAACCTGAGAAATCGTTTGGGGAGGCAAGGCGGTAAACGGCGTTCCTTCTGTTATCGGTAGCGCGGAAGAATAATCGAAGCCATTAGGCGCCAAAAAACCTTGAGAATCGTCGAATATCTGTGGAGAACTGCCAAACGAAGGCTCTAGCGTGTACCCCTGTGGAAGCTCGGCGCCATAGAATGGGGCGCCGTTGTACATCAAGCCGCCGCCGTCTCCGACGACCTCTTGCGATACGCTGGGACACGCCCAAACGAGACTCGTTACGAACGATATTAGTAAGTTGATCGTTACGAGCGGCATATTCTGTGTTGGTCTTCCGTCGATCATGACGCGCCTCCGTAAAAATTCTGGGAAACAAAACGCACGCATTCCACCGTTGTATGTTAACGAAACGAAGAACTATTCGCAAGAGATGATCTTTGACGTTTGACAATATGCATCACGCCATTTTGAGCCTTTTTGTTTGACGTCGTACGCGACGCAATTATAATGGAAGCCCTAATCTGCTGAGCGCAAGTTACACGAGCGCCGTACAGCTTGCAATGCAAGGCGACGATATAAGGAAATAAAACATGACGAACGAACTGAAAGCTCGCGCAGGCGTCGCGATCGAAGACACATGGGATTTGACGAGAATTTACGCTAACGACGACGAATGGCGACGGGATTTTGATACTTGGAAGCAGACAGCAGAAGGCGTCGGCAAATTTCGTGGCAAACTTGCTAATGTGGATCTTTTGCTCGAATATCTTCAATTCGACGAGCAACTCAATCGTCAAGGCGACAGGCTTGGCGTCTACGCCTTTCTCAAGTCGACCGAAGATCTTGGCGCGACCACGTATCAAGAACTCAAAAGCGCCTTTACTCTTGCTGCGAGCAAGATCGCGGAGGCGGAAAGCTACGTTCGTCCGGAACTACTTGCGCTCTCCGACGAAACATGGCGCAAGATGCTTGAGGATCCAAGGTTGGCGCCGTGGAAGTTAACGCTAGAACGTATCGTTCGACTAAAACCGCACACTCTCTCTGAATCTGAGGAACGCATCGTCGCGTCCTTAGCCGGGGTCGTC
Organism: uncultured Planctomycetota bacterium; assembly: GCA_900318195.1. Classification (GTDB taxonomy): domain Bacteria; phylum Planctomycetota; class Planctomycetia; order Pirellulales; family Thermoguttaceae; genus RUG369. Next base: position 32,551 of record ONJR01000119.1, read on the forward strand.
GACGTGCCTTCGAAAACGTTCAGATTACTAAGCGACGCCGAGACAAATTTTAAACCGGTTCAAGACGAGAATGGCGAAACGAAACCGTTAACTCACGAAACGTTCCAGCTCTTTCTGCAATCTCCTAGCCGTGAAGTGCGCAAATCGGCGTTTGATAATTTCTACGCGGAATATGAAGCAAAGCAGAACACCTTCGCCGCGCTACTCGAAGGATCGATTCGAAAGGACGTCTTCTACGCAAGAACGCGCGGTTTCAAGAATTCGCTTGACGCCGCAATGTTTGGCGAGGAGGCGCCAGAAGTGGTATACACAAATCTAACGACTACAGTTCGTGCTGCGCTACCGTCGCTCTATCGATATTACGAACTGCGTCGCAAACTCATGGGACTTGAGGAAATCCACTTTTACGACGTCTACGTCCCTATTCTAAGCGGCGTCAAAGTCAATAATTCATGGGACGACGCCGTCGCGCTTATACGGAGCGCGCTCCAGCCTCTTGGACAAGAGTACGTCGATACTCTTACAAAAGGGCTCTTGGAAGATCGTTGGGCGGATAAGTATGAGAATCTCAACAAGGAGAGCGGCGCGTTTAGTTGTCCAGGATACGATTTCCCACCTTATATTCTCATGAACTATAAACCGACTGCCATCGAAAGCGTCTTTACGTTAGCTCACGAAGGAGGTCATTCGATGCACAGCTGGTATTCCGCTCATACGCAACCGTACCGATACTACGACTACGTTATTTTTCTGGCGGAAATCGCGTCCACTTTTAACGAACAGTTGCTGGCTCGTTACCTACTGCGCACGGCGCAAGACGATCGAATGCGCGCATGGATCATTAATCGTGAGCTCGATTCATTCCGCGCGACGCTTTTCCGACAAACAATGTTTGCGGAATTCGAATTTCGCACGCACGAAATCGCCGAGGCGGATCAGCCCCTTACCGCTTCGACCTTCAGAACTGTTTATCGTGAGATTTTAAACGAGTACTTCGGCGACGATTTTGTTATCGATAAGTCGCTTGAGCTCGAATGCCTGAGAATTCCTCATTTCTATCGTGGATACTATGTCTATAAGTATGCGACGGGACTTTCGGCAGCCGTCTCGCTCGCCGACCGCGTTCTTTCTGGGGGGGAACGCGAGAGAGACGAGTATTTAGGATTCCTGAAGGCCGGATGTTCAGCGCCGCCGCTTGACATATTGCGCGCGGCGGGCGTTGATATGGAGCGACCCGACCCGATCAAAATCGCGCTTGATCGTTTTAACTCGCTCGTCGACGAATTGGAGCGACTACTTGCCTAGCGCGCTGAAAGTCTTCGACGTACTAATCGTCGAAATCTTCGCTTCGTAGCTCGTCGTCCAGAATCCAGGAGAGTCGACCTAATAAAAGCCCGTACGGCGCCGCTAACAACGGCGCCGCTACTGGTAACGCATACCAGAAGATTGGAGAACCCAACGTAAGGAACCAGGCGAAACTGACGGGTAAGAACGTCAAGGCGCTGAAAAGGTAAAACTGGAGCCACGCAACTTTCTGAGTGATAAAAGAGCGAGCGACCTGCATGGTAAGCGGCGCAAACGGCGCGTCCGACTGCATTGTCGACGTCCAAAGGATCGGGAAGTAGAACCAGAATCCGACAAACCAAAGACCGAGCCATAAATATAACGGCGCTGTCGACGTGGGATCGAGAACGTTCAAACCAGAATACTTGAGCGCAAGCGTAGCTAGGATTCCACTAGGTACAAAAGCGCACAGAACTAAAATATCAAACCAAAAACCATAGGCAAGAAAGCCGAGTATATCTTCGCTTCGCCATTCGGCAACGTATCGTGCGCCTGAATTACCGGCGCTGAACACCGACCAGAAAAAGAGACCGGTAAAAGACGACGTGATAAAAAAAATCGGCGTTATGATAAGCCAACCTAGCAACTGGCAAAAGCGCGCCGCTATTTCTCGAATACCGGCGCCCATTGTGTCCTGCAAAAGGACAACGTAAACTATCGAAATCATTGCAAGAAGTCCCGCCAACACAGCCGCTCGTGCCCAAAGTTCTTCACCGAGAAGCGCGTGGAACGTACCGTTGAAGAGAGGCGCTCGTTTAGGCGGCGACGCCAAAGTCCAGACGAGCTCGCCGTTGCGAGGACGCAAGACAAGGGGCGGAAGATAGTCCGTCGGATTAGCGTAAAGGCGCGCGCGACGACGTTCCGACATACGTTTTAGGAAACGAAAGACGCGAACCAGACCACGAGGCTGTTCACTTTGTTTGTACTCGTTAAGTAGGCGTTGCGCGCGCTCGTCGACTCCATACTTCTTTTCGTCGCTACGGTCAACGCGCGGCGCGAGGCCGAGCGCGCGTTCTAATTCTGTCCGTGCTGGTGGACGATCAGACTCCTGCGCTGTCTTGTACGTCGGTTTCACGCTAGGGTCGTAGTGTCGATCGCGAGTCGTAAAGCTGGGAGCTAGGTCACGACGTGTGGGATCGAGAAAAACGCCGCGACCGTCCGGCGTCTGAAAGAATTGGCGCGGCGCTTCGGGAATCGCGCCAATATCATAGACGCCACGCGAGACGGGCTGGAATGTCGTTTGAATTGAGTCTTGTTGCGCCTTGAACGCTTCGGTTACTATGGTTGACGTTCCGCAATCTGGGCACGTTACGCTCTTGCCGAGCATAGTGTCGGGAACCTGCATGAGCGTTTCACAGACCCGGCAACGTACGGGAATATAGCGTTCAGGCTCACATTTCGTATCAGTTGAACGAAACTCGTAGGCGCCCGTCGTCTGATCGATACCCTCGCGATTCGGATTGCGTATCGGTGAAAAGAGCGCGTTGCGTCGCTCTTGCTCAGGCGTGCGCAATTGACGTTCGTAATCGGTTGGCGTGTCGAAATCGAGGTAATCAGGAACGGTAATTTCAGAATCGCAGTCGGGACAGACAACGAGCGCGCCCATCTCCTCGCGGGTAACGGAAATTTCCGTGCGACATCTAGGGCATCGAAAGGTGCGATACCGTACTGGCGAATTATCTCCATTGGAATTTGACATTTCTGAGTCCGTCTCCCTTCAGCGCTTTTATGTTTTGGTATGAATAACAGCGGAACGTGCTTTAGTGTAAAAGAACGCGTTGACAATTACAAGGGCGAGAAGACTCTTTTACGTGATTTATGAACGCCGGTGTTCAAAGATTGGCAATATGACCAGAACCAGGAATGTTAGAGATAGCGTCGCGTAACGTCACGATTTTGCGACGACTCGACGTTGCGCCGAGCAAAATTGAGACGCTACTCAAATAAACGGGCGAGTTCCCTATCGGCTAGGAAACTCGCCTGTTGCCAGCGAGACGGCGGAGAGCGCGTCAGCAAGAACGAAGCGCGCGAGTCAATTGCGCTTGGACGTTAGTTTTGCGCATGACGCAACGTAGACCAGACTTTCAGATACGCGCTGTCCCGAACCGTACCGTCGTGAACTGCGTCCTTAAAGCTGTCGTAATCGATCGCTTCAGCTTCGCACGCCATGATCCTGACCCAATCGGTTCGCTCGAAGTCCATGCGGTACGGATAATCCGTTCCGGGCTTTTTCACCACCGCCTCTTTAATTCCGTACGCCTTGCAAAGACGTTCCAAATCACCGCGAAATCGCGCGCGGACGTGAATCAGTTCCGAATTGTTGTAATTTTGTACCGCGCTAAAAAATCCGTGTTTCGTGAAAACCCACATTCTATATTCTCCTTTCGTCTTCCGCATACCGCTAAGTTATAAGTAAGGAGTCCTAACGCGTAGACTTACGACGTGCGGAAGACTCTCTACAAAGTTTGTCTCTTGATTAGGCTTTTGGCGCCTTGCTTACAAGAGGTTTATTATTTATTACATCGACCGATTACGACAACGAGCTATTATTAACGTCGACTTGCGCGGCTCTCTCGAATCTGTGCCATACTGTAGCAAAGCCTATCGCAGAGTTCTTCTTTGACGTTATCCATGCAGAGCTCATAGTGATCGTCGGCTTCCACGAGACCGAGTTCGTTCGCGGTTCTTTCGACGTCGATATTGTCGGCTAGGAAGTCGACGCGCCAGCCCTTCTTTTTGGCGACGTCGAGACGTTTACGAACGTCGCTGAGACCGAATCTTTGACTGGCGTTTTCCATTCCGTCAGTAACAATGACGAACGCGACGTCTTCGGGACGCTCACGTTCCGGAAGTTGCCGAATCTTATCGCGGAGTTCGTTGTCGGCGATGCAGACGGCGTCGTAGAGCGCCGTACACCCGGAACATTGATAGTCGGAAGGATCGAAGCTCGACATAGGCGCAGAGGAAAGGATTTGGGTCGTTTCGTCTGAAAACTGGTAGACGTCGATCAGAACTTTATCCTCGTCGCTTTCGCACTCCAATTGACGAGAGACGAATCGTTTCAGAGTTTCGATAACGTCGTTACGTCTGGAACTCATCGAACCAGAAGCGTCCAAGACGATGCAAAAGTGCGTATAGCCTAGTTTCATAGCGATACTCCTATAATATTTAATTGTAGGGAAAGTTTGAGTTGGAATGCTTTAGTAATGTCCTATCTAGGAAAAAGGCGCGCAATTATCGAAATGCGCAACGATTCGTCCTGCCATCCAACGTCGATTCGAATTAAGACTTTCAGTGAAGTCACGAAATACTCGCAGAAACGAATCCTTCACGAGAATGTAAAGGCTCTCAACTGCTCATACGAATAGTATAGTACACTTTTGAACTTTAGCTAGACCTCTTTTTCTGATTTTCTTTGAAATTTACAAGAATATTGCTGTCACTATTAAATTAGATCGTGTCTTTTAGAAATAATATTCTCAGCGATGGCGTGCTTAAATAATTGGACTCGAATTCTTGTTACACATATTATATATTGTTAGTCTCTTCAAGAGTAGCGAGATCGACCTCGTTTGAATATCGCTTTCTATCGCATTGAACTTTTCTCGCTTCTAGGCGTCGTTTAATCGAAGACGACAAAAAAGGCGAAGACGAGCCAAAAGCAAGTCTCCGCCCTAAGGAGTATAATGATATTGTGCGCGACTAATTGATCTCAGGAACTGTGAATTCCGAATTGCGATACGTGCGTTTCAGGTACGAGTTCGCTTTGTCAGAATCAACGCCGACGAATTGACGCGTCTCAGAATCGAACGTGAGCATATCGCTACAAACAACCTCAGAGTCGAGCATCGAGACGCCGTGCGACTGCAACGTCGTCTGCGCGCTTTCGAGCGCCTCGCCCCAAATCTTCTCAGCTCCAGTTGCCGCGCGCGCTATTGTTGCCGCGCGTTCTTCTGTAATCGGCTTGCCGCAGCGGAACGCGATATTTGCGAGATTGCACCATTCGCTTGTCGCTTTCCCGACGGCAATTTCACCTTTCAGGTTAGAGTTGTCTTGTGATTTTACCGCTTCGATGAAATCGCGCTGGTGATCCCACTGACCGCTGTCGCCTTTCCATTGTTTAATCAACTTGCCTTCTGCGTCGAACGCTTTCGCGCTACCGCGCTGACCTTCCAATCGACCGCCTTCGCAATATGCAATGTACCCAGAGCCTGGACCGGGATGAGGCCCCGCTGATTTTGAGTCTTTCATAGCGAGCGTCGAAAGCGCGAGAACAACCGGGATCGTACCAGAATCGAAATAGACAAAGTGAATATTGGGCGTTTCGCCTCCGTCTTTCTCGCCCGCGCGAACACCGCCGCCGAGAATTCGCTTCGGAAATTCCATCGCGTCCAGTAGAACGTTATTGCGACAGTCGTCCAAAACGTGCACGCCCCAGTTGCCCATTTCCCCTGTGCCCGTATTGAAGGACCAGTGCCAATCGTACTGCAGCGTATTGCGGTACATTGGCATATCCTCTGCGGGACCGAGCCAGAGATTCTTATCGACCGTAGCGGGGAACTCTAATGGCTCCTGACGAAGACCGATCGGATTGCGCGGCATATAGTGATTCACTCGAGCCATTTGAATAGCGCCGAGGGACTTCTCGTCGTGTAGAAACTTCTTGATTTCGACCTGCATCTTATCGCTACGCTGCTGCATACCAACTTGGCAGATCCTTTTATATTTCCTCGCCGCGTTGCACGCTTGGATACCTTCGTACACATTGTGCGCGAGCGGCTTCTCTACGTAGACGTCCTTGCCTGCTTGCATTGCCCAAATTGCCGCGAGGCAGTGCCAATGGTCGCACGTTGTGATTACGACTGCGTCAACGTTCGTGTCGTCGATGACTTCGCGGCAATCGGCGAACCTTTTAACGGTTGAAAGTTCATGTTTCTTAACCGACGCGTCAACGCGCGCGGAGTCCGGATCGCTGATTGCTACAACGTCGACATCGTCCATTTTGCGGAAAGCCGCTATGTGCTCGTTACCGCGAACGCCAAGTCCGATCGCGCCGATACGCACACGCTCATTCGCGCCGCGCGCTATCTGCGCAGGAGCCGGGAAGAAACTCGCGGCGCCTAATGCCAGAGAAGCGCCGAGAAAACTACGTCTATTCATATGTTTCATGGTCAACCTTTCTTATCTAAATCCTCATGGTTGGCTCGGAATACGGCGCAACGTAGAGGATAACGACTAATCATCCACAAACACAATATAACAAAATGTCGCGTGTAAAGAAAGAATAAACGCTATAGAAAAAGCAAAAAAGAGAGAAAGTTGAACAACTGTCTAGCCGAAACTCAGAACGATTCCTTCGACTAGACTTAACGCTCGGCAAGTCGCTCGGTCGCCCAACCTCTGAAAAAAGCGCAAACGACTTAATGCTGGCTGTCAACGTCGTTAGGAGCAAATGTCATTCGACCCTCAAAACAAAACAACAAACGTAAAGAGGCAACGGAAATAAAGACTATTTACCCGTCTGAGCTATTGCGTCAAACGCCCAGCCAAGTTTACGCTGAAGATTCCTATAATAACGATTCTCAGGAACGCGAATCATTTTAAAAGGAAAAGGCGCGCGCCTAATAACTACAAGATCGTCGTGATCGAGTTTCTGGCGCGACGAACCGTCGACGACTAAAAAGACTTCGCCCGTTACCGCGCGAAGCTCATAAACGCGAGACGCCTCGTCAACCACTGGGCGGAAATTAAGCGCAAGCGGCGCGATTGGCGTGATCAGAACCAGTCCGGCTTCATTGCGCAAAATGGGACCGCCGGCAGAAAGACTATGCCCTGTAGAACCGACCGGCGTTGAAACGATGAGACCGTCGCCTCGAAAACGCGTTACAAGTTCGCCGTCGATCGCGAGGTCGATTTTAAGGATCGAAAAGGGAGCGCCACCGCGAAGCGCTACTTCGTTGACGACGAGGTGATTACTGCAGCAGTAGCGATCAGAGACGCCAGAAAGCCAGGTCGAAGGGGTGGCGCGCGATGAAAGCCGCGAGGAAATCGTCTTGAAATCGGGCGTGGTTTCAGAGGACGATCTTTTACGCCAAACGGAGCAGTTCAAGAGGAGTTGCTCGCGAACCTGGATATTCTCAAACGCTTCAGACCTCAGAAATGGCGCCAATTCGTCGGGATCAACGCTTGACAGAAAACCGAGCGTACCGAGATTGACGGCGAGAATAGGCAACTGATTCTCGCCCATCTGATGAACCGACCTCAAAACAGAGCCGTCGCCGCCGAATACAAGCGCAACGTCGGCGTCGACCGTCGTTAGATCGAGCTGACCTGTAAAATCGGCGGCGACAACCTCGACGTAGCGCTCTATTTCTGGACGCAACGCCGCAACTCCCTCGAGCACGCCTTCGCGTTTACCGTTGCCTAATAGAATCGCTCTCATCGCTAATCTCCAAAGGTCAAATAGGTTGTCAAACGATCCCGTGCGCTTTTTCATACGCTAGAATCTTGTCTTCGTAACGGAGAGTAAGTCCGACGTCGTCCCATCCGTTGAGAAGGCAGTCGCGGCGAAAATCGTCGATCTCGAACGTTAAGTCGAGACCATGTTCGTCGGTTACACGACGATTCACCAAATCGACCGTTAGCTTGTAGGGGCGGAAACGCGCTTCTCGCTCGAAAAGATCTTCGATCTGCTCCTCAGAGAGTTTGACCGGAAGATAACCGTTCTTGAAAGAGTTGTTATAAAAGATATCCGCATAGCTTGAAGCGAGTATGACGCGGAAACCGTAGTCCGCGATTGCCCAGGGAGCATGTTCGCGACTCGAGCCGCAACCGAAATTGCGACGCGCCAGTAGAATCGTCGCGTCTCGATATTCAGGACGATTCAATTCAAACTCCGGGTTTTCAGCGTAGTCGTCGTTGAGATAACGCCAGTCGAAAAAGAGGAATTTACCAAATCCGCTACGTTCGACGCGCTTCAAGAATTGCTTGGGAACAAGTTGATCCGTGTCAATGTCGCTACGATCCATGGGAACGACAAGACCTTCGTGTTTAGTAAACGCTTGCATATTTGTTACCTTTTAAGGTGAATCGTTGAATTTTTTGGGTCAAAACGCAAATGGCTATCAGTTGTATTTCCAGTTGCGAACGTCGACGAAATGCCCCATAACTGCCGCAGCAGCAGCCATCGCAGGAGAAACAAGGTGCGTGCGTCCGCCCTTGCCCATACGACCCTCAAAATTCCTATTGCTTGTACCGGCGCAACGCTCGCCAGGTTGCAATCGATCAGGGTTCATAGCGAGGCACATCGAGCAACCAGGTTCGCGCCATTCGAAGCCCGCGTCCGTAAAGATTTTGTCAAGTCCTTCAGATTCCGCTTGGCGTTTAACAATACCGCTTCCCGGTACGGCAATCGCGCGCACGCCGTCGCAGACTTTATAACCTTTAAGAACTTTTGCCGCCGCGCGGAAGTCTTCAATACGACCGTTCGTGCAAGAGCCTAGGAAGACCCAATCAAGTTTGATCTCTGTGATAGGAGTTCCCGCTTTAAGATCCATGTACTCAAGCGCCGCTTTCGCCATTTTGCGTTCTTCGATATTGTCGAAACTCTCGGGCTCAGGAACGACGTCAGTTACGTTGACGCTCTGAGCCGGATTGGTTCCCCAGGTTACGCGCGGCTGAATGTCCGCTGCGTCGAAGACGATTTCTTTGTCAAAGACGGCGTCCTGATCGCTTGCAAGTTTCTTCCATTCTTCGACCGCTTGGTCAAATTCGTCCCCTTGCAACATTTGCGGACGCCCCTTCAAATACTCAAAGGTCGTCTCGTCAGGCGCGATCATTCCGACGCGCGCGCCCATCTCGATCGCCATATTGCAGACGGTCATTCGACCTTCCATTGTGAGCGAGCGAATTGCTTCGCCGGCAAACTCAACCGCGTACCCGGCGCCTCCGGCCGTCGTGAGCTTGTTAATGACGTAAAGAATCAGGTCTTTCGCCGTTACCCCGTCGCCAAGCTGCCCATTAATTGTTATTCGCATCGTCTTCATTTTCTTCTGACGCAGCGTTTGCGTGGCGAGAACGTGCTCTACTTCACTGGTGCCCGTACCCATGGCGATGAGACCGAAGGCGCCGTGCGTCGCCGTATGGCTGTCGCCGCACGTGAGCGTTGAACCAGGCTTGACGTGCCCTTGCTCGGGTGCTACGACGTGAATGACGCCTTGCTCAACGTCGTTGAGATCGTAAAGTCTGATACCAAACTCTTTGCAGTTTGCGCGTAGCGTTTCAACCTGTTTTCGCGCGATGGGATCTGCAATCGGCTTATCTCGATCCGTCGTAGGAACGTCGTGATCCTGCACCGCCATAACGCGATCCGGATGGCGCGGCTTGCGACCAGCCAGGCGAAGTCCTTCAAACGCTTGAGGACTTGTTACCTCGTGACAAAGGAGTTGGTCGATATAAAGAATAACGGAATCGTCGCCCGGCGCTTGATAGACGAGGTGACTGTCCCAAATTTTATCGTACATTGTTTTCGGAGCGTGCGCCGCCGAGTCAGAGTTCATACTTGTGATCCCTATCAAGTTGAATGTTAATTACGCTTGGAGAAGCGCGAATCGCGCTAACGCGGCGCGACCGCAAACAACCTATCGATTGTACTCTTTATAATAAATACGTCAATATAACGCTTCGCTAATGAGCGCGCAATCCTTGTGCCTTGACAATAAAAGCGTCAAGTTTGTCGAGTAGTTCCGACGTTATGTCGTCCCCCATCACAGAAATTGAATGATCGAAGCCCTCGTTTTCAGAAAATTCGACGAGAGGCGCTCCGAGCGCGCGAAGCGAAGAAGCCATCAACTCGTTTTCTTCGACTCGACATTTCCATTCGATTCTTCGATCGCCCAAAATGAAAAATATGGGGGGAAAGTTTGGGGACAAGCCGCCAAGAGGGGCGTTTTCGTCTATTACGGGATTATACTGTGATCCTGAGTACCGGAGGAGTTCCTTTACGTGGAAGTGAGTCGTCATCTGCCCGCTGATTGGAATGAGACCTGCGAGGTCTTTCGGGTCGCATCCTCGCGCGTTAAGCCACCAGGGATAGGCTCCTATCATTGCCGTAAGGTAGCCGCCCGCGCTGCCGCCTGAAACGAAAACGCTATTCGAATCGCCGCCGAATTTAGCAATATTGTTAACGACCCACGCAGCCGCCGCCGCCGCGTCCTCTATAAAAACAGGGTATGGAACCTTCGGAGAAAGTCGATATCCAACAGCGACGATCGCGAGACGCCCCTCCTGGTAAGCCTTCAAACGTTTGAAGGCGCTTGGAACATACTTCTGACCGCCAGTCAAACCGCCGCCGTGAAACCATACGATCGTCGCAAATGGCTTCTCGACCTCCTTAGGATAGAGAATGTCCAACACGCATTGCGACTTCTGGTATTCGTCGGCGCGCGCGAGTTCAGCGTCCGAGTAGTAACTCAAATTCGTCGCCGACACATATTCAAGTTTGGGGGATTCCTGAGCGAGTGAGCGACGCGCAAAAGGCGTCAGGATTAGTAACGTAGCAAGTAATGTTGCGTACAAGGAGCGCACGAAATATAAAAAGGGATTATTCATAGTCAGACCTTTTGAATACATGGGTTCGAGCGAGCTGCAAATGTCGGATAGCCGAGCGTATTCCCTACTTTCTTATCGTACGACGCCAACGCTGAATGTCAAGCGGCAACCGCACGCTTAGGAGATTACTCTTAGGGAACGCCATAAAAAGATTGCAAGCGCGCGGAGACTTCGTACAATATACTCTACTTTGACGATCAAGCGACGTCAAACGCGGCTTGGTAAGCTCGAACGTCGTGATCTACGAAGTCGAGTTACTACGGTTTTCCCAATAGGAGGGCTCAAAATGAATCTCAAAGGTAACGTCAAATGCATCATACTTGCGCTAGTCGTATTAGGCGTCGGATACGCAGTAACGGCTAACGCAACGGCAGAAGATAGACTCAAATCAGGGGAGGCATGGAATCCCAGCGCAAGCGATCAGTGGGTGGCAACTGACGGTTTAGGACGACCATTACCGACCTTTGAAGACGTCGGCGCTACGCGATCCGGGAAGTATATCGCGTGTTTTTACTTCTTGTGGAATGGACGGCACGGCGACGCGGGACCATACGATATTTCGAAAATCATTAGGGAACATCCCGAAGCGAAAGACGATCCGAACGCCCCGTACTGGGGAAAAATGTACGATCCCCACCACTGGGGAGAATCGATCTTCGGGTATTATGTTGGCGAGGACGAATCTGTTCTGCGGAAACATGCTCAAATGCTTGGCGACGCAGGAGTCGACGTCATATGTTTTGACGTTACGAACCAGTTGACTTATCCCGAATCATACCGTCCGCTCTTCAAGGTCTTTTCGGAAATGCAAAAAGCGGGCAATAAAGTTCCGAAGGTCGCGTTCTTGTGCCCATTCTGGGCTCCGAATAAAGTTGTGCGAGAATTATGGCGCGACGTCTATTCTCAGGGTTTTTACGAAGACGTGTGGTTCTACTGGAAAGGCAAACCACTTATTTTGGCAGATCCAGATTTGCTCGGTCAAGGCGCGGCGCTAACTTCGACCGGACGCCAACCTATTGAATTAACCGACGATACGGTTCTTGCGCAAAAGTTTTCTATCGATTCCCCTTTCCGGGAAATTGCGTTCATCTCGCCAACTTGGCATGAAACGAACAGCGCCGTTAATATTGTATTGCGCGACGAGCAAGGGAAAAAACTCGAAGAAAAGAAAAAAGTCGAAGTGAGCGACAATATCGCATATATCTTCTCATTGACTAAGCCCTACCCAACCGGCGTTTATTCTGTTGAGCTTACGAAAGCGGAAGGTGGAAAGGTCGGATGGTGGGCGAGTCCCGTGCCGCGTGAAGATTATTCCGCTCGTGCAAACGCGACACACGCCGTGCCGAACGTTACTTGGATTGAAGCGACGCAAGATGGAAAGACGATCGATCAACTCTTAATCGCCGCGCCGATTACATACGATGAAGAAAGGGAAAAGATTCTAAACTTCTTCACCTTCAGACCGTCTCAGCCCGATTACTTCAAAGGACAGACCAAGCCGAATCAATGGAGCTGGCTAGAAGCGTATCCCCAACACGAATTCTATAACGACAAGGGCGAAGTTGAAGAGATGGGCGTGGGCGTCGCGCAGAACGCTGTCGACGGCAAGCTCTCGGTTTTAAGTAATCCTCGCGCTTATGGACGAAGCTATCACAACGGGCAAGAGCCAAAGCCGGAAGACTGCAATTACTTTGGTATGAATTTTCAGGAGCAATGGGAACGCGCGCTCAAGACGGATCCTGAGATTATTTTCGTTACCGGATGGAACGAGTGGATTGCTGGACGATTTGATATTAACGCGCCTTTTCACGCGCCTACCCCTGTAACATTCGTCGATCAGTATAATGAAGAGTACAGTCGCGACTGCGAGCCGATGAAAGGTGGACATGAGGACGCGTACTATTATCAAATGATCGCCAATATTCGTCGTTTTAAAGGCGTCTCGAAAATGGCGAACGCTAATCCGAAGCCGATTACGATCGATGGGAATTTCAACGATTGGAAAGAAGTTGAACCCAAGTTTTACGACACGGTCTCCGATCCTGTGAATCGCGACTGCAGGGGTTGGGGCAAAGATATGCGCTACGTTAATAAGACGGGAAGAAACGACATTGTAGAAGCGCGTGTTTCGTATGACGAAGACTTTGTCTATTTCTACCTCAAGACAAAGGGCGCCATTCAGGGCGATCTCACCGCAGCAAACTGGTTTGCGCTCATGATTGACGTCGACGACAACCCAACGACTGGAATCAAAGGCGCAGAGTATTATGTCTTGCCAGCCGCGAAATCCAATGCGCGCGGAGGTAAAAAAGAAATGACTTTCAAGGTCATGACAAACAGGCACGACTCGATAGCCAGCCGCGCGCAAGCTGATAACGTCGACTACGCTGTCGGCGAATCAGAAATCGAGCTTGCGTTGCCGCGAGCGCTCTTCGACTCAGAAGATCAGAAAGCGCCGACTTTCAGATTTAAGTGGACCGATGGAATCGACGTGCTAGCCGACTGGGCTCAATTCACGACAAATGGCGACGCGGCGCCAAATGATCGATTTTTCTATCGATATAGCGCGCGATAAACCACAAAGAGTGCGAGATCATAATTAAACCGCCGCAAGCTGTAGCATACGGCTTGCGGCGGTTATTAAAAATCAGTCGGTAATCCTTAGCGCAAGTTTATCGAGAAAGACTGTGAATTCCGCGGCGTTCGGATTTGGCTTCAGCTTCGGCGGCGGCAAGACGATCCTTCATCGCTCTAGAGAATCTATATTGCAAACTTGCTTGAGCTAGACCGACGCGCACAAGCTCTTCGTTAAGGGAAACGGTATCGTTTCCAAGGTAAACGAAAGCAAGGCGACGACCGTACTTGTCTTGACGATCACCGTCGCTCACTAGCGTAGCGACGTTGCCGGACTCGGCGACGCGACGCTTCGTATACGCAGAAGCCTCGGGACCATACGGCTCGACTGGCCAGTTCTTCTTGACGGTTTCGGGCGTGTTGGCGCCGATAAGACGCACGCGTTCACGACCATTAGAAGAAAAAACAATGAGCGTGTCGCCGTCAACCGCGCGCTCTATGTTGACGCGTTCGCCCTGAATTGACGTTGGAGAAGACTGCGTCGTTTCCAACTCAAACTGCGGTTCCGATTCGCTGGGGACTGCATAGTTTTCGCCGGACACAACGTCCGTTGAAACGGGCGCGTTTCCCGTTGCGCCCACAGGCGAAGTCGATTCTGACGTTACCGAATCCGATAAAGTCGTAGCATTATGCGAAGGTTGTTCGTTTTCCAACGGGACTGGAACCGGATTGCACTGCGTCCATACGCACAGGATCGCAACCAGAATCAGCGGGACAAACGCGAGCCCTTTCTTACCGTCGCCGTTTCCACTACGATGCGAGCCGCTCATCATTCCCTTAACAAACCTTTCGGCTAGCTGCCGTTCCGTCGACTTTTTACGCGCCATCCTTAATTGTCTCCCTAGTCGCTCTCTCTATGGTTGTGTTGTTCAATTCACGCGCCAATCGTCAAATTACAATTTCGCCTGATTCTTTGAAATTTGATCGCGTTCTATCTGCGCTATTTTATTTAATCGGCGTTCATGTCGAGCCCCGTGCGAATATTCCGTCTTCAGCCACGCTTGAACAACGTCGTTGATCATCGTCTCTGTGAGCATATCGCCCGAAAGACAAAGCACGTTGAGATCGTTGTGACGACGACTCAATTCAACCGAAAATACGTCGACGACCGGCGCCGCGCGAACGCCGGGAAATTTATTGGCGACTATGCTCATGCCAATTCCCGTGCCGCAGATCAAAATACCGCGGTCAATCTGCTTTTCCGAAACTGCTTGGGCAACAGGCGCAGCAACGTCGGGATAATCGACCGGTTCGGTCGCCGACGTCGGTCCAACGTCGATGACTTCGTGCCCAAGAGTCGTGACGAGACGTCCGAGATTCAGGCGAGTGTCTATACCATGGTGATCGCTACCTATCATTATTTTCATTATGAACTCCTCGTTCAAAAGCAAACTATGAGCTAGACGCTCTAACTTACTCTTCTCCCAATCGACGCGAGCGCGGAATCACTGTTTCATGAGTGTTTCTACTTGATCGCAAAGCGCGTCGGCTTGCGCGCGCGTAGGCGCCTCGGCTATGACGCGCGCGATAGGTTCCGTATTGCTAGGACGCGCCAAAACCCAGGAGTCTGAAAAATCGACGCGTACGCCGTCGGACGTGTCAACCGCTTCGTCGGCAAATTCTGTCGATACAAGGTCTATTACTTTCTGAAAACCGCCAGAAGGTAGCGCAACCTTACGCTTGACTATCGAATAATTACGAATTCCATCGGCTATTTCAGAGAGACGAGCGCTATTGCGCGCCATCATTTCCAAAGCTTGCGCTATTCCGACGAAAGAATCACGGACATAGCCAACGCGAGGATCGATCGGTCCGCCGTTCCCTTCTCCACCGTAAATCGCTCGCTTACGCTTGAGCAGATCAACAACGTTCGCCTCGCCGACGGGTGAACGAAAACACTCGCCGCCAAATTCATTCGCTATATCGAGCGACATTCGACTAGACGCACAATTAATGACAAGATTGTATGGTCCGCGCTCGCCGGACGTCTGCGCCTTCTGTAAACGATTTTTACAGCATATCGCAGTCGTGTACTCTTCGCCTATATAACGACCGTTTTCGTCGATGAGCGCAAGACGATCGGCGTCGGGATCTTGACAGAAGACTACGTCGACTCCGAAATCGCGCGCGCGAGAGATTACAGGCTGTAAATTCTCCTCGGTCGGTTCGGGCGTATGCAAAAAATCGCCGTTCGCTTGATCGCCTAAAATAACGTATCGGCAGTTCAGAGCGTCGAGCAATATTCGTCCCAAAACGCTGCCTGCCCCGTTATTAGAATCAAGCGCGACGGAGAAGCGATGCGAACGTATCAAATCGACGTCGACCGTCTGTAGGATTAATTGAAGGTGCGCGCTTGTCGTGTCGGTCAATTTCACGCGTTCACCGAGCGAATCAACGTCAACATAGGGGGGCGTTAACTGACCTGAGCGAAGACCGTTGTAAAGCGCGAGAACCGCCTCGCCGTCAGACTTCGGAATCACGCGACCTTCCGACGAAAATAGCTTCATTCCATTGAACTGACGAGGATTGTGGCTCGCCGAGATCTGAATTCCTCCGGACGCGCCGAGTGTACGGACGAGCGCGCCAACAGTCGGCGTCGAAGCAACGCTTGCATCGTACACGCTACGACCGACTGAATTGAGCGACGCGGTAATCGCGTCGACCAAGAGCGAACCAGAGCGACGACCGTCGTACGCTACGACAAAAGGTTTGTCAGAGTGCGTCGCCTGCGAAAACGCAAGCGCGTAACAAACTGCAACCTCGGGCGTGAGCGCGATTCCTATTTCACCGCGAAGACCCGAGACGCTAATTATCAAAGGACTCGACATGATTTCATCCACTTTCCATGAACAGGCGCCCTATGCGGCGCTACGTCTTGACGCACGCGAAAACAACGCGCGAGTCGCCCTATTGTAACCGATAATCCCGGGTTATTCAATATCTTTTATTAAATAAATTCCTCCCTTATAATTCGTTTTACTGATAGGATCATTACTCAGCGCCTAGGTTTTAATCAGGTAATATTTGGTGAATTTTGAACCTTTTCCAGGTAAAACGTCTTTTTTTCTACTCTGAACAATTGAAAAACGCATCCTAGAGAGTATAAAAATTAACCGTGGATCGTGTCCCGATCAAGTCTAGACGGTTAACTACTAAATGGAAATAACGTCGGCGAAGCGAGGTGATCGCGTCGTCGTGAAGCAAGCGAAGGACGATAAGAATGACAGAAAATAAGAGAATACGCGACGGAAGATCGATCTTCCACGCTTGGCGCGCGCTTGGCGCCGCGCTCGTGTACGCTTATATCGTCGCGCCATGCGTTGTTCATGCACAGTATGACGACGGAACAGAATTGTACTTGGACGATTCTTCCGCCGTTACAACCTTTGACCAAGCGGTCGCGCCTGCTTATTCCGCTGAGCTAGAGTTTTCGCCGGATGAAGCATATAGGCAGCTCGTAGCGGGAAACGCTCGATATCTGCGAGAAGACTCCGCCGATGCAAGAATACTGCCGAGGCGAACAGGCGACGCGGCAAAATTCCCGATTGCAACAGTCGTATACTCGTCGGATATGCCAACGCGACCGACTACGCTAACGCAAACGACAACGCAAGACCTCTTCCTGACAACAGCCGAATTCGGCGCTGTGGCGGCGCAAGATTTAACTGCCATCGAGTACGGACTCGTCAATCTTCAGACGCCGCTCTTGGTTGTCATGGGGCACTACCCAAGTCGTGCTGTCTCTGACATGATTCGGGAATATGACAGACTACGATTGGCCGCGCAGGCGGAGTCCGCTAAGTTGGCGCAAGCGGGAGTTAGTACGTTGCCGCAACGAGAAGCGACCTCGCAAATGAAGCGATACAATCTGATCGGACCGGCTATCGCGCGCGCTAAGGAAGCTTATCCCGACCTTTCTGGATACGATTTGGCAAACGTTGTTTCTGAGGCGCTCGTATGGCAGTCCTTAGAAACCATACTCATGAAATCGACCGTCGCGCAGGATCTCGTACGCGCGGGGAGGCTTAACGTAATCGCCGCTATTGTCGACGACCAGACGGGTAAAATTTACTGGTTGGGCGCGCATCCCTTGCAAGACGAGTTCCTCAAACCCGCGCCGGACGGACTTGAAGCCCCGCAAGCAACAGACTCCATTTCGACGGAATCCGATTTCCCAGAAGCGCTCGACGACACGACAATTCAATCTTACGTTACGCAGTACGAGAGTAACCCGTATTATAACGAAGTCGTATACCAATATTATACCGATCCAATCTACTACCAACCCAGCTGGGAACTCTTTAGCCGTCGAGCTTGGCGTTATCGACCTTGGTGCGGCGTATGGGTTACAAGATTTGCGCCATGGCCATATTGGTACCCGTGGACCCCGCCAAGAAGGGCTTTTGACGGTTGGGGAGTTTGCTACTGGGATGGGGCGTTAAACTTCTATATTGGATACAACCGATACGCAGGCGCGCCTATTTATTATGACCCGCAATTCAGACCAATCGATCCCTACTGGGCCTCTGATTACTACTTTTTACTAGACAGACGCGTACATGATCCTGTCTTCGACCTAATTGTCGCAGGAAGACGCGCTGAACTGCCGCCTCCGCCTCCGCCAGTGTTCAGACACGCGCCGGGTTATCATCCGGGCGTCGTGCGACCGGGGGTTGGAATCTCGTTGTCGTTAGGCGGAATTAAATTTGGGTTCGGCGCTAGTTCTCCGCGACCTGACGATCGACACGGTCCAGGCGGTCCGATTGGACATGATTCACCGCGTCCCGACTGGCAAGCTGGACGACCTGGCAGCTCGATGCGACCTGGAGAATACCCGCGTCATGGAGATGTTAGAACTTTAGAGCCCGGGCGTTCGGGAGGCGCGCGACCGATAGATCCTATGCGTCCAGGAGGAGGCGTTAGACCTGTTGACCCCATACGACCAGGCGGAGTCAATCCCATTGATCCCGCACGTCGTGGCGGTGGCGTTAGACCGCCTACTCCAAACGTACCCGGAGCCAGTCGACCTGAATTTACGCCTGATGGAGGAAGGACTGGCGGTGGCGTTAGACCGCCTACTCCAAACGTACCCGGAACCGGTCGACCTAATTTTACGCCTGGCGCTGGAAGGTCTGGCGGCGTGCGTTCCAATCCGTCCTCGCAACCGGGCGGCGCGGCTACAGGACAACCGGGAGGAATGCCAGGCGGAATGCGATCTGGTGGACGTCCAGCAATTGGCGCCAACTCGTTCCCTAACCCAGGGGATATGACGCCTGACGGAAAAGTCGTCGTTGAGACGCGTGAAAAAAACGGATCCGGCGGCGTTGTTCGTGAACCTATTGCCGGTGGCATGGCTGGCACAGTCAAATCAGATAAGGGTACGCAGGTCAGGGCGGCGCGACCCGATTTTGCATCCGTCATACGCGAAGGAGCAAATGCTCGCCATAATTTTCAACAACGCGTCATTGACGCGGCAACTTCGCAAAAGTCGCCGAGCGCGCGGATTACCCATGACCTAAGTGTTCAACCTAATCTGGGGGCGCGCGCTCATCCCGGAATGAACGACCGATCAAATTTCGGCGCACGACCAAATGCAGACTTTGGAAATCGACCTAATCCAGGGACGCGCGCTAATTCCGGAATGAACGACCGACCAAATTTCGGCGCACGACATAATACAGACTTTGGGAATCGACCTAATCCGGGCGCGCGAATAGGAGGCGACCATGGGGTTGGAAATAGACCGGGCGAGAGACCTATCGGTGCAATGCGGGGAGACGGTTCAAAGGGGTCGCCGATGGGTGCGCATGGGGAAAGACCAAATTAGGAACAACGATTAAAAAGAGTGAAAGGGTCCGGAATACTTTTGCAAGTGTTTCGGGCTTTTTCTTTTTATGCTATACGGAATATCTGGCGCGTTGCAAAGAAATCGATATAATGGCGCTAGCGCCGCTAGTGGTAGCGCTCAACGACCTTGACGTCGCGTGGACTTTAGACAAGAGCATCCTTTAACCAATACAACCCAAAATGTCGAGATATAATCCTTCTGTTATCGAAGCCAAATGGCGAAAATACTGGGAAGAGCACAAAACTTTTGCGGCGCCCAGGCTACCGTCCGATATGCCCAATAACCCCGAGGGCAAAAAGGCGTACGTTCTGGATATGTTCCCCTACCCGAGCGCGCAAGGTCTTCATGTGGGGCATCCCGAGGGATACACGGCAACGGATATCTTCTGCCGCTTCATGCGCATGAACGGTTACGCTGTCATGCACCCAATGGGCTGGGACGCGTTTGGTCTGCCTGCAGAACAGCACGCCAAAAAGACCGGTATTCACCCTCGAATTACAACGGAAAAGAATATCGCGAACTTCCGTCGCCAGTTGCACGCGCTGGGTTTCAGCTACGACTGGGATCGAGAGGTCGCAACAACCGACGTCGATTATTTTCGGTGGACGCAACGAATCTTTCTGATTCTGTTTAACGCATGGTACGATAAAGACCAGAAGAAAGCGAGGCATATCGATGAGTTGCCTATTCCTGACGACGTACGCGCGGAAGGCGACGACGCTGTTAGGCGATATCTCGACGACCATCGACTCGCGTATCAAATTGAAGCGCCTGTAAACTGGTGTCCTGAACTTGGCACGGTGCTCGCAAACGAGGAGGTTGTCGGTGGCGTTAGCGAGCGCGGAGGATTCCCGGTCGTACGGATGCCGCTTCGACAGTGGATGCTTCGAATTACCGCGTACGCCGATCGCTTGGAAGAAGACCTTGCTGATCTCGATTGGTCTGACAGCGTCAAGGCTTTGCAACGTAATTGGATTGGTCGAAGCGTTGGCGCTGAGGTCGATTTCTACATTGGACCGCAGGAGAAGTTCGAGGATTGGAAGACTGCGCGTGCTAACGCCACGTTTCCGCGTAAATCGGGCGATAACGCGTTACGCGTTTTTACCACTCGACCCGACACGTTATACGGAGCTTCTTATATGGTCATGGCTCCAGAGCATCCGTATGTCGAACGACTAACAACTGCCGAGCAAAAGAACGTCGTCGAAGAATACCGACGCCAAGCTTCCTTTAAATCGGATCTCGACCGTACCGATCTCGCTAAGGAAAAGACCGGCGTATTCACTGGGTCATATGCAATGAATCCTGTAAACGGCGCCAAGATTCCTATTTGGATTGCGGACTACGTGCTCGCAAGCTACGGCTCGGGCGCAATTATGGCGGTGCCGGCTCACGATACAAGGGACTTTGAGTTTGCGACCTTGTTTAACCTGCCGATTAAGCAGGTCGTAGCCCCGACCAAGGAATCGAACGCGTCCTCGGAAGAAGTGGCTTTAATGAAAACCGCCTTTACCGAAAAGGGCGTCGCCGTTAATAGTGGCGAATTCGACGGTATGGCAACAGAAGATTTCAAAGCGCTTATTACCGAACGACTCGAAAAAGCCGGTCTAGGACGCAAAACAGTAAACTACAAACTTCGAGACTGGCTCTTCAGTCGTCAGCATTTTTGGGGAGAGCCGTTCCCGCTACTGCGCGAACTCGACGAAGAAGGCAAACCGAACGGCGTTGTTATTCCACTCGAGCCGTCCGAATTGCCGTTAGACCTACCGCAAGGAGTGGCTTTTGACGCGACGAAGCATTCGCCAGAACCGCCGCTGGAGAACGCGCCCGAGGAGTGGCTTTACGTTGAAAGAAACGGAAAGAAGTACAAGCGCGAAACAAACACGATGCCGCAGTGGGCGGGGTCATGCTGGTATTATCTGAGATATCTCGATCCGAAGAATCAAGACAACTTCGTTGATCCTGAAATCGAGAAAGCATGGTCGCCCGTCGATCTATACGTTGGCGGCGCGGAACACGCTGTTTTGCACCTGCTATACGCGAGATTCTGGCACAAGGTTCTCTACGATTTTGGTCTTGTTTCGCGACCAGAACCTTTCCAGCGCTTGGTTAATCAGGGCATGATTCTGGGCGAAATGGAATTCACTGGTTTCCAGAGTGAAGACGGCGCGTGGATTAGCGCGGCGGACGTAGACGTCGACAAGCAAGGTAAAGCGGTTCGAAAAAGCGACGGCGCGCCGGTCAACTCCGTCAAGCTTGCTCAAAAGGACGTCGGTAAGAGCGGAGAAAATTACACGCTTGCTGAGGAGCCGACTATTATAGTACTTGGTAAATCCGAGAAAATGTCAAAGAGTCGCGGAAACGTCATTAATCCAGACGACGTTGTCGCGCAATACGGCGCCGATTCATTGCGACTCTATGAAATGTTCATGGGACCGCTCGAAGCCGTCAAGCCGTGGAATCAAGACGGCGTTAACGGCGTCAGAAATTTCCTCGACCGCGTTTGGAGAATGATTATTAGCCAAGAATTTGAGTCCGACGCGTTAAATGACGCTGTACAAGACGTCGAACCGAACGAAGAGCAGAATCGGATTCTCCATAAAACGATCAAAGCCGTTACCGAAGATATTCGCAATCTATCATATAATACCGCGATTGCGAGAATGATGGAATTCGCTAACTTCTTCAGTCGCGAGAGTATTCGACCGAAATCGACTATGAAAACTTTCGTGCTACTGCTCTCGCCCTTTGCGCCTCATATTGCGGAGGAGCTGTGGAGTATGCTAGGAGCTAACCAAACGCTAGCGTACGAACCCTGGCCAAAATGGAGCGAAGACGCCATTAAGGAGAGCACGATTACAATTCCCGTTCAGATCAACGGTAAATTGCGCGCTCGCGTCGAAGTGCCGGCCGACGCCGACGCGCAAACGATCGAAGACGCCGCTTTGGCGGAAAAGAAGATTGCCGAGTTGCTCGACGGAAAGACAATCGTTAAAAAGATTGTGGCGCCGGGAAAAATGGTGAACTTTGTCGTCAAGGGTTAGCATTTGAAAATTGTCGATACAAGATTCAAGCGGGTTGCAAGGATTTTGCGACCCGCTTAGTTTAGGTTGCAAAATGCGTACGATGATAACTCGACGCGAATGGCGCCGCTTTAGTGGCGCCGAAAGGAGACAATCGATGAAATCCGATAAAACGAGCGCGATTTCGCGCCGATCCTTCCTCAAAACACAAGCGGCGGGAGCGCTTTCCGCAGCGATGTTTTCGACCTTTACGCCGCTACAGACCTCATATGCGGCAGATTCGCCAAATGAACGCTTCACAATAGGATTTATTGGCTGCGGAGGAATGGGCGGAGGCGACGCAGGCGACATGGCTCAGTTTGGCGACGTGGTCGCTCTTGCCGACGTCAACATTGACAAAGCTGAAGCGTTCAAGAATAACAATCGCATAGTTGCTAACCCATCTCGCGCCTTCACGACTCAGGATTATCGCAAGGTTCTTGAACGCAACGATATTGACGTCGTTGGAATTGCCACGCCGGATCACTGGCACGTTAAGATTGCGGTAGAAGCCTTACTCGCTGGAAAACACGTCTTCTGTCAGAAGCCGCTCACGCTGACAATTGAGGAGAATCGCCTCATTCGCAAAGCGGTCAAACAAACAGGCAAAGTCTTTCAGGTGGGCTCGCAGCAACGTCTGGATAAAGGGCATTTCATGCAAGCGACCTTAATGGTTCGCAAGGGACTCCTCGGCGATATCAAGCGCGTTGTCGTTCAGTTGCCGTCCGGACCTATCGACGGTCCGTTCCCGGTTGCGCAGATTCCAAAGAATCTCGATTGGAATATGTTTCTTGGTCAGGCGCCCTTTACCGAATATCGCGAGCGGCGCGCTTCAGGTTCGTTCAGATATTTTCTCGATTATTCAGGAGGCGTGTTGACTGACTGGGGCGCGCACCATATTGATTGCGCTTTATGGGCTCTTGACCAGCTAGGCGAAGGACAAGGTCTAGTCGAAATCGACGGGCGCGAGGTGAAGCACGCTTCTGAACTAGACGAGCATGGCTATCCGAAGTTTGACGACCGATTTTGCACTGCCTCGAGTTTCAAAATTAAGACGAAGGTCGCTAATGGCGTTGAGCTAGAAATTATCGATAAAGGGACGGAAAACGGAATCCTATTTGAAGGAAGCAAAGGTCGTATTTTTGTCGATCGTGGTCGAATTACAGGCAAACCGATCGAGGAAGGACGGCAGAATAGTCTTACGGACGCCGACTACGTCGCTCTCAACAGAGGCAAACCGGTCGAGTGGCACAAAGCAAACTTCTTCAGATGTATTCGCGAGGGTGGCGAAGCAGCGTCTGAGCCGATTGAGCATACCTACGCTATGACCGCATGTCACCTCTGCGTTATCGCCGCAAGGTTGGGACGCGTGATTCGTTGGGATCCTAACAAAGAAGTGATTGTCGGCGACGAGGAAGCGAACGCGTTCCAGCATCGCGAACAGCGCAAGGGGTTTGAATTGCCTAAGCTCTCGTAGGCAAGTTTTGATAGGGACCGACTTCGTGCAATGGACTTTTGCGGAGAATTCACACGCGTGGCGAGAATTCTCCGCATTAATCGCGACTTCCTGACATACGGATGCGCCAAAGATGAACTTCAAAAGTTGAACGCGCAAGAAGCAGGGACGCTATTGACGCCCCTGCTCTCGTTAATTTACGAGTCAAACGAGTGCGAGAGTGAGATGGGCAGTTTTTCTGCGTTTTTTTCAGGAATTGCTCTTGTCAAAACTCAGAGCCGCGTTATAATGTTCATACCTTTTGGAGAGGTGGCAGAGTGGTCGAATGCGCGGGTTTGCTAAACCCGTGAGCTCGTAAGGGCTCCGCAGGTTCGAATCCTGT
>ONJR01000008.1 GCA_900318195.1 uncultured Planctomycetota bacterium
CAGCTCCGGATCGTGCGCAAAGGTCAGACCGCCCGTCGCGTAAATCGCGCCGCCGACAACGTCCCGACTCGTAAAGCTCGTCGCTTCTGCCTTGTTATTGACGAACGTACCCGATATAATCGTCGTCGGAACGAGCGTATAAATCGCGCCGCCGCGTTCGGATGCGTTCGCGGTAAAGGTCGTATTCGAGACTGTTAGCGTTCCCGCCAGAGCCGCTACCGCGCCGCCTGCGTACGCGTAGTTGTTCGTAAAGCTAGCGTTCTTAATCGTCGTGACGCCGCGGCTATAGATTGCGCCGCCGAATTCCGTCGAACCAAGAGGACTCGTCTCCGGCAATACGCCGTTATTCGTAAACGCGCCGCCGTCGACGGTCAGAACGCCGTAGTTCGCAATCGCGCCGCCCAAGCCGGATTCAAGGTCGTCGCCGCCCATCGCCGTCTTCTGCCACGTCGCCGTATTGTTCGCAAAGTTCACGTTGTTGAGCGTTAGCTCGCCGTTATTCAAGAGCGCGCCAGCGACTCCGGAATGACCGTTCGCAAAGGTCAGATCGTTGATCGTCGCGCCCGCGTCCGCCGCGACCGTCATGATCTGAACCGCGCCGCCGCCGCTCACCGTTACCGCGCGATCTTCGCCCGCGATCGTGAGCGCGTGCGGAATTATCAAATCTTCGCCGTTGTCCGCGCGTTGACCCAAATTGATCGTGCTCGTAATCGCGATCGGTCCCTTCGCCGGGTCGACCGTGATCGTCTTGTCCTTCATATTCTCCGCGAAGAGAACCGTGCCCGCGTTCCCGTCCGATTGACGCGCGATTCCGTCGACGACTTCGAGCGTCGACCCGTCCGCCAACTTAATCGGCTTCTCGACTCGCGCGTTGCGCGTCGACAGAGTTCCGATCGCGAGGCTCGCGAAGTTCAGATCGGACGCGTCGTTGTACTCGACGACGCTACCGTCTTCAAAGATAAAGGCGCCGGTCGGGTAATCCGCGTTGTGGCGATAGACGAACTTCACATTGGAGACCTCGAATTCCATGCCGTCTTCTAGCACATAACTCGTCTCGCCGATCGTGAGAACGTCGTAGGTATAGCGCGCGCCCTCTTGCTCGTTGAGCGGGGCGCCTTCGACGGAGTGGATGTACTGGTTCGTCTGCAGTCCCACGGTAGCGGAAGAGCCGTCCGGATACGTTAGATTACCAGTCGTAACGTCGACCTTCTGACCGTTCGCGTACGCAAAGTATCCGCCGTTTACTTCGTAGTGATAGTATACCTTCGCGCCGTTGAAGAGGAATTCGTCTCCCTCTTGCAGATCGTAAGGAACGCCGTCCTTGTAAACGACGTCGACGACTTCCGAGAGATAGCCGTTCGAGACGACGAGCGTCTCGCCGTTCTCCGTAACGAACGAATCGCCGTCTTTAACCGCGAACGTGTTCACGTAGGAGTAATCGCCGGCGAGCGCGACCGCTTCGCGCAAGGACGTCTCGTTATCCGTCGGGTCAACGACGTCTTGTTCCGTCGTGACGACGACGCTCGGGACCTCGCGCACCATGAAGTTCGAGGTGTACAGATTGTTATTGGGTCCTTCGTAGCCGTCTTCTTCGCCCCATTCGTAAATAGCGCCGACTCCCTCGACGTCGAGCGCGACCGTAACGGTATAGTAACCGGACGGCAACACGCCGAAGTTCGAGATCAACCGCTGCTCGCCGTCGACCGCGATCCAGTCCTCTTCGTTGAGCCAGTTGAAGCGCGTGAAGCTGTCCTTATAGTTGACCGCCTCTTGCGTCTGCTCGTAAATCTTCTCGCCTTTCTCGTTCACGCCGACGAGCGTTACGTTGAAGCGGAAATTGTCGATCACGGGCGCGTCGCCAACGTTCTTAACGTTGAAGTCGATGCAAACGTCCTGACCCGCCATGAAGTAGTTGAGTTCGTAGAATTCGCCGTTGTAGAGAACCGTCGTCTGCCAGTAGTCGACGGAGTCCTCGAGAATAGCGAGATCCGGCGCGACGATCGTCTGGAATTCGTACGCGCCCATATCGACCGTGCGAACAACGCCGCCGATCGTCAAGCCGACGCGACGCGCGGCGCCCGCGAGATCCGTCGCCGCATTCAAGTCCAACGCATTCGAACCAGCGTTCACCATAGGCGAGGTCGCGACCAACTGATAATTCTCGTCCAATTGCGGATCGACGCCCAAAATCGAGCGATACGCCGGATCGAGATCGAGCGTTCCCTCCCCGATCTGCGCAATATTAGCGAGCGCGGAGCTGCGAAGTCTTGTCGTCGCGCCGCTCGCCGTCGCCAAATCGACGCCCGTTCCGGTAGAGATATTATTCGCCAAAATGGAGTTGTCGATCGTCGCGCTACCGGCGTTATAGAGACCGCCGCCGTTGCTTCCTTCGTTCGACGCGATCGTTACGTTGACTAATTTTGACGTTCCGCCCGCATAGATCGCGCCGCCCTCTTGACCGGCGACGTTTTCTGCAAAGAGCGTGTTCGACGCCTCGACGCCGCCGAGCGCGTAAATCGCGCCGCCGACCGCGCCTGATTTATTCGAGACCAAACGACCGTACGCTATCTTAACGTTCCCGTTCGTGTAGATCGCGCCGCCTGCGCCCTGCGCTTCGTTCTCTTCAGCCGTGAACGCGCCCTTGATCTCGAGGGACGAGACGTTGAACGCGCCGCCCGCGCCCGTCGAGACGTTTTCCACTACGTACGCGTCGCCGTAGACGACAACGAGCCCGTTCACGTTCACCGCCGCGCCGTCCGCGCCGCTGTTGCCGTGCGCGTCGAGGGAACCGCCGATCTGCGCGCTACCGTTCAGAACGAGCGCGCCGTTCACGTTGCTTTCCAAGCAAACGTCGCCGCGCGCCGCCAAGCCCTGCTCGCCGTAGAACGCGCCGCCCGCGCCGCCCGTCTCGTTGGACATAAGATAGAGCGACCCGACCGACGCGACCGTGCCGACGTAAATTGCGCCGAAGTCGCCCTTCGAAACGTTGCCATAGAGGTGCAGACCGCCCTGGACTTCAAGATTCTCAGAAGCGTAAATTGCGCCGTACTTATCCGCCGTATTATTTACCGCGATTAGGTCGCCGTCGACTTCAAGTCCGCCCTCGATATATAACGCGCCGCCTTCCGCCGCCGTATTACCGTAGAAATGCGCCGTCGGGCGTTCGCCGTCGACGCTGTAGAAATGCAACGCCGCGCCTTCCGCAGAGTAGATCGCGCCGCCGCGCTGCGTCGCCGTTGAACGTTCGAACTCTGAACTGTAAACGTTGAGAACGCCCGCGTTATTGATCGAGCCGCCCGTCGTCGCGCTCGCGCCCGAAATCAAGCTGTCCCTAAGCGTTACGACGCTCGACGCGTCGACGTTGATCGCGCCGCCCGACGCCGTTGCGGTTGAGTCGACGAAATAGCCCTTCTCGATCGTCGCGCTCGCGCCCGACGCAACCGCGATCGCGCCGCCGTTCGTAGCCGACGAACGCGCGAATTCGCTCGCGTCGACCTGCAGCTCGCCGCCGTTCGCCACGTAAATCGCGCCGCCGTCGTTGATCGCGCTAGGCGCGAAGAAGCGCGTGTCCAAAACGACCGTGCGACCGCCGTTCGCGTTGATCGCGCCGCCGTTCGTGCCTTGCGTCGTATCGAAGAAAACATATTGCGTGTGCAACGTGCCGCCCGCGTTATAGACCGGGCTCAATCGCGCGGAACCGCCAAAGAAGGTCGCGTAGACCGTCGCGACAGGAGCGTCCTCCGCCTCGGACTCCGCGACGACTTCGCCTAGTAGGTACGCGTCCCCTTGGTTATAAATCCACGCGCCCTCGTCCGCGACGTTCTGCAAGAATTCCGACGTCTGAACGGTCAGAGTCGCGCCCGTCGCGTTGAAGATCAGGTTGCCCTTCTCCATGTGGTTGTTCGAGAAGACAACGTTTTCTAGCGTTAGTTCGCCGTAGTTTTCAAAGATCGAACCCTCTTCCGTCGAGGTCGTGTCCTTGAACTTAAAGTTCCGAACCGTGGCGTCCGCTGTGTTCGTTATTCTGAAGAGGCACGGATCGTCCGACGTGCTCGTTATCGTGAGGTCGAGCAGATTCCCGTCCGGATCGACGCAGTCGAGCGTGAACGTCTTATCGAGCGTGAGCGGTCCGTGAATGAGTTCAAAGGTCGCGCCGTCCAAATTCGGATTCGACGAACTGAAAACGACAGCGTTTGATTCGCGCGAGACAAGGCGCATGAGCGCAAGACCCGCTTTGTACGTATAGCTCTCGCCGTTGAGAATGACTTCCGTACCGGCGGCGATCTTACCGACCATCGCCGCCTGGCTCTTGTAGACGAAGGAGCCGTTCTGGTAAACGACGTTGTAGCCGTTCGCGAGCGTTACTTCAGTGCCTTCTTCCAGGAAGTACTGATAGCCG
The DNA here is from genome assembly GCA_900318195.1 of uncultured Planctomycetota bacterium. GTDB lineage: Bacteria > Planctomycetota > Planctomycetia > Pirellulales > Thermoguttaceae > RUG369. The sequence goes on from ONJR01000008.1 coordinate 4,400, forward strand.
CCCGCGTCGACGTACGCGTCCGTCGTAAAGGTCAAATTGACGCCGTCGACCGTTATAACGTCCCCGTTCGCGAGGTCAAACGTCTCGACGTTCGTCACCACGAAGCGATCGCGCGCGTAGTCGTAGACCGCCGTCTCGCCGTTCGCGAGCGTTACCGTCGCGCCGTCTTGAACGATCGCGACGTCGTTCGTCGCGACGCGTCTGAAGACGCCGTTCACGACCGCGACTTCCGTACCGTCTTCCATAGTAAAGACGCCCTGCGCCTGCACGTCGTCGCGCGTATATTCCGCCGCCGTCGTTACGCTCGTCCATACGCCGTCGACCATGGTCGCTTCAACGTCGCCTATATAGCCGCGCGCGCCGTCGGTTACGTCGATCTGCTTACCGGTCGCGTCGAAGTACACGTTCTCTTTGTACGTTACCGTTATCGTCGCGATCGTCGTCCACTCCACGACGTCGCCGGACCTAAGCTCGTACGTCTTAGGATAGCCGAAATCGTCCGTCTCGTCGCTAGTCCAGTCGGTTCCGTTGTACGTATAAACGCCGTGCTCGGTCGTAATCGTCGCGCCTGCAGGAACATTAGCCTCGTCGCCGTTCGCGTCGACGAACTTACCGTCCATTTCGTTCCAGGTCGCCGTCTCAACAACGTCCTTCTGGAACGTAAACTGCTCGCCGGGATAGACCTGATACTTCGCCGACGTGTCGACCAGGAATTTGCCGTCCTTAACGACGTACGTTACGCCGTTCGCCTCAAAAACGTCCCCCTCTTGCAACGCGACTTCGCTGTAGTAGAAGCTACCGGCGTAGACCTCGACCGCTTCGCGCAACGAAATGAGTCCGTCGTAGGGATCAACGACGTCGAGATTCGTCGTTACGACGATCGAGTCGTTGATTGAGACCGGCGATTCCATAACGTCGAAGTACGAGCTCGTGAGCGCGAAGTTATTCTCCTCGCGCAGTTCGTCGATCGCTTCCCCGGAATCGAGCTTGTAACCGAATAGGAAGTAGCCCTCTTCCGCCTGCTCCGGCAATTGTCCTTGCGCAATAAAGCCTTGAACGATCTCTTCGATCGAACCGATTCCGACGTTTTCCAGTAGGATATAGCTCTCGACGCCGTCGTAATCGATCGTCGTCGTCGCGCCGGTCGCGAGGTTCTCGCACGTTATCGTCGCCGCAGGATTAACCTTACCCGGCATAGCGCCGTCCGTATTGAAGTCGACGCGAATCTTCATGAGCGGCAGACCGGTCTCTTCCGTCGCGGCGGCGTACATATCCGCTTTGCGCGTGTAAGGATCGAACTTCCACAGATAGATCGTCGTCTCGAAGCCGTCCGTAATCGGCTTGCCTTCGTTAATGAACGAAAGGTTCAAGTACAGCTGCTCCGCCGCCAAGAACGGAGCGATCGAACCCGTTTGGTCGTCGATCGCGCGCGAAATGACGATCGAGTTCTCCCACGTGTTCACGACGTCCGCGCCGAACGACGTCGGAACGTATCCGACCAATTCCGACTTGCCAAGCAATTCGTACGCGCCCGCGTCGACCTTCTCGTTCTCGACGCGCGTCTGACCCGCAAGATCCGTTTCAAAGGTCGTATAGTAACGGCTCATACCGAGCCCTTCGTAGTAGCGAGCCTGTACGGCGCCGTTCGTATAGTCGAGATCCGACGCGGTGTACGTCGTGCCCAAATCGACCGCCGGAGAATCGCCCTTCAGACGGAAATTCCAGAAGTTCCACAGTTCCGACGACCAGTCGGCGCCATCGTAATCGCGATAGCCGACGAATTCGGGATCGAACGTTATCACCTGCGAGCTAACCGACGTGCCGAGCGAACGACCGATCAGCGAATCGCCGTCCGCGTTCGTCGTATTCGCGCCGCCGCGTTGCGCAAGCAGGCTCAAATTGCGCGATTCGTCCCCAATAAGCGAGCTGTACGCGCTCGTGCTCTTACCGGCTTCCGTATAGACGTCTTTACCATAACGCGCGTTGTTCTTCGCAACGATCGTATTGTACATTTGAACGCGTCCGGCGTTTTCCAGACCGCCGCCGGAGTAGCCCGCCGTATTGCCGGCGATCGTTACGTTCACCATCGTGGCGACGCCGCCGTCTTCGTTATAGATACCGCCGCCGATCGCGTTCTCTTCCGTGACTTTATTGCCGACGATCGACGTGTTAATCAGATAGAGCCAACCGTCGTGCTGATCGGCGTTGATGTACTCGCCGCCTTGGTTGTAGATACCGCCGCCCGCCTTGTACGCGCGGTTGCCCGCGATGACAGAGTTGCCGATCGTCAGCCAGCCGTAGTGGTTGTAGATACCGCCGCCGTTATTCGTCTGACCGACCTGTCCGTACGTCTCGCCCTTCTCCTGCGTCGCGTTCACCGCCGCTGTGATTACGGCGTTCTTCTGCGAATTCGTCTGGTAACGTTCTTCTCCGACGAAATTCGCCAGCGTCGTCGCCGCCGCCGTTACGTAATATTGACCGATCGAGCCGTAGTTCGAATAGCCTGTGCCTGCTGGATCGCCCTTACCCGTCCCTTCGACGCTAATATAATACGTCTCGCCGACCGTAAGACCGTCGATCTCAAAGTGCGTAAAGAGAGAATTTTGAGGATCGCACGTGTACAGTAACGTACCGTTCGCGTCGTAAATCTTCGTGAGGAGGTCGATATTCGTCCAATCGCGACTCGACGCGTAACCGTTCGCGTCAACGCGTGAGAAATTCGCGCCCGTGCCGCTAACGTCAATGACGTACGTCTCGCCCGTTGCAATGAACGAGAAGTAGTCGACGTCGCCCGTCTTCTCGATTATACCGTTCTTGACGAGATTGCCGCTCACTAAATAGGAGCTGTCGAGCTGCGAAGCGCCGCTTATACTATTCGCGTAATCGTCTTCTTTGAACGCAAGCTTGCCGGCGATGACGGCGAGGTCGTCCTGCGAATTCGTCGCGCCGGAGTATTCGCCTTTACTCCATTGCACGAGCGGTTGCCAGCCCGCGCCGCCCATGATCGGCGACCAGCCGTCCGCGCCGAAGAAGTATTCGTCTTCGCCCTTACCGTCGTGCCCAAGACCGAGCGTGTGTCCGACTTCGTGAACTGCGCTGTCGACGATGACTTTAATACTTGTGCTATCGTAGACGTAGCAGTCCTGCTTCGCCGTGCCGAACGAATTGACGTACGCGACCCCGGAAGCGCTTCCCGGAGACGGTCCGCCGATTACGACGCGAATCGCGTTCGTAGCCGCTTCAAAGACCTCTTGGTCCGTCGTTACGGTTACGTCGAAGGTCGAGTAGTCTTCTACTAAGCGCAGATAGATCTCGTTCATCCATTCGCGCTCTTGATCGTTGAACGTCGTCGGGTCGCCGTCGAGATCGAACGCCGTCTTAACGCCGCCGTCCCAGCCGTTCTCGTCGAGTCCGCCGAAATAGAGATAAATCACGTTCGTCGTCTCCGCGACGCCGCCGGTGAAGGTAAAGCCGTAGAGTTCGACCGTCGTATTGTCGACGTAGACCGCGCGGAATTTCTCGTTCGCGTTGATCGTTATGCCAGGGCAGTCGTTGTTCTGATCCCACGCCGCCATAGCGTCGAGTACGAAGCGTTTCGGAGAGTACGGCTGACCGACGAGCGAGCGCGAGTACGTGAAGCGTAGCGTGTCCTGCAACGAGAGCGTCTGTCCGCTGAGCGATTCGTTGAACGTGAGCGTATTGCCCAGATAGCTCCTACCGTTTTCCAAACGACGACCGCTATAGACGAACGCCTCTTGCCAGCTGAGCGTATTGTCGACGTGCGTCGCGTAGGAGACGTCGCCGACGTCCATGCGCGTCTCGTCGAGCTGGAAGTTCTCGTAGCTCTCGTGCATTGAAAGCGTGTATTGACCCAAGCTGCCGTAGTCGGAGTAGCCGGTCGTCGACGGGTTGCCCTCCCCGACGCCCGTTACGCGAATGTAATACGTCTTGCCGGCTTCCAGTTCCGGGGTAACGAAGTGCGAGAAGGTCGTGTAGATGGAGTCGTCGACCGCCTGATAGCCTTCCTTCAGTTTGCCGTCGACGTAGACCTGTTCGCCGAACTGGTCGACGACGTAGAAATAGTAGTCGGAATCGCGCAGAACGATCGACTCGCCAGGATTGAGCGTGAGAACTTGACCGTTCATATCGACGAGAAGAATTTCGCCCGTTTCGTCGAGCAACTCGACCTTAAGATTCAAGTTCGTATAATTGTACGAGTCCGCGTAGTACAGACCCGCGAACGCGCCGTTTTCAATGTCGCTGTGACGACGCGTGTTCCAGCTGAAGTCGCTGTCGATAAAGCGATGATCCGCGCCGTCGCCGCTAACGTCGACAACGTACGTGCCGCCGTAAGACGTGAACGAGAAGACGTCGTAGTCTGTGCGCTGCTCAATAATACCCTTAACGTTGTACGTACCCGCCGTTGGATTGTACGTATTAATATCGATCGGGACATAGTGGTTCTCTAGCTTCGACGCCGTCTCGATCGTGTCGCCGAAATCGTCGGTACGGAATCCGACGTTCGACGCGATAATCGCAATATCGTCCTGCAGATTCGTCGCGCCGACGTACTCGCCCTTGCTCCACTGCGTGATCGTCGCTTCGTACGGCGCGCCCATGATCGGACCCCAGACCGCGTTGCCGCTGTACTTCTGGTCAAGGTATTCGTTGTGTTCGTAACCGTCGTGAGAGAGTCCTAATGAGTGCCCGACCTCGTGCGCCGCCGCGTCCGCAATACTCTTAGCGTTAAGTCCGAGCGAGAACGGATAAACGTAATTATCCGCCTTCTGTGTGCCAAAGCTACCGACCCCAGAAAGACCGCCCGCTGAAGGACTATATCCGCCGATAACGCACCGAATCCCGCGTTCCGCCGCTTCCCAGACGCTCGCGCTCGTCGTTACGTTGACATTGAACGGCGCGTAGTCTTCCGCGACGCGACGCCAGACCTCTTCGATCATCTTGAGCTCAGAAACGCCGTAGCCAGCCGCATTGTCCAAATTGAGCTCAGGATGTTCCAGACCGTCCCAAATGTCCTCCGTTGTGCCGCCGAAGTACAGATAAATGACGTTCTCCGTATTCCCCGGCATACTCTCGAGAGAAAGAATATCGTTCTGGTTGACCGGCGTGTCCGACAGCTTCGCATTATACTGCTGCAACCACGAGAACCCGACGATACGCGATGTGTACGTTACGTATTGTCCGTTATTGGCGCCGTAGAAATTGAAGCCTTCGGGGAAGTTTGCGGCGCCCTGCACCGCGCCTTGGTCGTTCAGATAGGTGTACGGCGCGTGCACGAGTTGGAGATTGGAGCCGGAACCGGACAGGAGATAGGTGTGGAACGTATCGTACGGCTCCTCGTCGTTTGCGCTCGACGCGCGATCAACGTAGCGCGTCATCGTCCGCGTATTGCCGTCTTGGTTGTTGTAGTAGGGATCCGTGACTTGCTGGCGGTAGGATCCCTGCGTCGGGTTCGAGCAGATGAGTCCGACAGTTGTCGTGGGAACGCCGTTCGCCGTGAGATTCGACGTATTTAGCGTATTAGGATTATAGACATATCCCCAGACGGAAAGATATTCGCGCGTTGTCTCGCCGCCGTCGCTTCGCGTCGTTACCACTTCCATAGTAACCGCGTTTCCATCGCGTAGCGCGCGCAACATATCGTTTAGCATCGAATCGCTCGCCGCCACGTAGCCGCCGACGCGACCAAAATCGATATCCATAAAGAAGCCGCCGGCTTCGATATTATTGGTCAAGCGACTATAGTTTGAGCCGAAGCAATTTTCGTCGTCGCCCTTAAAGAGATAGTCGAGAATCTTAGCCGCTGTAACGTTCTGATTGTTCGCATAACCAGCGGCGGAATACGGGAAATTAGACGTTGCGTGGATAAACTCATTCATGAGATAATCCGCGACCGCGTCTTCCACCGAGTCGTACTCCAACACGTCGCCGTTCTCGAGCGTCATCGACGTCGAGAAGCCGGCTTGCTGCGCCCAGCCCGTATACGCCATCATGTTCGCGACCGTGCCGACCCAGCCCGCGTAGCCGGGACACTCCGCGTCAAAGATCCGACCGCTGAGAACGTTGTACTCGCGCGGCGTGTAGCCGAAGTAGTCGTAGCGCGAGCGCAACGTCGCGTGGATCGTATTGCGTACGTTGTTGTAGTCGCCGGTTACCGCGTCAAGCTCGCGATACGCGCTGACGTCCGTCGCGTTCGACGCGTCGAGACTCAGGTACTTCGCCGCCTCCTCTTGCGTGAGCGCGTGGTTCACCATATACGACGTCGTATCGTTACCGTCCGCGTCCTTACCCTTGACCTGATTCACGATCACCAAGGACGAGCCCAACTTCACGTTCGCGTCGTCCGTCTTCATGATCATGTCGTTCACGTAGTCGACGGTTACGTAGTTGTGAATAACCGCGCTGTCGATCGCGACGTCGCCTTGCAGTACCGTAAACGCGTTCGAGTCGATCGTCTCGATCGTGAGCGCTTCCTCGCCGGTTCCGAGAATCGTCAGCTTACCGTACTTCTCGCTGTCCAAATTAATCGTGATCGCCGTCGAGTCCAAATCGAGAACGTAATTGTCCCTCGTCGTGCGCAGCAAAATGAGATCGTCCATCTCCGTCTGCGACGCAAGATTGACAGCCTCCTGCAACGCAGCGCCGCTAAGATCCGTCAGTTCGATAATATTAATCTGTGAAAGAGACGTCGGAAGCTCAAGCTCGGCGTACGCCGCGCGAAGCTCCTCGTATTCCGCGCCCCCGACCGGATTGACCGACAGGAGTTGGCGTTCTTCCAATGCTTCCAGACCAAGTTTGCGCGCGGTCAGATTCTTACGACCGGCGATCGCGCGACGGTTCCCCTCGTCGTTTACACGTCCGCGAATGTCCTTGTTTTCTCCGTTAACGCTCGTTCGCGAATCGCCGAACAATCGATTGAATAAACGCATCTTATTCTCCTGAACGAATCTTGCTCCTACTCGTTGTGCCGCGCATACGCGCCAAGGACGAGGGAGGATAATCTTTAAAAATATCGCGCTGGAACTTCCTTGAATAAAGCGCAACGCGTCCTAACTAGCATTGGACGCGAAAACGCCAAGTTCGTTCCAATTTCCGCCGCGTCGTATCCGACGTCGTGAAGCCCTTCCTACGCGCGACTCGCGCGTCGAACGGCGAAACAGCCGTCTGACCCTTCGCCGCTCGGAAAAGCCCCTCGACGTCAAATCAAGGGGATCCGACCAGTGCGGAAAGACGCTTGCACGGAATACGCGATCTCTCGTTTCAACGCCCAAACGGTCTCGCAACGCGCGCCCACGCGCCAACGTCGAGACTTGCCCAGGCTAAAACGGTATAATCCGGACTATAAACTAGTTTAACAGAAATAGCCAAACTTGGCAACCAAAAAGGAGAAAATTTGCTCTTTTCACGGGACTTTTGACGCGTATTTACCGAATTATCCCACGCGTTGAATACGCTGAAAACAATTAAAGGAAATACTACAATTCAACCAGAATGAACAAATCGAGAGAATAAAGAAAATATTCAGCGAGAAAAGCTAGAATCTAACTAAAGTTTTTGTTTTGTCTGTATTACCACGACATCCCAACTTAATAAAACGTCTACCTTTACTATCGATGATAAAACGCGCCGTCTTCCTACTCTGCGCGTTGCGGAAACGGAACCGTAACGGCTCCGTTCCCCATTCCTCGCGAGCTTCTTTCGGCTCGCTACTCTTCGTCTTCGTTATAATTCGGCTCAAATCGGAACTTGATCGTTATCCAGCCGTCCTGCGCCGTAAGATCGCTGACAACGAGCGCGCCGCGATTCGTCGTCGACGCGATCGTCTCGACCGGAACCGGCGAAATGGGGTATTCGTCCAGAATAGCCGTTTCAAGACGCTTGATGAAGATGCGACGGAACGTATTGAAGCGCGCGGACACCGCGTCCCCTTCCTGATAGCCGCCTGGAATCACTTCGACCTCGTTCCGCACGAAGACGAAAGACGAGTCGCGACGCTCCAAGCGATAGGTCATTCTAACGTCGACCGGTCCCCATTCCTTGCCGTCCACGTCGCACGACGAAATGTGCAACGACGACACGATCGTATTGTCCTTGAATTCTGCCGTAAAGGGTCGGACTTCGTCGAAACGCACGAAAATCTGTTTATAGTTGTCCTCCGGATCGAGAGGCTTGGCTTCTTTCGGTTCGTAGGGAGCGAGTAATTTGCGAACGTCGACGGGATCGACGCCGGGGAAGCGCAAGAGCACGTCGTCCAACGCGTCGTAGCCTGGTCCGAAAACGACGCCGGCGAGCGCGATCGCAGCCGCGTTGTTCGGAGCGCTCTGATGGAAGCGAATGAGAACGTCGGAATCGTCCGTCGGTTCCTCGGAGGTCGCGACCGTCTGCTCGGAATAGCGATTATTCAGCGCCGCAAGCGCGAGCGCCGTGCGCGAATTCACGAGAAGTTCGCTGTGCTGGCTCGACACGGCGCCTAATTCCACTCTCGGCGCAACGTCCAAATACAGCTCGTCGCAGACGTTCTCGACAGCGCGTTCGACCTCAGACTTGGGCGTCGTGAGCTGGCGTCTCTTACCGACCACGCAAGAGAGATAGAAGCGATCGGCAGTCGTGCGCGTCGAAAGACCGCGGATCATTGAGTCGTGCGCCGACGTCATCTTGGAGAAACGTCGGTTCATTTCGATTATCTGCGCGTTCGCTTGAGTCTCAAGCTCCTGCGCAACGCGGCGCTTCATACGCTCGTTGCCCTCGCGCTCGCTGTAAGGAAGCTCCTGACCGACCTTATTGCGTATCACCGCGCCGCCGAAAAGCGTCATACGGTCCGTATTGATCGAACGCACCGAGGAACGCATATTCGCCTGAGCGAGCGCCGGACTCGTCGTAACCGTGCCGTCGTTGTTCAGGAAGATGCGCTTCGTCGCCAAGACGTTGCCAGAACTGTCGGAATAGACGTTCACGCCACGATTCGCGCCAACCGTGCTCGTCGCAACGTTCGCGTTAAGAACGACCGCAAGCTCCGCGCGCTGACAGTTTGGCATGACGTCGACGTACGTGCGACCGCGCAACGCGCCGTTACCGCGCGTCGCCGTGCCACGGATCGTCTCGTTCACGACAAAATTCTCCGAAACGTCCCGCATCGTGAGCGCCGTGAGAAAACGCTCGTTCGCTTCAAAGTACACGTTCGCGCCCGCAAAAAGCTCGCCCAAATAACACGCCAACTGTGCGACGCTGGGCGACTCCGGCTGATAATACTGCGCCTCGCCCAACGCGGCGACGAGCGCGTCGAACGCCGCGTCCCCGCCGCCGTCAAAGTAGGACGCTACGTGCGTCGGAATCTGATCGCAGAAGTAACAGAAATTCTCGCGCCGCGCCGCTTCCACGTCCGCGTCGACCGCTGGAATCTCGGAATTGCCCGACGCGTCCGACTCTTCGCGCGCAACGACCGAAAGGTAATAGTTCATGAGAACGTTAAGGCTCTTCTCGCGCTCAACGTCCGTCGCTCGTGTCGCAACGTACTTCTGTACCGACTCCTGAGCCGCTTGCACGGCGTCCCGAAAGCGCGTCGGGGAAGAAGCGGAAAGATCGAGCAACTTCGGTATGTCGATCATCTTGGCGAACTCGCGCGCGTCCGAACGCAGACGCGCGTCTGCGTCGACCGCGCGCTGGTATTCCTGTAACTTCGCAACGAGATCCGCTTTCACGGCGCTCGTCTCGACTCCGTACTTCGTCGAATACTCCTTCTGCGCCAAACGACACAGTTTCGTTACATGCTCGACCGCTTGATCCGCCGAGAAATTCGCCGCGTCCTGACCCCAACATTTCGAGAGACACAGCGTCGCTACCAAGATCGTCCAAATACAATATCTGTTCATGTCGTTACTCTAACTCATGCTACTTCTGTCGCGCGATCTGCCTCGCATACGTCGCGCGACGCGTCGGCTCGCACACCACCCTACTCGCGCTCGCGCCGACTATGCGTTCGCGCAAAATAGCGTTACTCTATTCGACTCGAGAAAACGCGCGACGCCAAAAAATCGTCGCTAAAAATCCGGGACTCGTAATTTTACGCGCGCGTTGTAACGATTAGGAGAACCTGAGAAACTTACCAACCTGGCGCGCGCGCCAAATTCGTCTAAAAAATCGTTAAAATCGCAAAATCGATCTTTGATCTTTCGCCGCTTTTCGATATTATCGCGCCAAATGAGACGGCGCGCTTAGTACAAGCGCCGCGCGCCCCCTGCGAGCGCGTTGACGTCGTGAGTGAATCAAACCAAAGGGACTTGGAAGTGTATATTCACAGATTAGCGTTAGTGGCGCCCAGCGCGAAGCTGGGTCAGGACGTTCAGATCGGTCCGTTCTGCGTCGTGGAAGAGGACGCCTGTATCGGAGACGGCACGATCTTAGAAGCGCGCGTTACGATTAAAAGGGGCGTTATCGTCGGTAAAAACAATCATATATTCGAAGGCGCGACGCTAGGAGGTCTGCCTCAATGCGTCGGGCTAGCCGAGGAAGACTGCGGCGCCGCGATTATAGGCGACGGCAATATAATCCGCGAGAACGTGACGATCCACCGATCGATGCACGCGGATTCCGCGACGACGCTCGGCGACGACTGCATGATTATGGCGAACGCGCACATCGCGCACGATTGCCATATCGGGGACGAGGTCATTATGGCGAACAACGCAATGCTCGCGGGGCACGTCTCGGTCGGTAAGCGCGCGTTCATCTCGGGCGCGGCTGGAGCGCACCAGTTTGTGCGTATCGGCGCGTTCGCAATGGTAGGGGGTCAAGCGCACTTGGTTAAGGACGTGCCGCCGTTCGTTACGGTCGACGGTCTTTCGAGTCAAGTTGTCGGGCTCAATCTAGTCGGTCTGCGTCGCGCGGGCTTCAGTTCTTCCGATATTAAGACGCTTAAGGGCGTGTATCGCGTATTGTATAAGAGCGGTCTTAACTGGCGCGAAACGGTCGAGAAGATCGAGAAGGAGTACACGGAAGGCGTCGGGCTCGAAATGGCGCGTTTTATCTCGTCGACGACCCGGGGCATAACGACCGAACGCTCGATTCTACCAACGGTCATGGAAGCGCGCGAAGCGGCGCGCGCCGCGAACTCGACGAACGCATCCCACGACGCTGTTGCGCAACGCGACGACGACGGTCCGGAAACAATTCCGCTGCGCGTCGTCGACGACGAGGGCGCCTCGCTATTGCCGCCGCCGTCCAAGCGACGCGTCGGATAGTCTGCGCGAATCGCTCGTTTCATTCCTCCTAAGCGTTGGTCGCGTTCCTCACGCGCGCCGACGCTTTTTTTCTTGCGACTTGCTTGATTTCTCCACGCAAACGCGGTACAATGTCGACAGTCGAGCGTACCGCGCGCTCCGCGCCCGTCCCCACCGTCAAGATCGAATAGTACCTATGCCGCTTAAATCAGAACTAGAAGAGAACCCGTTCGCGTTCAATATCGAAGAAGACGAAATCAAGTCGGCTCGACAATATCGCGAAAATTTCGACTCGGAAGAAGAGTTTCAAGAGGCGCTCGCCATCTGGCCAAGATGCCCGAAATGCGGAAGAAGACGCATTACGCGATGCCCTGTCTGTAAAACCTCCGCCGATCTCTTCCCGCTTGGAGACGACGAATTCTTTAATCCCGACGTCGACCCCAACGCAAACGACGATCAGCCCCGACGCCCCGCATGCACAAAATGCCACGCCGCGCGACAGCTCTTCGACGAATCGGAACGCGCGCCAATCTTCAACGGCGAAATCATTCCCGGCGCGCCAGACCCGCGAAGAAAAATTGAATTCGAACTATCCGACGCGCTAATCGACACGCCCGAACAACGCGAAAGAAGACGAGAATGGAACGCGACAAATGAAGAGCGCCAACGCCAAGAGCCGCCGACTCTCGTTTGCTACGTATGCTCAGAAGCCTTCAGACCGACCTTCCCAAGACGATGCGAATGGTGCGACTACGACTTCGGAGAAGGTGAAAACTATCCGGAACCGAGCGAGATCGACAATCCCGAAATCGACGCGTTCATTAAACGCAAAGAGCTCCAAGAACAAGAGGCGTTCGAGCCGGATTCCAAGAGAATTACCTGGGTCTGCGTCGCGATCGCAATCGCGACGCTAGCGTTCCTCGCATACTGGGCGTCAATATTCTAACCCATTGTTTCACACTCAATCCCAACACACTCGTCCAAGGAGGCGAACTCTGTGATTCGACGATTCTTCGATTGGTCTACCCCCTTCATTCCCACAGCCGCGCAAACGATCGTACGCGACGCGCTACAAGGCGCGACCGCGCAAGCGCCAAAGGAACTCGATCTAGGAAGATACGCCTTCATTCTCTCAGGAAGTCGCGCGAAACGCTCCCTTGAAGCGTACGTGCAAAGGGAAGCGGAAAAAGCGATACAAGCCGGAATCGCAACGCCAAGCTGGACCCCGCCGACCTACTTGACCGTGGGACAGGCGCCGGAACTACTATACGTCGCGCGCAAGCCGCTCGCGGAAAAGATCGTTCAACTCTACGCGCAACGCCGCGCGCTAGAAAACTTCCTACGCAACGACCCGCGCGCCAAACTACTCGTGCCGACCGCGCTCGAAGGCGACGTCAACGACAAAGCGATTCTCCAATTGGCGCGCAGCTTTCTAACGCTCGACCAGGAACTCGCAAATGATCGACGAACTTACGCCAACGTCGCGAAAGTATGCGAAAATCGCGGCGCTCACGAAGAAGCCTTGCGCTGGAACGCGCTCGAAGCGCTCAACCTAGCATATCGCGAGGAACTTGAAAAACTAGGCGTTGTCGATAAAAACGTCGCGCGCGAAAACGCGTTGCGAAAACACGACGTCGGAGCAACTGCGTTCGACTCGTACAACGGCGAGCCAAGATTGTATCGCGTGCTAGGCGCCGTCGATCTCGAACAGCAACAGCTCGACTTCTTCACCGAGCTAGGCGAACGCGTCGAATTCTGGGTCTACGCGCCGAAAGAGGACGCCGCGCTCTTCGACGACTACGGGCGCGCTATTCCTGAAGCGTGGCAAAATTTCCGAGCTAATATTCGCGACGAAAATATCTTCCAAGTCGAAACGGTTCCACAGCAAGCTGAAGCGGTCGCCCTCTTGATTAAGGAGCTCTCGAAGAAAGTCAACCCCGACGGATCGTGGGAATACGAACGCGTCGACCCAGAGCAAATCACGATCGGCGCGCCAGACGACAGCGTCATTCCTTTCGTCGAAGAGCAAACGCGCGCGATTGAATACGAAACGATTCGCGCGGAAGGCGAAAAAGCCGAACGCAATCGCGTATATCAACTGCTAGAAAACGTCGTCGAATACCTCGAAACGCGCTCCTTCGCGTCGCTAGGCGAGCTACTACGTCGTCCGGATCTCGAAAAATATCTCGAAAGAAAATGGCGATTCTTTAAGTTAGACGACGTTCAGGAAGAATCGCGTCCCAAGATCGAAGAGTCAAGTTTAGAAGACGTGGAACGCGGAATACAAAATGACGCCGAAATCGCGCGACAAGACGAGTACGATACGGAAATCGACCCTGCGCCGGAAATGGAAACGAAACGCGGAAGTTATCGCGGAAACTGGATCAGGGAATACGACGACTATCGCAAACGGTTCCTACCGACGCGCGTATCGGAAAAGTGGTTCAAGCACATCGATCCCGATTCGGCAAAACGTAGCGCTACCTACGACGACTTGAGAAAAGCGGTCAAAATAATCGACGCCGCGCTCGCAGGATTCCGTAACGACGAAATGGCGCTACTTGCGCGAACGGCGCGCAACGTCGACGACGATCCGCAACGCCTTTCACGTCAGGAGCTCGAGGACGCGCAACGCGCCGTCGCCGCCGGTGAAATTGCGTTCGGCAACGCCGGGTTCGCTGAAAAATTCAGCGTCGAAACGAACCAACGTCGACGAACGATCGACGAGTGGCCGAGGATTCTATCGAATCTCATTTGCGAAATCTACGAATCGAACGACGCGCGCGCGCGCTCGACCGACGCGCAAATCGACGCGTTCGTCAAACTCTTCAATAATCAGCTCACGTTGCTCGCGTCGATCAAAAGCGAAGAACTCATAACCGGCGCGACCGCGATTAGAATGGTTCTCGCACAGCTCTCGGCGGCGCGTATTCCGCCCCTGCCTGGCTCGAAACGCGTCGAAATTCAAGGATGGCTCGACCTACTCTTCGACGACGCGCCCTATCTCATTTTGACTGGCTTCAACGAAGGTTCCGTGCCGACGATACGCGCGACCGATCTCTTCCTACCGAACGAAACGCGACGCGCGCTAGGAATGCGCGACTCGCAGCGCGTCTACGCGCACGACGCATACGTTACGCGCGCGCTCGCCGAGTCAAAACGCGCGTTCTGCGTTACCTTTAGCAGAAACTCGCTCGCAAGCGAACCTATCTTGCCAAGCAGATTCCTATTCGCCGTCGACCCAGACGACGCGCCGAAACGCGCCGTACGATTCTTTTCAAAGTCGGCGTCAAGCGATCTCGAAAGATTGCGCGCGCTACAGGAGAATCGCGAGTTTCCAAAGTTGCGTCCAGAAGAAGACGACTCGCTCGTCGCCTCGACGCTCGGCGATCCTGAACTCGACGCGCTAAGACGCCGCGCCGTAGAAAGCGCGCAAGAGCGCGAACGCCTAGCGCGCGCCAAAAAAGCGCAAGAGATCGTTGCGCCGACCTTAAATTTATCGGGTCTAGCGCCGAATCCGACCTTCAAAGTAACCGAATTCAAGGAGTTCCTGGAATCGCCGTATCGATACTTTCTGAACTACGTCTTTAAATTGACCGCTGCCGACTCTACCGCGCCAGGAGAACTCGACGCCGCAGACTACGGAACGCTCGTTCACAACGTTCTGAGAATGTTCGGAAACGATAAAACGGTCGCTAACTCCAATAATCCCGATATCATCTACTCGTGGTGTAGCAAACGTCTCGACGAAATTGCGGAAAATTCCTACAGCGACTACTCGTCCCCCTTCGTATTCGTTCAAATTGAGCAGATTCGAGAAAGATTGCGATATTTCGCCGAATGGCAAGCGAAATGGCGCAACCAGGGAAATGAAATTCGTTACGTCGAACAAGCTCCCGTCGGGGAAACCGTGATACTCGACGCCGGAGAAAACCCGCCAATTAAGATCGCCGGACGCATCGACCGTATCGATTATTCGCGCGCAACCCAAACGTGGTGCGTCTTCGACTACAAAACGTTTGAATTACCAGGTAAAAAGGGCGGTAAAGGAAACTCTGATTCTGAAAACGAAGGATTACCCAAACTATCGCAATGCGAGGGCAACGAAGTTGACAAAAGGCATCGTGAAAAATTCAAGCGCGGATTAACGTTGCCAGAGGCGTTCTGCAAAAAGTACGGTATTAAACTTGAAGGACAAGAGAACGAAAACGCTCTTCAATATCGCTGGACCAACTTGCAATTGCCTCTCTATCGACTCCTCGCGCGACAGATCATTCACGATAACAACGCATGGCGCGACGGCGACTCCTTCAAGCTAGGGTACATTATTATTTCCGGCTTGGAAACGGTAGGAAGCCTTGCGCCTTGGAGCGAGGCGGAGTTACAATACGCGGAAGCGACCGCAAAATGGGTCGCGAAAACTATTCGGAGACTATGGGCGCAAGGAACCCTTAACCCGAATCAGTTAATCGATCCGGAATGGCGCGAGCTCGGAAACGTCTTGCAAAAGTTCAAAGGAACCTACGAAGACAAGTTCGCGCCCGTCACGCTAAGCGCGCTAGACTGACCCCGCGCAAAAAATGAACCCGACCGCTTGAGTCATTACTCGCTTTTCGGTACAATACCCGAAACGGTCGAGCATACGCGCGCCGCCGTAATTTTATACGATATTATTCGCCGCAAATGCGGTAGATTCACCTACGTTTGATTGAAAGGAACATCATGCCAGAGGTTGCGTTTGGCGTTATTTTTCACTGGCTCGGAGGTTTAGCGTCCGGCTCATTCTACGTCCCGTATAAAGCGGTCAAAAAGTGGTCCTGGGAAGTATATTGGCTCGCTGGCGGGTTCTTCTCGTGGATTATCGCGCCCCTCGTTATGGGAACTTTGCTAACCCAAGAACTATGGCCGACTATCTCGCAAGGCTTTGCCGAAGCGCCAGGCGCTATGCGTTGGGCCTTTCTTTTTGGAATGCTCTGGGGGATCGGCGGTCTTACCTTCGGGCTCACAATGCGGTACCTTGGTATGTCGCTCGGTATGGCGGTCGCGCTAGGGCTGTGCACGGTGCTTGGCACGGTCATGCCCGATATTTTTAAAGGCACGATCATATCGAATATTCAAACGCAGCCTCCGTACGTCGTTATTCTCCTTGGTCTCGGCGTCTGCTTGCTCGGCGTTATCCTCGCCGGTATAGCCGGTATGTCGAAAGAGCGCGAAATGCCTGATGACGTCAAAAAAGAGTCGATCAAGGAATTCAACTTCGTTAAAGGTATTTCGGTCGCGTTAATTTCAGGTCTCTTCAGCGCGTGCATGGCGTTCGGACTACAAGCGGCGGAACCGATCGCTGAAATCTCAATGGCGCACGGTACAGAAAAGTTGTGGAGCGGACTCCCGAAACTTGTCGTCGTTCTATGGGGAGGATTCACAACGAACTTCATCTGGTGTATGTTCCTACTCCTAAAGAACAAGACGCTATATCAATTCTTTACCACCACGATTAAAGATCCAGACGCCCCCGGTCGCACGGTCAAAGTCAATTGGATATGGAACCTCTTCTTCTCCGCGCTCGCCGGCACGACCTGGTACTTCCAGTTCTTCTTCTACTCGATGGGCGAAACGAAGATGGGAGAATACCAGTTCTCCAGCTGGACGCTCCATATGGCCTCGATTATTATCTTCAGCTCGCTCTGGGGACTCGCGCTCAACGAATGGAAAGGCGCTAGTAAGTTCACGAAATTCATTCTGGGCGTTGGAATCTTCACGCTGATCTACTCCACGATCGTCGTCGGCTACGGCAACCTCATGAAGCAGGAGGGCGGCGAGGCGAACGCGCAAGAAGTGAGCGCAGCCCTCGATCCGGAAGGCGTCGAAACCGCGACCAACGCGATTGAAGAAGCCGCGACGAAAGCCGCCGACGCCGTCGACGCCGCCGCGACCGAAATTAAAGACGCCGCGATCAACGCCGTTCAGCCCAACGTCGAAACGCAGTCAAACGCCGAGGCGGCGCCCGCTGTCGCGCCATAAGACGAGCAAGCCGCTCGACATTTTGGCGACGCGTCTGCAAAATTCAAGACGAACTAAAACGACCCAAACGCAGCGCATGGCGCGCGCGGAATATAGTCGATAAAAAAAACGCGTTTTTTGACTTTTTGCCAAAAAGCGCGCTTATTTTACATACTAGGGGATAGAGCAGGAAAGAAACCTTGACTCGTAACAAAAGTCAACCAAATAATATTCATGGAACCCCCCTAAAGGCGCGAGCTCAGTAGCGCCGCGTTAATAACCTAACACAAAGGAGACGCAATGAAACGCAAATTAACTCCCTACGCGTATGCTTCGCTAATCTGCGGGCTAGTCGTATTTGCCGTTGTCAGCGCGCGACCCGAGCAAGCGAAAGCGGACGGTCTGTACATTTCAAGCCATGGCTTCTCGCTCGGGATCTCAACCCGACCGGCGCCCCCGCCGCCAACCGTTTATCACGTCGCGCCGCCGCGCGTGATTGTCGCGCCCCCGCCCCCGCCGCCGCCGCGCGTGATCGTTGCGCCGCCGCCTCCGCCGCCGCCGCGAGTGATCGTCGCGCCCCCGCCGCCGCCAAGGCATTATCCTCCGTACGGTCCGCCGCACGGACCTGGCTATGGTCCTCGTCCATACCCAGGCGGTCCACATCATGGCGGTCCCTACGGTCCGCCGCCGCGCGGTCCTTATGGACCGCCTCCACGAGGACCATATCCTGGCGGTCCGAGATTCTAACGAACTCTGCGATTCGCAACGCTAACCAGCGCGTTCGACTCTGTGTCGAGCGCGTTTTTTTCTATTGCGGCGCCGACTATCAATGTAGGAATTTCTAACGTCTCGACTCTTGACGAATTGCGCAAACTTCTGTACTCTATAGTAAGGGGGTAGCGCAGTATTGTTCAGCAGTAAAGGAGTAGAAATTGAAAGAAAGAGACATTGCAATGCGACAATTCACGAGTCGCAACGACGTTTTTTCCGACTTCTTTAATGCGACAACCTTCGGGGGCGAGCAGGTAATTCAACCTTCTGAACTCGAAAACGTCGACCCTAAGGGCGCGTACCGCGATCTCGTCGGACATTTGCGCGAACTCGAACGCGACGTCGTCAAATTCTGGCGCAAGGGAGACGTCTTTTTAGCGCTCTTGGGGATTGAAAGTCAAACGGCTATTGATCGCGATATGCCGATACGTATGTACGCCTACGACGCGCTCGCATATCGCGCGCAACTCGTCAATAAACATGAGAAGCGACGCTATCCCGTTATAAGCAAAGCGCTGTACTACGGCGCTCGACCGTGGACACAAAACCTAACGCTAAGGGAAATCGTCGAGTTTCCCGAGGGCTTCGGCGACGCGCTCGCCGCTCAGTTCAACGACTACAAAGTGAATCTCGTCGATATGGCAAGATTTGAACGCGCAGACGTTGAAAAATTCAGGAGCGATTTCAGATTCCTATCGGAGACGTACTACAAATCAGTTCACCCGAAGTTCGATACGCCGCCCTTCCCAGGAACGATCGCCGACTACCGGACGACAGCCGACGTTGTCAACGCAATCCTACCC
This sequence comes from uncultured Planctomycetota bacterium, assembly GCA_900318195.1. Lineage (GTDB taxonomy): Bacteria > Planctomycetota > Planctomycetia > Pirellulales > Thermoguttaceae > RUG369. Next base: position 23,208 of record ONJR01000008.1, read on the forward strand.
TTATCCAACGGAACGCTGCCAATGCCGTACAAAACACATGATGAAGGAGAATGCTCTATGTA
>ONJR01000120.1 GCA_900318195.1 uncultured Planctomycetota bacterium
CAGACGCGAGGATCGCGACGAATCGCGTCCAACTTCGCGCCTTCTACGGCGCTGTGAAAATAAAGTTTACCGTCTAGAAACGCGTAATTCAACGGTACCCCATAAGGATAACCGTTGTCGGAAACGACTGAAAGAACGCCGTAATTACCTGATTTAAGAATCTCAAGCGCGGCGGCTAACGACGTCGCGCGTGAAGAACGCCTCATGGCGCGAAACATAATAGATTACCCTCTCGTTAAAGAACCCCGAGCGTTATTTCAAGGCTCGTCTTTTTAATCTCTTCAATTAACTTGGCGTCCTTCGCGTTCGCGAGCGCGCTACGTAACGCGCTATGACTCTCGTCGCGACGACCAAGTTGAAAATAAAGTTTGCCAAGCTCGTAAAAGAGCGACGCGTCCGCCGGACGATCGGCGAGCGCGCCTTGGAAACATGAAACGGCGTCCTCTAATTCGCCGAGCGCGACGAACGTTTTGCCAAGCTCGATACGCGCGTCGACAAACTCCTCGTCCAGTTCCAGCGCCATAAAGAAACGCTCGCGCGCGGCGGAGTAATCGCCTAGCAAAAAGAGGACCTTACCCAAACGGTAGCAGACGCTAGGATCCGCGCCGCCGGCAAGCGCCGCTGCGCGATACACGCGCGCGGCTTCCTCCCAATAGCCTTCTCGCTCGAGATTCCACGCGTCTTCGCACAAATCGACAAGCTTGCGACCGGCGGCGGCGCGGATGCGCTCGCGCGCGTCCTTCGCAACTAAGAAAGAGTGCGTCGAGCCGGCGGGAGGTTCCGCGTTCAACGCGCGCGCGACGGCGGACGGCGCGTCCGCGTTCATAAGGTCGGCTAGCGAGGTCAGCGCGTCGCCCGCGCCTGGGGTCCCGTCAACGTCTGAAAAGAGCGTGAGAAACGCTGGCTGATTCGTCGCCGTCGTCTGCGCGGCGTTCCAGTCGCGCAAGCGGTCGGCGAGCGCAATCTGCGATTCCTCGGCGGAAAGCGGCGCGCTATTAGGGGCGTCGTACGCGCCGTCCGCAGGCGTCGCAGCGAATTCAAATCGTCGCTGACCGCGACTGTCGACAGGAGGAAGGTCGACCCCGTCGTTGAAAAAGAGAATGTCTTTACCGTCCGAACTGAGCGTCGACTTCAAAATGAGCGCGCCCACGTCGAAAGGCGCCGTCGCAAGAGAGGTCGAGAGCGATTCAGGGTAAGGCGTCGTTTCACGCTCGGAACTGGGCGCTTTCTCCAAGTCTGACGCGTTATAATCGAAGAGGAATTCGGGCGCGACTGAAGGCGACGCGACGCGACGGCGCAAAAGATCGAGATTGGCGAACGAAACGAATCGACGCGACAGGAATTCGTCCGAAAGCCCCGTCGAGGTGAGAAAGACAAGTCGACGCGCGACGACCGTCTCGCGCGAAGCGAGCAACGGCAAGCGATCGCCACGATAAAACGGACGCAGGAAGCCGCGTTGCAACCAACGACGAATAACGACGACCGTCGTGCCAACGAGCTCCGCGACCGCAGCCGGCGTCGAACCGCACAACTCCGACGCGCGCTCGCGCGAAGACTTGTGCCGCGCGAGGAACGACGATTCGGAAATAATCGCGAGCGCGCCAGACTCAAACGCCTCGCGCGAACGCGCGTCGAATTCCGCGCCAAGACGACGACGCGCGATCGAAACGGGCTCGTCTTCGCCTAGCACGATTAGGTCGAGCGTGTCGCGCAAACTAGAGGACACGCGATACCCTAGCTCGCGCGCGAACTTCTCCAAGTCACGCTTCGGCGCGCTCGCAAATCGCCCGAAAAAGTAAACGCTCTCGTTCGCCATAACGCTAAGAGCGGGCACGCTCTCCTCGATTCTGGTATATCAGTAAAAAAATATTTATTACTCGTGCAAAAAATCCTATTCTCTTATCGACCGACGCGGTAACGCGCTAACAACGCTGTACTTACGTCGAACGATAGACGACCGCGCGAACTACGAGCTCGACGCCTACGTATTATTATAACGCGCTATTTCGCGACTCAACGCTTACAACGGAAAGAAAAAGTAAAATAAAAAAAAAACTTGCGTCGAGGCGCTTCTTTTGCTATAATGTCGACCGTTGGCTATTCGCGCGTTTCGACGCTTGACAAAATTTTTAATTGTGTCAGAATAGAGGCGTCGCGCGCAAGAGCGCGCATTCGCGAAATTGCGCGCAGGAGCGCGCCAACGGAGCAAGCAAGATCAGACGTTACGAACTAGCGAACGCAAACGGTCGTTCGACGCGCGGAGAACGCTATCGCGGCGGATAGCGGCGCGCGGAACGACGCGATACGTTCGACGCGCAAAAACGCGCAATACGTTCATTAAGGGAGACAATATGACCAAGCCGAACCAAGATTGGTCGAAGCGCGTGGAAGAACTCGCGCACACTCGATTAAACGATTGTTACCAGTGCGGCAAGTGCACGGCGGGCTGTCCGCGCGCCGACGTTATGGATTTGCCGCCAACGCGTATTATGCGCGCCGCTCAAACCGGCGACATTCTAAATGCGGCGCGCGCGACAAGTATTTGGCGATGTCTCTCATGTCTCACGTGCACCGCGCGATGCCCGAAGTCCGTCGAGGTCGCCGGCGTTATCGACGCGCTACGCCAAATCTCTATTGAGACGAACACTTTCTCCGACGAGTCTCTCAAAGTCGTCGGCTTCCAAAAGGCTTTTTTACGCAACGTGCGACGCAACGGTCGCACGAACGAAACAGAAATGGCGACCGATTTCGAAGCGCGGTATTTCTTCCGCAGGTTCGACGTAATGAACGTCGTCAGACTAGGACTGCTCGCGCCCAAGATGCTCGCGCGCGGCAAGATGCATTTCAAGCTAGGATCGCCCGTCAAGGACAAAGAGCTTGTTAAGCGCATCTTCGACAGGTGCGGGGTCGAGCTCTAACGCGCGGCGACGTTCGCAACGCTCTTTTCACAGCGCGTCTTGCGCTGTGAAAGTAACCTATTGAATCTCGCAATCGCCTCAGCCGCGACTCGGTTGGGTGTGATCGCGCTAAATTTCATCGAGAAGGATTTAGGAAATGGATATCGGATACTATCCAGGTTGCGCTTTGCACGGTTCCTCGAACGACTATGAAGCGTCCGTGCGCGTCTGCATGAAGGCGTTGGGAGTCGAACTCAACGAGCTAGAAGACTGGATCTGTTGCGGCGCGTCCGCTGCGCACTGCATTAATAAAAAGCTCTCGACCGCGTTGCCCGCGCGAAACCTCGGTATCGCCGAGAAGCAGAATCTCAAGAGTCTCTTCGCGCCGTGCCCGATGTGCTCAATGGAGCTTACCAAAGCTAACGAAGCGATAAGGTCGGACGAAGCTTTGCGCAAAGAAATGTCGGATATCGTCGAAACGCCCGTTACTGGCAACGTCGACGTCGTCAACCTCATTCAGGTCTTCCAAGCGGTGGGATACGACGCCATCGCCGAACGTGCGACCCGAAAACTAGAAAATTTCAAGCCCGCTTGCTACTACGGATGCCTACTAACGCGACCGCCTAAGGTCGTTAAATTCGACGATCCGGAAGAGCCAACGAGCATGGAGGAGCTACTCCAAAAGCTCGGCGCCGAGCCCGTCGAATGGAACTGCAAGACCGTATGCTGCGGCGGAGGACTAACGCTCAGCGACGAAGAAGGCGTCGCCGCTATGACCTACCGCGTGTTGCAGAATGCGATCGATTCCGGCGCGAACTGCGTCGTCGTCGCGTGCCCTATGTGCCAAGTCAATCTCGATATGCGCCAGGCGGACGCGAAAAAACTCGGTCTCACCAAGGACGTGCCGATCTTCTATCTGAGCGATCTCGTAGGTCTAGCCGTTGGATGCGCCGCAAAGGATCTCGACATTGAGCGGCGATACGTCTCCATTCCCAAAGACCTCAAGTGACGGCGGAGACGGATTATGGCTAAAAACGAACTACTCAATCGTCGAGCGTTTTTAACTAGCGCCGCGTCCGTAGTCGGCGCGACTGCGCTAGCGTCGACCGCGCGCGGCGAAGCGACCGATTGGAACAAGGTCGCGGCAAGCTCGAAAGGCGCGCGACGCGGCAATCTGATCGCCGTGTCAAGCTACTCGTACTGGCATTTCGACGAGGACGTCTCCGCGCCGATGGATCAGTGCCTTCGCAAAGCGGCTGAGACAGGATTCGACGCCTTCGAAGTCCTCGAGCAGCAGTTGGATCGCGTCGATCTGCCGTACCTGCGCAGTTTGCGCCGCGACGCGTTTAAGTATGGAATCTCTATCTGCAGTATGTCGACGCACCAGACCTTTGTGCGTCCCGACGCCGACGAGCGCAAAAAGAACGTCGAGAAGACGAAGCATAGCGTCGATCTCGCGAGCGAAATGGGCATTCCGACGTTGCGCGTCAATACGGGTCGCTGGGACAGCTGGGGCTCCTTCGACGCGCTAATGGAGCATCGCGGAATCGAAAATCCGCTGCCAGGACACACCGACGAAGAAGCCTTCGGATGGTGCGTCGCGGCCTTTGAAGAACTCTTGCCATATGCGGCGAGCAAGGGAGTTATGCTCTCGTTGGAAAATCACTGGGGTCTGGCGCGCACGGCGGACGGGCTCATTAAGCTGCTCGACGCGATCGATTCGCCCTGGTTCGGGTGCATGCTCGACACGGGCAACTTTCTGGACGACACGATGGAGCAACTTGAAAAGGTACTCCCTCGCGCGACAATGGTTCAGGCGAAGACTTATTACGGCGGCGGCGTCTGGTACGAACTCCCGCTCGACTACCAGCGGATCGGCGAACTCTTTCGTAAATATAACTATCGCGGTTTCGTTTCGCTCGAATTCGAAGGTAAGGCGAGTCCGGACGAGGCCGTGCCGCAGAGCCTCGCGCTTCTGCGTGAAAACCTCTACTTCTAACCGTCGCCGCGTTCGAAAGACGCGCCCGAGAAAGATTGCGATATGACGTTAAAACTTTTTCATTGCCTCTGCGCGCGCGCCGGTTGGGCTGTCCTGAGCCTAGCGCTAATAACCGGCGCGCTATACGCGCAAGAGGACGGCGCTAAGAACGACGCCGAACAGAAAATCGTTCTTAATAAGGAGCTGCCCGACGGCGCGGGCTCAGTCGAGATCGTCAAGGTCGGTCAGGAGCCGGCGCTCGCGACTATTAAGCTCAACGGTCAAGAGCCGATCGAATTCGACGCCTACGAGTCGCTTGATCAAGCTCCTGAAGTCGCGCGCGACGTCATACTCGACGCGTGGAAGGCGCTCGGCGAAATTCCCAAAAAGAAGATTAAGATCGACGTCGACGTAACCGAAGCGCCAGACGCTAAGGAATGGGCCGAACGCGCGAAGAGCCGCGTGGAATATTGGTACCCCAAAGTCGTCGAAATGCTCGACGGCGAAGAGGGGCTCAATAAGATCCCGGACGACTTCACGATACGATTCGTCTTCAAGCCGTTCAACGGCGTCGCGTACGCCGCTGGTCGTGAAATTACCGTTTCCAGTACTTACATTAAGCGTAATCCAAAAGATTTTGGACTCGTTATTCACGAGACGACGCACATAGCTCAGGCGTATCCGCGCGTGCGCGAAGTTTGGGCTATGGAAGGAATGACCGACTACGTACGTTACTTTATCACTGAACCGCGCTCGAAAAACACTTGGCGCGTCGATCCGCAACGTTCCAAATACACCGATAGTTACGGCGTTACCGCGACCTTCTACGATTGGATCGTTCGCAATAAAGATCCCGAGTTCATTCACAAGATTCACCGCGTCTTTCGCTCGCGTCAGAGCGTGGAAAAATTCTGCCAGCAGGAATACAATACGACGCTCGAAGAGCTCTGGAACGAATTCATTTCAAGTTTAACTCAACAAACGAGACAAGATTAAATGGCGAAGATTGGCGTTTTTACATGTTGGTGCGGCGAGAATATCGCCCGTAACGTCGACGTCGACAAGGTATCCGAGGCTATCTCGAAACTACCGGGCGTCGCCTGCAGCATGAACTACAAATATATGTGCAGCGAACCGGGTCAATCGTTGATCGCTAGCAAGATCCACGAGCTCGGACTAACCGGCGTCGTCGTGGCGAGTTGCTCGCCGCATATGCACTTAAAGACCTTCCGGAAAGCGTGCGAAACCGCCGGCATTAACTCGTATCTGGTCGAAATGGCCAATATTCGCGAGCAATGCTCCTGGGTGCACAACGATAAGGAAATTGCGACCGCGAAAGCGATCGAACTCATTGGAATGGCCGTCGAAAAGGTGCGTAGAAACCACGCGCTAGAACCGATTAAGGTGCCCGTTACCAAGCGCGCGCTCGTCGTCGGCGCGGGCGTTGCTGGTATTCAAGCGGCGCTCGATATTGCGGCGGGAGGCGTTGAGGTTATTCTCGTCGAACGCGAACCGTCCGTCGGCGGTAAAATGGCGGGTCTATCCGAGACCTTCCCGACCCTCGACTGCTCGCAGTGCATTCTGACCCCGAGAATGGTCGAAGTAGGACAGCATCCGAATATTAAACTCATGACCTACTCCGAGGTCGACAAGGTCGACGGATTCGTCGGCAACTTCAAGGTAACGATTCGCAAAAAGGCGCGTTATGTCGATATCGCGAAATGCACCGGCTGCGGGTCATGTTGGAACGCGTGTCCTAAGAAGAATAAGATACCGAACTCGTTCGACTACAACCTCGGCAATCGCGGCGCGATCTATATTCCGTTCCCGCAAGCCGTGCCGGCGCGTCCGACGATCGACGCCGACAACTGCCTGCGGCTACAGAGCATGAAGAACGGCAAAGAGCTATGCGGTATCTGCCAGAAGAAGTGCCAGACCGAAGCGATTAACTTCCACGATCAAGACGAGTTCGTCGAGGTCGAAGTCGGCGCCATCGTCGTCGCGACTGGTTACCAGCTCTACTCCATTAAGAAAGAGCAAGAGAATCCGAATATCAAGGGCTACGCCGAATACGGTTACGGCAAGTATCCCGACGTTATCGATTCGCTGCAGTTCGAGCGTATTATCTCCGCGTCCGGACCGACCGGCGGCGAGCCGAAGCGTCCGTCCGACGGCAAGACGCCCAAGACGATCGTCTTCATTCAGTGCGTCGGCAGCCGCGATAACGCCAAGGGAATTACCTACTGCTCCAAGATCTGCTGTATGTACACCGCCAAGCACACGATGCTCTTCAAGCACAAGGTGCACGACGGCGCCGCGCACGTCTTCTACATGGATATTCGCTCTGGCGGTAAAATGTACGACGAGTTCGTGCGACGCGCGATCGAACAAGACGGCGCGCAATACCATCGCGGTCGCGTCTCGAAAATCGAACAGGTCAATGTCGACGGCGAAAAGAAATATCGATGCTACGGCGCCGACACGCTGTCCGGCAAGCCGTGCGTCGTCGACGCCGATATGGTCGTACTCGCGGGAGCTATCATGCCAAGTTCAGGCGTGCAGCAACTCGCGCAGAAGCTCTCCGTTGGCTACAACGAATACGGCTTCCTAAGCGAATCGCACCCGAAACTGCGACCTGTCGAAACAAACGCCGCGGGAGTCTTCCTGTGCGGCGCGTGCCAAGGACCGAAGGATATTCCGGAGACCGTCGCGCAAGCGTCCGCCGCCGCTGGAAAAGCGCTCATTATGCTAAGCCAGCCGATGCTAACGCGCGAGCCGGAAATCGCAAACGTCGACGAAAAGCTATGCGCGGCATGCGGCGCTTGCGTTAAAGCGTGCCCCTACCAAGCGATCTCAATCGAAGAGATTCGCGACAGAAAGGGGAATTTCATCAAGAACACGTCGCGCGTCAATCCCGGCTTGTGCATGGGATGCGGTACGTGCGTCGCCGTATGCCCGTCGAAGTCGGTCGACCTCATCGGCTTCACCGACGACCAGGTCTACGCGCAAGTGGAGTCGCTCGCCGACGTCTTTTAAACGAACGTCGAACTAAGGATAAAATAAAGGAACGTTGTTATGAATTCTGAAACGAAATCTACCGACTCCTTCGAACCGAAGATCGTCGCTTTCGTTTGCAACTGGTGCA
>ONJR01000122.1 GCA_900318195.1 uncultured Planctomycetota bacterium
GCTCTCACGCTAACCTGGTCGGATCGCGCGACGGACGAAACCGGCTACCGAGTCGAATATTTAACGCCGACCGGCTGGCAGGAGCTTGCGCAACTAACCGCCAACGCTACAAGTTACGCGGTATCCCTCGCAGGCTACCCCTACGGCGCGCTTAGCTTCCGAGTCGGCGCGTACAACGACGGTGGAACGGCTTATTCCTCGTCCGCGACTTTCACGTACGCGTCGCCGAATCCTCCTGCGACTAAAGTCCCGGAAGCGCCGACGGGTCTAACGTTCGATTACGACGCGACGAGCGATTCTTTAACGGTCTCATGGACGGACGTCGCGACGACGGAGCAGGGTTATCTGGTTCAATTCTTCGGCGAGAATAGCAGCTTTACCAGCCAGATTCGCACGAAGGCGGACGCAACTTCTGTCGTCTTAGATTTTGCGAATAGATCGGCAGTCGAGAGCGGTATGCTCTTTATCTCGGTTTGGTCGTATAACGACGCGGGTCGGTCGAACGCGTTGCGCGGTAGTTACGATTATCAAGCGCCGCTTCGCGCGCCGACCGCGCCGGGCGCGTTGCGATTCCGCTACGACGCAACCGCGCAAAAGTTGAACCTCTATTGGCTCGATCGTTCGTCGACGGAAGACGGGTATCGAATCGAAGTATCGAGCGACGTCGTTATTTGGACGACGCTCGCTACGGTTAATGCGGACGCTCTTTCGTGCGCGGTTCCGCTTGCGAATAAACCGCAAGGAACGCTCTACTATCGCGTCGTTGCGTTCAATTCGGTCGGCGACTCGGATTCGATCGAACGCGCGTTCGAGACGGGACCCTTTAATCGCCTGCCGTCGCGCGGGGTCGAAGAAGGTCAGGCGTTTGCGCTCACGGTCGACGCGGCGCCGAACTCGCAGGTCTATTGGGACTTCGGGGACGGCGTCTGGCGCGAGACGGGCGCGGAATATATGGTCGATCCTAGCGAAGTCCAGTTCGCGCCGGGCGTAACGACGCTGAAGTGCAAGACGGTCGTCAACGAAACGATTGCGCACGCGATTTCAGAGGCGTCGCCGCTCGCGACGTCGGGCGTTGGGGTCGTCGAAACGCTCTATTCGCTTGAACTTGCAGTTCAGGAAGCGAATCCGACGATTAAGGCGGAGCCCGTCGCGGTTGCCAACGATTACGCGGCGATCTATCAGATCGACACAAACTTCGCCGGACGCGTTGCTGCGAGAGATTGGCGACTCGATTGGGGAGACGGGACTTCCACGCTGTATTCCAATCAGTCCTCCTTTACCGCCGCGCATATCTACGGCGTCGCCAGCGCCGCGCGCAATATTACAATTAGTCTCCTCGACGCGTCTGGCGTCGCGCTCTATACCGCGCAACTATCAGGTAGCGCTGAAGGCGCTGTACAGACGACGTCAGCCGCGTTACTCTCAGAACAGGACGACGCGCTTGAACAAGAGTACGGCGTCGCGCCTATTGTTGCCGTCGCGCCTAACGCGAGTACGATCTTTTCGCGCCCGCTACCGTATGCGCGCGAAGCGTTCGCGGAGCCGGACGTGATCGAAGAATTCTGCTGCGAAGCGCTGCCGGTCGACGAGTTTGTCGACGAGGAGAAAGACAATAACGTCGCAACTGGAATAGACTTCGCTCTACTTGACGACCAAGATTGGACGTGCGACGACTCAATTGAGATTACTTGGGAGATTTTATAACGCACCTGAAAAAGCAGAAATTATCAGACGCGTTGCAGTAGACGCCGCAACGCGTCGGGAATATCGCTCGAACGCCCCTTGCGACGCCCACGATTATCGCGTTCACAAGGGGCGTTTAGCGTATGTCTTTCGTGAGTAATATGTTTCGTTACTTCACTTTCCACAAGAACCGATAGTTAAATCTTCGATTCGGCGCGGTATCGCCGGCGACGCATAGCGAAATTGGATCTTTTAGCTCTTGCGGGTTATCGCTCCATTTGAAGTCGAAGGCGACAGCTTCGCCAGAGGCGTTAATTTCGGCGCGCGGGACGACAATGCAGAGCAGGTTATTATCAACAGCATACTGCAAAGTCGCAACTTCGTCCCATTCGCCCTTGTCAGCGTTCCACTTTGCTAGCGTCGTTTGCGAGTCGTCTTTGACATTCCGATTAACGACGAAGTCGTATCCGTACCAACCGGTGGAGTAATCTTGATCCGAATTGACGAAGAGTAGCGCCCAGTTCGGATCGCTCGACGGGGTCCAAGCGTTCGCCGCTTCGGCGTAGAAATAGAAATTCTGCGCGTCGACTCCGACTTTGGCGCGAACGATATCGTTCCGTCCCGTCGTATCGACGTAACGCTCGCCGGCGTAACCAAGCGCGTCGCGATGCGCCGTGTCGCCGATCGTGTCAAGATACTCGACTTTGACCGAATCAAAGGCGTTGAGCGCCGTTTTCGCCGCGCCGTCTGCGACCGCGATGTATCCAACGTTCTGCGGCGCCGGGCGCGCGCCCTTATAACGTCGGATATTCTGCACCGTCTGCATATAGTAATTATCGGTGTACCCGCCTTTCATTGGCTGAATGCAGCGGTTGAATTCAGCGTTATATTGATCGACGAAGAAGTATTTCGCGTCCTTGCCGCGTCGCATGAAATTGAGCGATTCGAGAACGCCGGGCGTCTGGTATTTACCGGCGGTCCATTCGTTCCAGTCGTTGAGATAGACGAATTTCGGATTAATAGAGAGCGCTTCGTCCCAGCGTTCTTGGTAATAAATTCCATACGCTTCCGGGTTAGTCACGGTTTTGCCAAGCCATGGCACGTACGCTTCTTTTGGCATATCGTACTCGTTGAGTTCCGGCTCGCCCTTTTCTCTCGTCCACGATTTGCCAATGAGACTTGACGGATGCTGAGCCGGCGTAACGGCGACTTCCTCAATGTGTCCGTTATGCTTCGAAGCAAGTTGCTCGGGCGTCATTTTCTTAACGTTTTCATTGCCGAGATCGTATCCGAAGGACCATTTGTCTTCCGTTCCGACGTAGCGTTTACCGTTCCATTCGTAGTAGCCCCACCACATACATCGCAGTGTGAAAAAGTCTTTGATCTCCTGAGGATAATCGGAGTAGAATTCTTCGGTATAAGCGGGATCGCCGTAATGAGGGTGATTCTTATCGGTCTTCGCTTGCGGGTCGTAATTGGGATTATGACATTTAATCCCTGGACGATTGGCGTCGACCTCTGGCGTAGAGTTGTAGAGTAGTAGCGGCTTGCCTTCCCAGTAGAACCATAGGTCTTTGTATTTCGGCTCTTTGTAGTACCGTTCGTATAGCTTCTGCACGACGGTGATCGATTCGCCATTGAAGGACCAGAAGCAGAATTGCGGGGTCTGGTTCCCTTCTGCGCGCATCTTCTCCATCGTTTGGAAGAGGACTTCCCATTCGCCCCAATAGTGAACGGCGTTGGTAACGTCGAGGATAATAACGTCGACGCCTGCGTCCGTTAGTTCCGACATATCCTTACGAATCACGTACTCGTCCTGACTCAGGAAATAGCCAGATTCCGGCTCGCCCCAGTGGAATGATCCTTGACCATGCCAAGCCGGATGGTTGGCGTCGAGCCGCGCTTCCGGCGCTTCCTGCAGGATCTTGGTAACGTCGCTCGTGTAGGGCGCTGGTCGTTTAGCGAGATTCTGCGTGTGCCAGGTTATATAGAAGATACCGACGACGCGCTGTTGATCATGTTTGACAGGTCCCACTTCGGCATTGGTCGGCGTAACGCGTCCTAACGCGTCTATCGCAAACCACGTGTCCGACTGCAAATCGCGCGGCGCAACGGCGTAAGCGGCGACGCCGACAGCGAGAGTCGTTATAACGAAGGCGAGCCCCTTCGCGAGACTAACAAATCTTTTCATCTTATAATCCGTTTCTCATAAGTCGTACGTGCGCCAAACGCGAACGTGTGCGTTCGGCGCGATAGTAACACTGCCTCTTTTATACAAATTACAACCGTGCGCGTCAACCGTTACGTTTGATTTTCATGCGACAAACTTGCGTAAGAAAAACGCGCGCAACGTGCAAGTTGAATCAACCTGTCCGTTGCGCGCGCTAACGCTATGAGTACTGAACGCGCCGACTAGTTCTTTTCAATCGCCTGGAAGAAGAATCGACTTTCAGGCGCAACGTCGCCGCGCGTATAAAGATCGTCGATCGAGAGCTTACCGACGAAATTATCAAGCCATTTGAAACCGAGCTTATCGAAGGACGCCGTCTCCTTCGTGAGACCGAGAACGGAGTAGGGAACCGCGATCATAATTTCGTTTCCAGCGACCTTATACTCGACTTCACCAGAGACCGTCCAACGCCACTGATCCGACTTCTTGCCAGAGTAGTTCGCAACGCTCGCGCTGTTTTCATCGTACTTCGCGCCGATTAGTACGTCGCCGCCAATAAAGCCCGATTTAAGATTATCGTCCGTATTGATTAGTAGGCACAGACCGTCGCGATCTTCGCTAATCGCCGAGGCGGTTTTCGCATAGAAATAAAACGCGTTTTCGTCGCGAGTCGCCTTGAACGAAATAAAATCGTTTCGACCCGACGTGTTTTTATAGTGCGTCTCACCGCAACCGGGGAAATCGCGCGCCGTCGTTTCGCCGAGCCAGTCGGAAAAGACAAGCTCGACGTCTCGCCATTGTGCGAAATCGCCTTGAACGTCGATCGTTTTAAAGGACGTCAACTGAGGTAAGGGCGCTACTCCCTTATACTTGCGTATGCCCTGAATCATCTGTAAATAGTAATTGTCATGATGCCCGCCCTTCATAGGCTCGATATCGCGACTATATTCGCGATTATACTGATCCACGAATACGTTGCGATCGCCGCGCGGCCATCGACCCGCGATCCACTCGTTCCAGCCGGTAATCATAACGAACTCTGGATCCAGTTCGTACGCGCGCGTCCACTGTTCTGCGAAATTGAGTCCCAAATCGGTTGCGAGCCGCTCTTCCAGCCGACCTTCCGAGAAACTTCGTCCGCGCGCTTGACCGGAGCTCATATTCTCGACGTGCGCGTCCGGTTTACGACTGAGGTTCTGAGCGACCGAGACGTTTACCTGCTCGGCTTTATTGGGATCTTTTGACCATCCGTACGGCTGTGGATACGCGGCTTCCCAGTGCCACGCATTTTCCGTATTGACCATTTCAAAAGGCCAATGCGCGCGTCGTAACGTGAGTTTTTCCTTAATCGTTGGGTTCGTAATAACGTTCGGATCGCCGACGAGCAACGGTTTGCCGTCAAGTTGCAATAAGAGCGGCGCGTATTCCGCTTTGCTATAGACTTCGTTCCATAGCTTTTCTGCGGTTTGAGCGGCGTTGGTATTGATCATGAAGGTCAATTGCGGGGTTGTAGCGCCTTCTTTCCGCATTTGTAGCATGACGTTGCAAATAGCGGCGACGGCGTCGGGATAAGTAACGTTATTGGTGGTATCGAAGACGAGGAAATCGACGCCGGCGTCGACGAGTAATTGCACGTGCCGACGTATGACCCATGGATCGCGCGAGACGTAATACCCGTACAGAGGTTCGCCCCAAAAGTGCATGACGCCGGGTCCAGCCCAGAGTTTCGACTTGCTCAGTTCAATATCTTTAAGATCGCTTGCCGGTAGTTTCGCGAGTAGCTTGGTAAGATCGTAAGGACCGTCGTTCCAGGGCGCTTTCGGAACCGATTCGTTAAGCCACAGGAAGTAGAAGATTCCGACTTTCTTGCCTTCACGCAATTCGCCGTTGACGTCGACTGCGTCTACGCTACGACCCAACGCGTCGATCGCACGCCACGGCGTGCCCGCAGATTGTCCTCGCGCTCCATTTGGCGCGACGCCGCACGCGAGCGCGAACGCTACTAGAATAAGTTTAATCGCGTTTTGCATTGTAGTTTCCATATCGAGTTAAGTTGTGTTCGCGAAGATTTCAAGTTAGCAAAGCGCGCCGCTCGAAGTCTCGAGCGACGCGTGTAAACGATCACAGATTGGCGTCGATCAGCTCCTGCAATTTCGCTTGCTTTTGCACGCCCGAGAGTCGCGCGACCGTCTGACCGTTCTTAAACACGAGTATCGAGGGCACGACTGAGATATTAAGCTGAACCGCAAGATTAACGTTCGCGCTTGCGTCGCATTTCGCAACGACAGCTTTGCCTTCGTTTGCTGCGGCGAGCGCGGCGACGACTGGCGCGAGCAGACGGCATGGTCCGCATGTGGGGGTCCAGAAGTCGACGAGAACTGGTCGCGTCTCTTTAACGACGGCGTCTTCGAAGTTGCTTTCGGTGATTTCTAGAACGTCGCTCATGGCAATATTCCTTTCTTTTGCGCGTTGTTCGCGATAGGAAATAGAATAAAGTGAGAGCCGCCGAGACTAATGTTTCGACGGCTCGTCGGTTAGACTGGGGACGACGTTGCGTCGTCCGTGAAATTAGAGATCTTCGTCTTCATGCTTTTCAGCCTTCGCAACGACTTCGTTCTGAATATTTCCGGGTACGACGTCGTAACGATTGAATTCGATAGTGTAACTTCCTTGACCGCCTGTCATACTAGCGAGCGTGCGGCTATAGGTCGTGATTTCCGCGAAAGGCACTTCCGCCTTAACGGTCTGGAAGCCGCCACCAGCGTCCTCGACGCCGAGCGGACGCCCGCGACGCGCGGCGACAATGTCAGAGTTGACGTCGCCGACCTTGTCGACCGGGACGGTAACGTCGAGATTGACGATCGGCTCGAGTAGAGAGGGACGCGCTTTCGCAAAGGTCACCTTGAAAGCGCCTTTCGCTGCAGTGCGGAACGCTTGTTCGTTTGAGTCTACCGGGTGATACTTACCGAAGTGAACTTCAATGCACAGGTCCTGAACCTGATAACCGGCGAGCACGCCGTTTTCCATGCAGTCTTTGAAGCCTTTTTCGATCGCTGGCATGAAGTTTGCTGGAATCGAGCCGCCGACAACGGAGTCGACCCATAGGAAGTTGTTTTCCGGGAAGTATTTCCATTCCTTAAGGGATGGGAAGCGGCTCTTATCGGTTGCGAATTCTTCAGGATCCGTACCGCCCGGGAACGGATACATACGAATGTGCACTTCGCCGAATTGCCCGGCGCCGCCGGACTGTTTCTTGTGGCGATAGGAGTCTTCCGCCTTCTGTTGGATCGTTTCACGATACGGAATCTTCTGTTCCTTCGTATCGAGTTCGACCTTATCGCGTCGCTTCAGGCGCTCTTGCAGGATTTGGAGGTGCAATTCGCTCATACCAGTGATAACGAGCTGCTTCGTTTGATCGTTGCGTTCGACCTTGAACGTAGAATCTTCCTCCGCAAGTTTACCGAGCGCGATCGAAACTTTCGCTTCGTCGCCCCGGCTCTTCGGGAACGCGGCGAGTCCTACCATCGGGGTCGGGAATCCGAACGCAGGCATTTCGACGTCGCCTAGCGTCGCGCACGTCTTGAGGTCTTCGGTCTTGGTGACGGCGACGATCATACCGGGGGTCGCTTCGTCGACCGGCGTTAGTTCGTTAGCTTGCACTTCGTAGAGCTGCGCGATCTTGACGCCCTTGCGCGATCCGATAAGCGGCACGTTTGCGCCGGTCTTGATCGTACCGGAGTAGACGCGCATATAGTTGATCTTCTGAACGAAGGGGTCGATACGCGTCTTGAAGACTTGCGCGACGACCGGACCTTCCGGATTGGGCTCAACGACGACGTCTTCGCCTTCCGCATTCTTTGCCGTGCGTTCGATAGCAGTGGCTGGCAAGGCGAAAGCGGCGAGCGCGCTGAGCAACTCTTTAACGCCGACGCCCGTCTTAGCGGAGACGCAGAAGACCGGAATGAGCGCTTCGTCTTTAACGCCCTTCGCGATCAGTTTCGCCATTTCTTCAGCGTTCGGAAGCTCGCCTTCGAAATAACGTTCCATTGCGGCGTCGTCGACCGAGACGATCGATTCGATGAGCGCTTCGTGCAATTCGTTAGGATCGACGAGCGCGCCGGCCGCGTCAGTAGGATTGAGAACGTCGACAACGCCCGAGAAGTCCGCGCCATGTCCGATCGGAACGTTAAAGAGCGCCGCCTCGGCGCCGAAGACGCTGTGGATCGAGTCCATGAGCTTATCGAACTCGATATTGTCGCCGTCCATTTTCGAGATAATGACCATGCGACCCAGACCGGCTTTTTTCGCCTCCGCAAAGACGCGGCGCGTGTTCACTTCGATACCGGAGGACGCGTTCACAACGATCGCCGCCGTGTCTGACGCGCCCATCGCGCCGATCGCGCCGCCGATGAAATCGGGATAGCCGGGCGAGTCGAAAAGGTCGAAATGCTTGCCTTCCCAATCGAAGTTGACGCACGACGTCTCGATCGTGTACTTGTGAGCCTTTTCTTCGTCGTCGAAGTCGCAGATACTCGTTCCATCGTCAACGCTAGCGGGACGTTTGACCGTACCCGTGACATTAAGAAAAGCGTCCGCCAAGGTCGTCTTGCCAGAACCGCCGTGCCCGCATAATACTATATTACGAATATTTTCAGGAGTATACTTCGACATACAAAAGATCCTTGTCTCGATTATAAGACCGATTAAAATTAAAGCGCAGGCGATCACAGTGATCGCGCGACGCGGCGTGAACTCGCGACTAGCGGTCGCTTGCAGTCGTGCGAGCGGCGACCGGTTGGTCGCGGCGCCGAGTCGGCAAATTTCGTAAAGTATATGTCAAAGCGCCCATTTAATCAAGGATACCCGAAGATTTTTTTCCCTTTTTCTAACGATTCCTGTCAAAAATCGGTTATTGTGTCGCTTTTGCGAGAAATCGTCTGGCGTAAGCGTTGAATCCTTGCGGCGCCGTTCTTTGCATTTTTACTTTTTTTGGTATACTAGCGTTGAGCGCGGCTCTTGCCGCGTCTAGTAGCGCGCGACGCGCGAGTAGAACGTGATGAAAGGTTTTGAATGAAATTCCACCGAACGACGCTGGAAAATGGACTCGAGATCATTGCCGAGGAGAATGAATCGGCGCTCTCGACTTCGCTAGGTTTTTTTGTCAAGACAGGCTCGCGCGACGAAACGGACGACCTTTCGGGCGTAAGCCATTTTCTAGAGCACATGGTGTTTAAAGGCACGTCTCGCCGCGACGCTGAGCGCGTTAATATCGAGCTCGACGAGTTAGGGGGAGTGTCGAACGCGTATACGTCAGAAGAGACGACGGCTTTTTACGTGAAAGTTCTTCCCGAGTTACAGGAGCGCGCCGTCGACCTTCTCGCTGATATAATGCGTCCCGCGCTACGTCAAGCCGATTTCGATTCTGAAAAGAAGGTTATTGTCGAAGAGATCAAGATGTATGAGGACAAACCGCCCTTTGGAATTGACGAAAAGTGCCGCGAGTACTTTTGGTCTGGGCATCCTCTTGCCCGGAGCGTCGCAGGCACGATCGAATCGGTGGAAGGAATTACGCGCGACGGAATGCTGGGATATTTTGAGCGACGCTACAGTCCGAGCAATATATTGTTTGCCGCATGCGGTCAATTGGATTTTGACCGCCTTTTGAATTGGGTCTCCTCCGCGTGCGGTTCCTGGCGCGCGTACGACGCGCCTCGCGTATTGTCCCCGGTAAAGGGCGCGCGCAGTTCGCATGCGATACAGCGAGACGGTTCTTCACTTGAATACGTTTTGCAGTTGGTCGATTCTCCAACGCAATGCGAGTATGATCGTATCGCGTCGTCTCTGCTGGCGACAATTCTAGGGGACGAGGTTGGCAGTCGTCTCTTTTGGGAGTTGGTCGACACAGGCGCGGCTGAGAGCGCAGATATTTTTCCGTGTCGCTATTTGGACGCCGGCTTCATGG
This sequence comes from uncultured Planctomycetota bacterium, assembly GCA_900318195.1. Taxonomy (GTDB): domain Bacteria; phylum Planctomycetota; class Planctomycetia; order Pirellulales; family Thermoguttaceae; genus RUG369. Next base: position 9,816 of record ONJR01000122.1, read on the forward strand.
CGACGTCGCTTGTTTGCAAACCAGAGGACGTCGGCTCGAACCTTGCGACGATACGCCAGCTACTTGCGGACGCGGCTTCTGGCGGCGTAACGGAAGAGGAGCTTACGCGCGCGAAGAATAAATGGTTGACCTCGATCGCGCTTGCAGGCGAGCGGCCGCTGTCGCGGCTCTTTAGCATAGCGAGCTACTGGCTTGCAACAAAGGAATATCATACGGTGGGCGAGACGCTCGACCTTGTGCGACGTACGACGCTCGACGAAGTCAATGAGTCTCAGAAGAAATATCCGTTTACCAATCCCTTTACAATAGCGATTGGCGAATTGAGCGAGTTGCCAACCTTCGAGTAACGTAACGCTTTAAAAGGATAAAAACGAAACTGGTCGACCCAAACGAATCGGATCGACCAGTTTTTTAATATACTACGCTAGCCAGTTGCTAGTCGCGCGGCGAATAGGAAGCTGAATTAATCGTCGTAGAGTTCGTCGTTCATTTCGTCGATTGCGTTTCGCTGAAGCTTCTTATAGGCGTCGGCGATCTTTTGAGCAAAGTCTTGCAACTTACCCTTGTTGGCGTCAAAGAATTTACCGTCGAGTTTCTTGACAAGTCTCGCGCCGTCGCGATCATATGCGAGAAGAATCGGAAGCAGTTCCTTAAAAGCCGAGGCGAGCGTCTTGATTTCCGCTTCGTTGAGCTCGTCGCGGTCGTCGTCTCGATCAATATCTCTGACAGCACGGCGCTCGCAAGCGTCGATGAAGTTATTGATTTTGCCGAGTAGCTCGCTTTCAACAAGTTCGAGGTAGCTCTTGGCGTCGTCTCTAGAATTGGCTTGAACGAGCGAGACAAGTTCTAGTTTGTCGACGTTAATTGCCCAAGCGCTATATTCGATAAGTTTAGACTCTTTTTCACCGAACTCGGCGGTGAACTTTAGGAGATCCTTAGCGGCGACGATCAAGTCGTCGTCATCGTCGTCGTCGATATCGGAGACGACTTTTAGTAGGCGCTCCTTTTGGTCTTGAAGAAGCTGGTGATTGGAGTTCATAATCGAGACGCCAGATATTACGGCGTCGTCGGCGTCGACCGCTTTAAAGCCTTCGACGAACAGTTCGGGATCGACCGCCTCAATTTTGGCGAAATAGTTGTCGACATAATCCTGCGCGGACGATTTTGAAACATTTTCAGGAATAATCGGCAGGAAGAAGAATCCGTCGCGCTCGAAACGATAGCTGATCGATTCCTCTACTTGGCGGTTGACCTTCTTCAAGAGCGCGCGAACGGCGTCGAGTTGGTCGTCGTTGAGCAACTTGATTGGAATCGCGGCATAGGGGAACACGCTATCGCCGTTTGACGAAACGGACGCAAAGAAATAGACGTTGGCAACGCCCGACGCCGTCAACGGCGCAACGTAATCTTTGTGAAAACGGGAAATAAAGAGGTTCGCAGTCGGCAACGCTTTTTTGAAGTCGTCGGCGTTCTTCATTTCGGGCGCGAAGTAATCGATCGCGGCGGCGCCGAGCTTCTCCACTTGAGCGCCAAGACGCTCAGGGTCAAGTTTGTTGAGATTGACGCGAACAATGGAAGTAACGTCCTTTTGCACCAAAGGTGCGTACTCCTGGGCGCACAGCGTTCCGAGCATTGTGAATGCGGCGACGAAAGAGAGCGCGTAAGAAGCGAATTTTCTCATTGGAAAGCTCCTATCGTGAGAATGGTGTATTTGCGTAGGGAACCGCCCCACGCAGTTCAGACATAGCTATTATAACAGAAATTTCACTTCGTCGATATTCTGATTTGACAAAATTTGCAATTTGTCAAAAAGACTGCGACTTCCATAAACGCGTAGTCTACAGCGTTTGGAACAGAATGTCTCGTTAGAAAGAAAAAATCGCGCGACGTCCAGCAAGAAAGCCATCGTATTCGCCGGTTAGCGGTAGTACAAGAAACGAACGCCGCGCCGACCCGAGCTTCGGATCGACGCGTATATTTGCGGATATAATATTCTTGTCTAATCGGCGCGCGTATTACATATCGTCGTCGTCGGCGTCGTTGAGCTCGTCGTTAATCTCGTCGGACGCGTTCGCTTGAACTTTTTTGAAGACGTCGGCGATCTTCTTCGCGAAGTCCTTCAGCGCGGTCTCGTTATCTTTGAAGAACTTCTCGTCGAGCTTCCAGGCGAGCGAATCGCCTTGGACGTCAAACTTCATGATAAGCGGGAAGATTTCCTTAACGGAGGAGACGAGCGTCTTGACGTCTTCTTCATTGAGTTCGGTAGGATCGTTAGCGTCGTCCGGTTCGATGGAGGCGACCGCTTTTCTTTCGCAGACGTCGAGGAAGTTCTTGAGCTTGTCGGTGAGTTCGCCTTCGACGAGCGCGACGTACTCCTTCGCGGCGTCTTCGGAGGTCGCCTTAATGATCGAGACGATATAGAGGTCGTCGACGTTAATTGCCCAGGCGTTGTATTCCGCTAGATTAGCAGCCTTTTCAGCGAAGTCGGCGGTGAACTGAACGAGATCCTTCGCAGCGACTTCCAATTCGTCGTCGTCTGAATCGCTATCGTCGCCGTCGTCTAGATCCTTCATAAGCTGGAGCAGTTTTTCTTTCTGTTCCTTGAGCAACTGGGGATCCTTATTGGAGAGCGAGACGCAGGATACAACCGCATTGTCGGCGTCAACAGCCTTGAAACCAGCTTCGAACGCAGCGCTGTCGACCGCCTTCATGCTACCGAAATGCTCCTTGACGTAAGCTTTCGCGTCGTCCTTAGAAACGCTTTCCGGAATGATCGGCATGAAGAAGAAGCCATTGCGCGAAAAACGGTAGCTAATCGCGTCGTCGACTTTCTGATTGACCTTCTTCATGTGGGAACGCACTTGCTCGACTTGGCTCTCGCTAAGCTCCTTGGTCGGAATCGCAACGTACGGATAAACGGTTTCGTCGCCTTTCTGCGTCGACGCGATTATGTAGAGATTGGAAACGCCCGCCGCCTGCAACGGCTTGATGAAATCGGTGTGGTATTGCGAAATGAAAATCGTCGCAATCGGTAGCGCTTGTTTGATCTCGTCTTTATTTTCGAGATCGGCGGCGAAGTAGTCGATCGCGGCGCCTCCGAGTTTTTGCGCCTGGGCGCCGAGCTGCACTGGGTCAACTTTATCGAGATTGACGCGCACGACAGAGATTACGTCCTGCTGAACCAGAGGCGCGTATTCTTGGGCTGATAGCGAGCCCATCATTGTTAGTACGGCGAGGAGTGAAAGCGCAAAAGAAGCAAATTTACTCATTAATAGCTCCTATTGTGAAATGGCGTATTTGCACAGCTTACATCGCCGTGCACACAATTGAGACGTCTCTATTATACTGTAAACGCACACCCGTGAAAAGGCTAGTTTAGACGTTTTCGCGCGTTTTGTCAAAAAAAGGCGGGAAATCGGAGCGCGTTGAAAATCGAGCCGAATCGAGTTCGCGAGTTGGCGATCGATTTGGTCTTCTTTTACGAATTAGCGGGTAAACTCCTTGACGCGCGCGTTTTTTTGGCAATAATCAGAGCGTTGCGCGATTCGCGCCTGATTACGAAAGAGATTAGAGAAGAGAAATGGAAGAGAGTAACGAGAAACGCATAGGATTGGGAACCGGCGCAGTAGCGCTTGCGCACGGCGGACAGTTGCGCGCCGCGCCGCTGGACACGACGTACGACGTCGTTGCGCCTGAGAACACAGCGTTCAGCTATCGCGTTGGCGGACCGTTTCTGCGCGCGTTGGCGTTTACGATCGATTTGTTCATTATGGGTTTGTACTTCCTTGGTACGACGATTGGCGCGATCTATTTGGTCGTGCGCTTGGGCTTGGTCTCAGATCTGGTTGAAGACGTTATGTTTTGTCTTATCATTTTCAATCTTCTCTTTGTCTTTTGGTTTTGGAATGCGATTTGGGAAGTCTGCTGGAGCGGTCGGACGCTTGGCAAGGCGTGTTGTGGACTGCGCGTTTTATCGATCTCAGGTCGCGCAATTAGCGCGCAGCAGGGAGTTGTCCGCAATATTGTCCGCACAGTCGATCTCTTTTTGGGACCCTTTGTCGTTTTGGTGATGTGCGCTAATGATCGCATGGCGCGGTTAGGCGATCTTGCGACCGGCACGGTCGTAGTAAACGAGCGTTTGCAGAATCGAGGTCTCATGAAGACGAGCTTTGACGAGCGTCTAGTTGCGACGATTGCCGCTAATATTCCTGAGAATTTTACGATCTCGGAGTCAACCTTTAAGGCTCTTTCGCTCTACGTCTCGCGTCGCCTTGAGATTTCGCCAAATCGTCGTTACGAGATCGCGTCTGGATTTGCGTCTGTCTTGGCGCGCCAGTGTCAGTTTCCGTACCGCGTCGAGCCGGACGCGTTTCTCTGCGCGGCGTATACTCGCGCGCTGAAAGAATCTGAAGCGACGCGCTAGAGGTCGGAGTTATCACTCAAATTCGGTTAATGAATGGGGAGAATAGAAAATGAAGAGAACGCACGCTTAACACAGTGCGACCGTAACGATAGCTCGCTGGAACGCGAGCGGCGCCGCCTAGGTTAGGCGCGCTTGTGCGACGGTCGCTTTCGTTGAGGATAATGAAAGTAGGCGTCGTTAGTAAAGGAACGAAATGGGAGAATCTAAATTTAATCATAGCGACTCGCGCGCGGCAGAAGAGGCGACGCGCGATCAGGGAGTTGAAATCGTCGTAGAGGATCAGGGTCGAGAAGTTGAACTGGCAGACTGGCTCAAGAGCGCTGAAGATCGCGAACAGTTCGATTTCGCGTCGCGCGCGCGATTCGGAGGTTTCCGCCGCGCGCACGAGCCGACGACTGAACGATTCGACGCGTCGACCCAAGGCGACATGACGACGCGCGAGAGTAGCGTTGCACACGAGCGCGCAATTTTGGTCGGAGTCTATATGCCGGGCGAGGGCAAGGGCGACTATCCCCTCGAGGAACTTGCCGGGCTTGCTGAAGCGGCGCGCGTCGAGCCGATGGACTACCTCGTTCAGCGTCGCGCGAAACCCGACGTCGCATACTGTCTGGGCAGCGGCAAATTGGAAGAGCTTGAAGAGATGGTCGAGTATTACGACGCTGAAGTCGTCATTTTCGACCTTGATCTTGCGCCGAGCCAGACGCGCAACCTCGAAAAGCGACTTAAAGTGAAAGTGATCGACCGCACGGAGTTGATTCTCGACGTCTTTGCGAGTCGCGCGCGTACGCGCGAAGCGCGCCTGGCGGTCGAACTTGCGCAACTTGAATATTCGTTGCCGCGTCTGAAGCGAATGTGGACGCACTTGGAGCGTCAGACGGTCGGCGGCGTGGGGTTGCGCGGTCCGGGCGAGAAACAGTTGGAAGTCGACCGGCGTATTGCGCAGAAGCGAATTGTCGACTTGAAACGCGAACTCGACGAAATTCATGCGCGCAAGACTCGCGAAATCGCCGCGCGCGAATCGTCCCGGCGCGTGTGTCTCGTAGGGTACACGAACGCCGGTAAAAGTTCGTTGCTCAATCTTGCGACCGATTCCGACGTCTTTGCGAAAGATATGCTCTTTGCCACGTTGGACACGCGCACGCGCCGCTGGAGTCTGCCAGGCTGGGGTCCGGTCTTGCTGAGCGACACGGTGGGATTCGTGCGCGATTTGCCGCACCACCTAGTCGCGAGTTTTAGAGCGACCCTTGCTGAAGCGACTTCCGCCGATTTGCTTATACACGTTGCGGACGCGAGCGCGAGCGACGTTGTTGAACAGATCGACGCCGCGCACGAGGTTCTCGAGCAACTTGGAATCGCGGAAAAGGACGAAATCCTGGTTCTGAATAAGATCGACGCGCTCGAGAGCGACGACGCGTTGCAGGTTTTGCTCGATCGCTATCCAAGCGCGATCGCGATGAGCGCGAAGACCGGCGACGGGTTTGCGAAGCTTACCGCTGCTGCGAGCGACGCGTTGAGTCGCGAATTTCTTGACGTATATGTCGAGCTGCCTCTTGCGGACGGCAAGACGGTCGCGACTCTTGCGCGCGACGGCGAAATTATGTCGCGAGAATACGATCCGAACGGAATAGCGCGCATCCACGCTCGACTACCGAAACACGCGCTCGAAAGACTGCGCGCCGCGCGCGATATCGTCGTGCGCCTTCAAAGTCCCGACGCGATTCCATATTTTACTTCGGAAGCGACGAGCGCTAACGAATAAAGAGTTTGGTCGGACGCGATTGGTTTACACGATTGGATAGAAATGAATATAGAGTATCAGTCCTTTATTGCCGAGGACGGCGCCGAAATCAAGTATGTTGAATTAGGCGCCGGTCCCGCGTTGGTTTTTGTTATTGGGTTTGGCGAAACAGTTCAGACGTCGATATCGTTTCTCACTCGATTGAGCGAACGCTTTCGTTGCTATGCGTTTGATCATCGCGGGTTTGGCGAGTCGCCCTCTAGCGCAGACGTTGGAATAGATCGTTCTGCGCGCGATTTGCACGCGTTGCTCGACAGTTTGCAACTCGAATCGACGTCGCTCGTAGGGTATTCGATGGGCGGCTCGGTCGCTTTCTCCTATTTTCGACAGTTTGGCGGCGCGCGTATTTCCAAGCTTGTCCTGACGGACACGTCCCCTAAGCTAATCAATGAGGACGGGTGGGAGCTTGGTCTTTGGCAAGGTCGCTACAAACGCGCGGATTTCGAGCGCGATCTTGAAACCCTCGTTTCCAATCCGTCCCTATTTCATATGCAGTTCTATCTCCGCGCGGCGACTCGCTCGCCGCTCGCCGCGCCGCCTAGCTTTCCAGCGTACGACGACGAAGCCGGTTGGCTTGACCGCGTCGTAGAGCATACCGGCGTCAAAGAGCGTTTCATTCGCCGCGTGTTTTATCCTACGCGAACGCGCGAATTTTGCGCGACGGAGCGAAAGTATTGGGACAGTATGACGGGCGCTGACAATCTTTCGAGCGTCTCGGCGATCAATACGCCGACGCTATGCCTTTTCGCGGATCCAGGCTCGTTCTATTCGCCGCTTACCGGTCAGTGGCTCGTGGATCATATTCCGGACGCGCGGCTGGCGACGATCGCGAACGCGTGTCACGTCTTTCCAAAGGAGAATGTCGACGAATTCGTTCACAAGATTCAAGAGTTCTGCTTAGAATGACCTATTGCGTCGCGTCTCTTGTCCTTTTTGAACAATAGGATATAATAGCCCTGTTTGGGCAGACCGGCGCGCTCGACGGCGGACGACCGCTCGTCCGCAACGTCGAACGCCGATTGATAAGGAATGAAATATGAAGAAAATTGCTACGATTGTAACCGCGCGCGGCACGATTGAACTCGAGCTTTATTACGATAAGACCCCTAAGACGGTTGCAAACTTTGAGAAACTCGCCAACTCGAAATTCTACGACGGCGTTATCTTTCACCGCGTTATTCCGGACTTCATGATACAGGGCGGCGATCCTACAGGAACCGGACGCGGCGGTCCTGGGTATACGTTTGAGGACGAGTTCCATCCCGACCTCAAACACGACGGTCCCGGCGTGTTGTCGATGGCGAACGCAGGTCCTAATACGAACGGCTCGCAATTCTTTATTACGCACGTTCCGTGCCCGTGGTTGGACGGCCATCACACGGTTTTTGGACGCACTATCAAAGGTCAAGACGTTGTTGACTCGATTAAGCAAGGCGACGTCATGGAGTCGGTGCGCGTCGTCGACGTCAAGGACTAAGCTCGATTGACCGCGCGCGACGCGCCAAGAAGCGCGCTATTCTCTGCGCGCTTCTTGGAATACTAAGGATAGAATGAAACTCATGGAAGAACGAATGAAATCGACCCTTGCGGATAAGGACATGGAACAGGATATTACCTTTGAGACCGCGTACCGCGAACTGGAGAGGATCGTTGCGCAACTTGAATCGGGACGCGGCGACCTTGAAGATTCTCTCGTTAATTACGAGCTCGGCGTGCGACTCGTGAGAATATGTCGCCAGAAGTTGGACGGCGCCGCGCGGCGAATCGAGCTCCTCAAGGGCGTCGACGAAAACGGGGAAATCAAGGTCGAGCAGATTGACGAAGCCGCGTTGCTCGCCGGTATCGACGGCGCAGGCCGGCAGTTGCGCGCCGCCGTTAAATCGCCGCAGGGACCAAGCGTCGTGAGTCAAAATGCGAACGCGTCCGAGCGCGACGCGCGCGTCAGCGATAAAAAGCCTCGACCAGAAGCCAAAGGGCGCGCGCTTGGAGCGAGCTTCTTCCCCGATTACGACGATACGCCGCCATTTTAGCGCGCGAACGTTAATGCGAAGTTACAACTAGGCGAGCGAAAGACCGTGGAACCGAAAACCGACCAGTACCGCCACGTCGCGGAATATTTTAAAATAGCGCGCGAGGAGATCAACTCGGCGCTCGAGAGATACGCTGTTTTTGACAGCGATTGTCCGAAACGACTTGCAGACGCCATACGCTACTCGTTGCTCGCGCCCGGCAAACGACTACGACCGACTCTTGCGTTCCTCGCCGCCGAATTGTGTGGAGGCGAGCGTCAAGACGCGATTCCAGTCGCCGTCGCGCTCGAGTCTGTACATACGTATTCGCTCGTACACGACGATCTACCCGCTATGGACGACGACGATCTGCGTAGAGGTCGCCCTACCAACCACATCCAGTTCGATGAAGCTACTGCTATTCTTGTCGGCGACGCCCTGCAAGCGTTTGCGTTTGAAATGCTAGGCTCGGCGATTGAGGATTCTGAAATAGCGCAAAAATGTGTTTTCGAGCTTGCGCGTCGAATCGGCGCTTCCGGGATGGTCGGCGGGCAGGAAGACGACGTAATGTGGTCGGCGACCGTAACTGGTAGTCGCGGCGCCTTTGACGTTATTGGCGAAGCGCTTTCATGCGCGTCGGATGTAGGACGTGACTTCGCGACGCTTGAGTTTCTTCGTAAAATACATCGTCGCAAGACGGGCGCGCTTATCGTCGCATCCCTTAAACTTGGCGCGTTCACGTCGCGCGCTACTAGCGAGCAACTCTCGGCGCTTGAACGTTACGGTCAAGCGCTCGGTCAGGCGTTTCAAATAACGGACGATTTGCTCGACGCAGTCGGGGACGACGCCGCGCTGGGCAAACGAGTCGGCAAAGACGCCGAATCGGGTAAATTAACGTATGTTTCTTTATACGGCGTCGAGGTTGCGAAAGAATATTTACAGGAGAGCGTAACGTCGGCTCAGCGCGCGCTATTGGAGAACGAATCGCTCTTTGGTCGCGCGCGCCGCGACGCCTACGCCGTTGCAGTCTCGTTGCCGGACTTTCTTGCTAAGCGCGAACGTTGAGGACTTCTGGTATGCCCCACGATAACAGACAGGAAACTCACGAATTCGCCGATTCGCTTTTCGGCGGTCAAGTCGCGACGCCGATCTTATCGGCGTTGCGTTCGCCGACCGATCTCAAAAGCGCGTCGCTATCCGAGCTTAAAGCGCTTGCGCACGAGATACGCGAGGTCATATGCAATCTTTCGCAACGTCGTAGCATACACTTTGCATCGAATCTAGGCGTCGTCGAACTTACGATCGCATTGCATTACTCTTTTGATTTCGCATGGGATCGTCTCGTTTGGGACGTCGGACATCAGTGCTATCCTCATAAATTGCTCACAGGTCGGTTTGCACAGTTTGAGAGCTTGCGCACGAAGGGCGGACTTTCAGGCTATCCTAATCCTTGCGAAAGCGATTACGACCTCTTTATGACGGGGCACGCCGGCACAAGCGTCGGCACGGCGCTCGGTCTGGCGGTCGGCGACCTGCTCGCGTCTGGACTTGAAGCTCCCGTCTCCGAATCTGTTGCCAATGAACTCGTCGCGCCATGCGTCAATCCTAACGAGGCGGGAGCGCCGCTTCGTTCTAGCGCGCGGCATACGGTCGCTGTCGTTGGCGACGGCGCTTTTTCGAGCGGACCGATCTTCGAAGCGCTCAATCACGCCGGCGATCTTCAGCAAAAGATGCTCGTTATCTTGAACGACAACAAAATGTCGATATGTAAGCGAGTAGGAGGTTTCGGACGATATTTAGATCACTTGCGAATGACCCCGAGCTACTTGGGCGCCAAGACGCGCGTTCGACGCATTGTCGAGAATATACCAAGCGCATACGCCTTTGTCTCGAGATTTAAAGAGGCGCTCAAGACGGGTTTGATCGGCGGCGCGTTGTTTGAAGATCTTGGATTCCAGTATATCGGACCAATCGACGGGCACGATTTGCCAACGCTGATAAAGTATTTCGACGCGATTAAGACGATAAAAGGACCGGCGCTATTGCATGTGCTCACCGAAAAAGGACGAGGCTACCGACCTGCCGAAATCGATCCTTCGCACTTTCATTCGTCTAAGCCCGTGAAGGCGTTCAAGTCTCAGAAGGTCGACACGTCGACGGCGCGCAAACGTGAGAAACTTATTGGACGACCGAACGGCGTCGAGTCGGACCTAGAGAAGTCGCCCGACGAACAAGATTCGCGCTCCGTTAAGATAGTCGATTCTGAACAATCTTTTACATATTGGTCGCAACTTGCGATTACGAAGGCGTTGCGCGAGAATCCGCGCGTGTGCGTAATAGTCGCCGCTATGACTCAGGGCAATATGCTCGAAGAGGCGCGCGCTCAGTTTCCCGAACGGTTCTTTGACGTCGGCATTTGCGAGGCGCACGCCGTTAATTTTGCGGCTGGTCTAGCGAAGTCGGGTATGCGTCCGATCGTCGACGTCTACAGCGGTTTTCTGCAGCGCGCTTTCGATCATCTGTTCCAAGAGGCGTCGTTACAGAATTTACCGATAGTCTTTTCGTTGGATCGATCTGGGTTCGTCGGCGCGGACGGCGCGACGCACCACGGGGTGTTCGATTTAGGTTATTTCCGTATGCTGCCGAATATGGCGGTGCTTGCGCCCTGCGACTCGAGCGACGTAGGCGCGGCGTTTGAGTTTGCGCTCAATCGTTCGGGTCCAACGTCGATTCGGTATCCTAAGACGCGCGCCGGGCATTTGGAGCGTTCGCCGCGTCCTTTTAAATTGGGTGAAGCGGAAGTTTTGCGTGAAGGTCGGGACGGCGCGATTATTCTCTGCGGCGGCGGACTCGTAACGCCGACGTACGAGGTTGTTCGCGAGCTTGCGACCGGCGACTGCGGCGGCGAGTCTCTTGACGTCGGCGTAATTAGCGCGCGGTTCGTTAAACCGCTCGACGAAGGGACGTTACTGGCTCCTTTGCGACGCGGTCTCCCGGTTGTTACGGTCGAAGAGAACGCTGGACCAGGCGGGTTCGGCGCCGCGTTACTAGAAGCGGCGAACGAGGCGGGACTCGACGCGCGCGCTGTGGTGCGACTAACCGCGCCAGATTATTACGTTCCGCATGGAACGCGCGACGAGGAGCTTTCCGAAGTCGGGCTCGATCGAATCGGCATATTAAACGCGTTTCTCAAGGCGCGCGCTAGGTCGATCGAGTATAAAATTAGTTCCCATTGAATTCTATTCGCGTTGACGTAGCGTCTGCGAGTCGACGCGATTTCCTTCCTTCCAGCGCGGCTTCCTTTATGATCGAAAGATTAACATTGACGTCGCGTTAGTTTGGGAGTACAATGCGCGCATACGCTTTTCTAATTCCGAAATTAGCGAAGAGGGAATGTTTATGGGAAAGTCTAATTCTAACATGTGGAGACGCGCTACGTCGATTCTTGCGGTTTTGTTTCTAACCGTATGTTGCCAAGCGCAGGAGCCGAACGAATCGACGGATCTGCCTGAGCTACCGACGCACGATTTTAATTCGTCGACGAACGACGAGCTCAACTGGATTCAACGTCCCGAAGACAACGCTGATTTGTCTGGACTCTCAGACGAGGTCATGAAGGCGATCGCAACCCTTGACGAGTCTGACGAGCGCGAGCCGGGCGAGGTCATGACGATCAAAATAGCGGGTATCGACACGCGCTTTCGATGGATACCTCCCGGCTGGTTTGTGATGGGAAGTCCTTTCGACGAATCGGAGCGAGACGAGGACGAAACGGAACATATTGTCGTTTTAACAAGGGGATTCTGGCTGGCGGAGAGCGAAACGAGTCAAAAACTTTATATGGCGGTTGCTCGCGCTTACGGGGGGAACGAGGTTAAAATTCCCAGTTCAATTGTGGGAGACGACTTGCCGGTGACGAATGTGCCCTGGCTCGAAGCGGCGGGGTTCGCGGAATACGTAAATTGCTTGTTGAAACATTCTGGCTACAAAGTAACTTTGCCGACAGAGGCGCAGTGGGAGTACGCATGTCGCGCGGGCTCTCGAACTCGTTATTTTTGGGGAGACGCGCCTGACACGAGTCGCGCAAATTTTGGCGTCGATAGAGCCGAGGTGAAGCCGGTCGGGAGTTACGAACCAAACGCTTGGGGGCTCTACGATATGCACGGCAACGTTTGGGAGTGGTGTATAGACTCGTATGGCGCTTATTCTCGCGAAGCCGTATCGAATCCTTTCCTTTTAAACAAGCCTTTAACCGACGATAGCGTCGGCGTCCTGCGAGGCGGCGCTTGTCGTTATCTTGAATCGCTTAGCCGTTCTGCGAATCGCCGCCCTTGCTCAATCAAACTAGACTCTGACGAGGTTGGCTTTCGTTTAGAACTTTTCGACGCGCCGACTTATCTTGTCAGACAAGTCTGTGGCAAATGGACTCCCGCTGAATCCTGGAGTTTTATCGTACAGAAGGAAGATCTCTATGACCGGGACGTCGCGTCTAATCCTGAAATTGCGCGGTACATCGACAATAACCATTTGTGTACGGACTTTCGTCTTAATATCAATAGGAGCTTAACGATCGAAGCGAGGTTTTTTATCATAATGCGACAGACGTTTGAGAAGCCCGAGGAATAGACGAGAATAGTATGCGAAACGCGGAACGTTATCCCCAACGTTCCGCGTTTGATCCAATTACGCCCAGAGCGCGAACGCTTCATTGAGAACGCCGTTCCACTCATCGACGCGATCTTTTGGTAATCGAACGCCTCCGAATTGCGCGCCGTAGTATATTTCCACGAGTTCGCGTAGTCGCGCGCGCAACGGCTCTGGGGTCGTTGCAAAGGGTTGGGTCGGCGCTTTTGCGTTACTTACGTTTGCGCGCTTCTTATTGCGTTTTCCGTCGCGTCGCTTTTCTTCAAGGGCGGAGCCGTTTGGTCTCTCTCGCGCGCCGGTTGCAATTTCGTCTTCCATTCTAAAGCGTTGCGCGAGGAATTCACGCGCTGTTTCGGAGCGCTTACGCGGCGCGCACAGTCTCTTTTCGAGCGCGTCCTCGAGCCGAGCGTAGAGTCTTATCGAGGGATCGGCGTTCAATTGCGCGCGACGTTTCGCTTCCTTTTCCTTGGCGCGCGCCATTGCTTGTTGCGCGTTCTTTGCGACAGAACGTCCTATCTTTAAAGCGAGATAGAGCAGAACGGTCAAGAGCGATAAAAGGAAGAAGATCTTCAGGATAGTAGCGGGGGACCAATCGCCCATGAGCGCGTTTTTAAAGGTCTCCTTGACGCTCCGGAAGAAGTCGCCGACGGAGCTAAAATTCTCACGCAGTCGGCGTAGATACTCGACGCCAGCTTTAACGGCGTTTGCGATTGGTTCATAAACACTCTGCATCTGACGCGCCGCATTGAAATTGAGCACCCAATCGCGACCGAAATTGTGGAAGAAGCTCGACCAGGTAAAGAGTTGGATCGCGAGCGCGTTAGGACGATCAGCGTCGCGTTCGGCGACCGGCGTTGCGTCGAGCCGCAGCCACGCGCCGTCGCTGGTCCAGTTGCGCGTTAGCGGCATACAGGACGCGCCGGACGCGTCGACGTTCGCGCCCGCGAAGTACTCCGCGTAAGCATCGCCACGTTTCGGGAGTTTATCGGGAGGAATATACGCCTCGACCCACGAGTGCGCGTCCGACTGGCGCACGGTCATCTCTTGAGTGTCGGAATCAGGATACGCGGCGAACCCGACGACGACGCGCGACGGAATACCGACGGCGCGCAGGATCATAACGAGCGCGCCCGCAAAGTACTCGCAATGCCCTTCTTTATGTTCGGAAACGAAATCTTCGAGCGGATCAATATCGGGATTGCGCAACGTTCCGGCGCGGCTGTATTTGAATTCGCCCGTATCGCGTAATTTACTCTCAATGTACTTTGCGCGACCAATAATATTTTCTTTTGGCAGTTTCGACTCCGCGTCCCAGGCCTGCGCGAGCGCGACAAGTTTGGGGAACTTCTCGACGTCGATCATGAGATATTGCGGTATAACGGACCATACGTTCTCTTGATTCGGCGTGAGCGGCGCTTGGCGTCCTTGAATGAAGGCAATTGAGAAGTAGGTCGCGACCCCGTGCCAGCCTCCGCGCCTTCTTTCACTGAATTCGACCGAATTATTGGGGCGCGAGTTGATATTCGGCTCGGAAGTTGCGAAAAGAACAGGTTGCGGTAGAAAGACGACGGGCGTGTCGATCGGACGCTGTTCGACCTCAAATGCAACGACGTCTGCGCGCGAGTCGTATTTGAGCGCGTTGAGATCGAGTTTGGAATCGCGCGCCAGGTCTAGTAGCTTGTCGACCGTCTTAACGTCGCGGAAATTTCCGCCGCTATTGGCGTCGACGAGAAAGACTGGCTGATAGCCAAGTATTGGTCGCCGCATGATTTCACTTGAGCGATTTGATCGAAACGTATTGCTGGCGGCGAACATACTTGGTCGCGAGGGATCGGTTGGCGGCGCGGTAACTCTAAATCCTGAGCCGTTTGACGAGTCGAAGGATCGCGGTCCGTCATAGTCGGAGAATTGCTCGAGATAGTTGAGTATGAACTTTGAGTCGGCTCTTGTGAAATTGTCTATACGATATTTCAGCAGCGAGTACTCTTCTACGGCGCCTCCGCGTAAATCGAGTTCGCTCCACCGACGGTTATTGTAGTTCGGGAGCGGTAGTCCGCGCAAGTAGATCGGCGAGTTCGGATCGAGTTCAAACTGCTGTTCTTCGCGAACGTTACGAATCTTCGCGGTGAGTACGACCTCCTTGGAGTCGATTGTCGGCGCGAGATCGCCCAGCTCGATCGAAGGACTGAAACCTGTGCGCGCAAAATTACCGCGTCCACCGCCCCAGTTGATCTGATCGAAGGAAAGCGCGCCGAATCCGAATTCGTCCATACGCGGAAAGAGACAGAAGAAGAGACACCCGATGACGAACGCGGCGAGCGAGCCAAAGACGAAACGCTTGAAGTATTCCACATTAAATGAAATTGGAAACGTCGACGGACGGCGAAAGAATCTTGGTTCGTCGCACGCGTTGGCGCGTTCGGCAAAGACTTGCGCTGCTGCGCTGTCGAACGCGTCGACCGGCTTATATTCTTGCGCGTGTAGCGGCTCTTCCGCCGTGATGAGTTTGAGGTTCTTACTACCGGAAAATCGACTCTTGAGCGCGATCCGTTCGGAATAGTATTTCCGTTCGCCCCAGAGAAAGAGCAACGAATAGCAGAGGAACCCGAGAATAACAAAGATCGGTAGCGCGACGACGAAGAGCGAGCTACGCTGGAACACGCATCCAACGGCGACTTCGATAAACGCGATCGAGACGATCTGGTAGCACTTGCGCAACGTTTTACTCTGAAAGAAGAGGATCGTCTGTAAGGACGCGAGGATGTTGGCGATTGCAAAAGCGAGAAAATCCTGACGCGAGCGAGTGAGCGCGCCTATTTGCACTGCAATCGCAATAATAACGAGCGCGTTGCATGCGCGTTGCGAAAGCGCAAACTTGCGTTTATAGTCTACGAAATAGAGCGCTGCTAGAATTCCAACGAAAGACGCTACTCCGATAATAGGAGAACTTTTATTCAGGTCGTCGTCGCACAGTTGCAACATGAAGGTGGCAAGTATTGTTGTGCAAGCCAGGACGAAGGATATGATAAAACTCATTGTAATACGACGGATAATTCTTAAGGGCTGGTAAGGGTTAAACGCAACGCTCAGGGTTAAGCGCAACGTTTCGGCTGGGCGGAAAAGTAATTCTTTGGACCTAAATTAGTTCGAACAGTGTCGTCCATCGACGCGTCTGCCGTCATACGCCTCCGCCTTCAGCGTGCGCAACGAAGTCGTCGAGCGACTTTGCCCCCTGGGCGGCAAAGATTCCGAGCGCGTAGAGCGAGCTGAAATCGTCTATCTTGCTGAGCGTCGAATCAACCGCAGGGGTCGCGCTACCGAAACGTTTAACAACCGTTTCACGGCATGATTCGCGTAGAGTTCCTAACGTTTTCGCCTTTTCCTCGTTTCTTACCTCGTTTCTTACCTCGTCCCTTACTTCGTTTCTTACCTCGTCCCTTACTTCGTCCCTTACCTCGTCCTTTACCTCGTCCCTTACCTCGTCCCTTACCTCGTCTCTTACCTCGTCCCTTATTTCGTCCCTTACCTCGTCCCTTACCTCGTCCTTTAC
>ONJR01000123.1 GCA_900318195.1 uncultured Planctomycetota bacterium
ATGATTCGGGTCGTATACGAAATGACCGCCGTAAAGATGCGGGTGTTGAAATCGCGCGCAAGCCGAATCTGACGCTCGGTGTTCCCGGAACCGGTCGGAATAACAAAGAGCTCCGCCGCGCGCGCGCCGTGGTACATACCGAACCCGCCGTTAAAAAGACCGAACGACGGCATAATCTGCACAGGATCGCCAGGACGCGCGCCCGACATACGATAGCATCGCGCCATGCAGTCCGCCCACTGACGCAAGTCCGCCGTCGTGTACGGCATGACGACCGGCGTGCCAGTAGACCCGCTCGACATATGCATCTCGCGAATCTGATTCTTCGGCACGCAACACATTCCCAGCGGGTACGTCTCGCGGAAATTCGCCTTCGCGATAATCGGGAGCTTGGTTATATCCTCGATTCCGCGAAAGTCCTCGGGCACGACTCCCACCTTCGTATATAGGTCGCGCATGTACGCGTTGTTCGCCATGACGTAGCGAACTTTCTCTTTGAGTAATTCGTTCTGACGCGCAATAAGCTCTTCCTGCGACGCGGTCTCCGCCGCTTCGTTAAAATATAGTTCTGCGCTAGTCGACATTTTTAATCTTTCCAACCCTAAATTTTGCGCGATTCACAACGCGAGAACACAACGTCCACGTTCGCGACGATCGCGCTAAGTTAAGCAATCGAATATTGTAGACGTCGACGTTCGCGCGTCAAGAAGCGGTCAAAAAAATCAGACTTACGCCTGACCGGCGCCGACCTTAAACGCGAGCTCAAGCGCCTTCGGAAATTCCGTCTCGTACACCGACTTCTTGTGCTCCTCGGAAAAGCCCGACATTTCATATTTCGAATAGTCCTTGACCTGCAACGTGTCGCAGACCGGGAAGATGCGCGTCTGACCGTTCAGGAATCGGAACGGCGTGAAGTACTCCTGCATCTTACTTGCATATGAATTATCGTAATACTGCTGCGGCGCGTTCATGGTGAGGAATACGTCGACGTCAACGCGACCGGTAAAGACGCTGCTGTAGTCGTTGTACGAGAGCGCCGGGAACGCAGCGCGTTCCATAAACGCGCGAAACGTCGCCGTCGGTTCGCCAAAATAAATCGGCGAGCCGGTAATAATTCGATCCGACGCCAAGACCTTCTCCAAAATCGGGGTGAGCTCGTCCTTCCACGCGCACTTCCAGGGTTCCGTCGCGCCCTTGCGCTTGCACGCGAGGCAACTACGGCATCCGGTAAACTTGAGATCGAAAAGATCGAAGTACTCGACCTCGGCGCCAACCGATTCCGCGCCCTTCTGCGCTTCTTTAAGAAGTTGCGCCGTCATCCAAACCTTACGGGGACTGCCGTTCAATACGATAACTTTCATCATTGTCTCCTAACTACAGTTCCAACGTTACGCACGTCGTCTCGCCGCGTAACGAGCCGCTCTACCACGACAAGTATACAACAAACCTACTCCGTCTACAAGGAGCCCGGCGCGTCTCCTGTCTATACGCTAGTAGCGCGCAAGCCGGGAATCTCGTGGGCGCAAGACTTGGAATCCGCTCGCGAGCATGGTATAATTGGCTCTGCGGCGAAAGCCGCGCAACGTCGTTCACACCAGAATCCTCCTTTCAAAGGAACGCCCTATGCCAAGAGCAATGATCGTCAGAATCCTAATCGCCGTTATATGCGCAACGTCGAGTATCGCGCTCGCGCAAACGAATTCAGAACAGACCGCGCGCCAGAAAGTCGTCGACTATATGCGCGACGCCGCCTCCATCGAATGGACGCCCTCGCAAGACATACCCTACTGGACGAAAAATCAACCGTTCCAATTCAAAGCGGGGGAAACATATTACGGAATCCCCTACACGCAGCTCAATCGCGACTACGATCTCGCTAAATTCAAAACGCAACTCAAGGACGTCGACGGCAAAGCGACCTACGTCGGTCCGAATACCGCTCAGACCTATACCGGCAACGACTGCTCGTCCTGCGTCTCGCACGCGTGGCGCATTATCGACCCAACCTTTCCAACGCTCAATACCGACGCCATGCTGCCGAATCGTCAAAAGCGAATCGCGCCGATCGGAGACTACGAGTTCGAGTCGGAACGAACAACGATCGCTATCGTTGAGCGCAACGGCGAAGCGCGAATTAAAAACGCATACAAAACGCTCAAGCCCGGGGACGCCGTGCTATATCGCGGTAAAACGGGACACGTTATGATCGTCGTGCGCAACGAGCCGGAGAAGGAACGACTCTATATTGCGGATCAAACCGGTTGCGACGACGGAACGCCCAGCGGTCATAACGGGCGCTCGACGATGCGGTTCGAGCATGAACAAACGTATGATCGGCTCTTTAAAAATAATTACATTCCCATTGGACTGAAGGCGATCGTTGAACATGGAAAATAGGGTTGTCGCGCGCCTTTTGTCAATTCTATCGTATAAAATCATGAAAAAAGGTCAAAAAAAGGTCTTTTAAGCAACCCCTTAGGCGTCTTTGCGCGGTATAATCATAGGCGCGTTGTTTCGTCTATAAACTGCATGAGCGTTTAGAACCGCGACGACGACGCTGACTGGAATTCCATCACCACTCGCGAATCATTCATTAACAAAGGAGATCTCGTATGAAACAGAGCGCCGGATTACGCTCCACGCGTCGACGCGGCTTCACGCTCGTGGAACTGCTCGTTGTTATCGCCATTATTGGTATCTTAATTGGTCTACTTCTACCAGCGGTACAGGCGGCGCGCGAGGCGGCGCGACGTATGCAGTGTACGAACAATCTCAAGCAACTCTGCCTCGCTATCCACAACTACAACGACACGAATAAAGTTCTGCCGGCGCACGGACACGGACCGAACTGCAATACGACGGCGTTCATTGGGCTACTGCCGTTTATGGAACAAGACGCGCGCTATACCGCAATCTTCGCGACTATGACGACCGGTCAGAACCTCAGTCCGTACGACAACGCCGACTGCTGGAAAGGGCAAATCTCCGGATTCCTGTGCCCGTCCGACGGTCAAACGACCTCGCGCGGTAGCGATAATTTCACGGCCGCGAACTATGCGTTCAGCGAAGCGGACTACGTGAACCAACAGTACGGCTGGTGGGGCAATCAGCGTTCGCCCTTCGGGATGAAGCAGCGCACCTCCTCGCACGACCCGTGGCGCATGACGGACTGGGGCGGCGGGCACTATCAGCTCAGCGCGATTACCGACGGCACGAGCAATACGATCGCAATGAGCGAACGTTGCGGTAGTCCCGGGAACGAGAATAGCGAATTCAATCGCATTAAGGGCGGCGCCGCGTACGGACAGAGCGCGTGGCAGATTCTCCCGAACGCGTGCATGGCGAAGCGCGGCTCGAACGGCGATTACGTCGCTGGAACGAGCACGTGCGGCGGATTCGGTCAGCGCGCGTTCTATTACGACTGGAACGCCGCGTTCTTCCAGACGATTCTGCCTCCGAACGGACCGACGTGCACTGGGAATCCCGATCTTAAGAGCGCGTCGTATCTTCCTCCGACGAGCAATCACTCCGGCGGCGTGAACGTCGGCTTAATGGACGGTAGCGTTCGATTCATCAGCGACACGATCAACTGCGAAACGAGCGGCACGAGCGGGCTCGCGGGCTGGTACAAGTACTGGGGTTCGCAATCTGGTCAGTCGACGTTTGGCGTCTGGGGCGCGCTTGGCACCATGAACTGCGGCGAGACGAACGTCACGCTCTAGGTCGTAGCGCGCGATTTGGCGCATGAGATCGCCTTCGACGGCGCGCGCGAACTGTGGCGGCGCGCCGTCGTTTTTACTAGCAAATTAAGATTGAAATCGAGAGGACGAAAGATATGCGAATCACTACGCGCGCTATGTTCGCGCTCGTTCTAGCATTGACCGTCGCTACGGTCGGATGCAAGGGCTCGCGTCTGGAAGGACTGGTCGACGCGGAAGGGGTCGTCACGCTCAACGGCTCGCCGGTCGAGGGCGCGACGGTTATCTTTGCGCCGAAGAGTTACGGCGAGAAGTCTGGCAGCGCGACCGCGACGACCGACGCGCAAGGTAAGTTTAAGCTAACGACCTCGCAGCCGGGAGACGGCGCGTATCCAGGCGATTATCTCGTCTCGGTTACGAAGGATCGCGTCGAGGGAGTAATGTCCTTTGAGGAATCCGCGCGCCGCTCCGCCGATCCGAATGGAGCGGGAAAAGAGCCCGCGCCGGAACAGAGCGTCGTTCACGAACTGCCGACAAAGTACGGCGATATTAACTCGTCTGGTCTGACCGTTACGCTCCCTGCCGGCGGCGATAAGAATATCGCGCTTGCGTTGGAAGGCGAAGTCGACCTGACGCCGCAGAAGATCGGAACCAGTCGCGGCGCGGGACCAGGTCGTTAATTCGCGGTTGTAGCGAACTTTTATTCGAGCGGCGTCGTTCTTAAGAGCGGCGCCGTTTCTTTATGCAAGGCGATGATCGCAGTCGAGCGCGCGCCTGGTTGCCAATCGTTCAAGAAAGGTTATACTCTAGTGAGCGGCTCGCGGTCGTACGTGGGCGCACGTTCAACAAGTCGACGCCAACCCAACGTGAAAGAGATGAAAATACCGAAGAGTTTCAAAGAGAAATATGAAACGCTGGAAGCGATCCGGCGCGCGTTATTTGTCAAATCGCGCTACGAGGTCGCCAAAGATTTCGATATCCCTTACAGTATCGTGCTCGCGATCGCGCAATTTTTCGAAATTGACGGAAAACTCGCGACTCGAGAACGACGCTTCCAAAGGATCGTTAAGAAGCTGGAAAGCGTGAAAACGATTCGATACTGCGCCCTAATGAACCGATTTTGCACCGAACGTGATGAAAAACGCGAGCTCTTTGCAAGACTCGAAAAGGAACGACCCGAACTAGCCGCGAAAGTGCGACGAGGACAATACAAGACAAAAGTTGCCTCTAGACGAAGTCAGCAAATCCAGCAAATGCTCGAGATCATTGAGCAAGAAGATCGCGTTGCCATACAAGATCTCATCGACAGGTTGGGCTTCTCCAAAGAATCGATTGCGTATTGCGTGCTCGCGTTGGGGCTGAAGATTGACAACGGATACGTCTCAAAGTTGCAAACATCGGCGCGAAAGGTTGAACCTGAAAAACGCTCGCTCAAAACGACGACTCGTCAAAAGGCTGAACCCAAAAGACTAAGCGTAAAAAAATCGTCCGCCAAGACGCGGACGAAGAAACGGTAATTCTCAACGCGTTGTAGCGCCTTCCTTCCTGCGCGCGCGTCGCGCAAGCGTGCGCGCGAATCTGTAGCGTACTCTAGAGTTATTCTTTAGTATATATATTATATATAATATTTATATATATATTCCTCTAGAGAAAAATAAAAGATTAAAAAATAATATTTCTATTTATAATACAATATTAACATCTACTAATACGCTTTCTCTTCTTCCGCGCGTACGCGCACGCGCGCGACTCCGCTCTATCCGCGAAAAACTTTTTTCATGAAAATAAAAAAAATCAGTCATGAATAAAAACCCAGTTGCGATAATAGCGCCAATAGAGTACCGACGTCGCATTGCGCGCGCAACGCGACGTCGGCGTCGCAACTTCGCCCAGCCAGCCGAAAATTACGGCTTAATCATAAGGAATTACAAAATGACAGATCGCTATAACGGCGCCAATCGTTTACGTCGTCTCCATGGTATGCGCGGATACGGAATCTACTGTCGAATCGTCGAATTATGCGCGTCCGCGCCTGGTAAGAAACTGCGTTACGACCTCGACGACCTCGTATACGATATGCGTGAGAAGCGCGAACTCGTTAAGGAAATCGTGGAAAATTACGGGTTATTTGTACAAGAAGGGGAGTTCATAGAGGACGTCTACGCGCGCTCGCCGGAAGCGCTCGAACGCGAGCGACAGGAGCAGATACGCGCGCAACGTTCCGCCGCCGCCAAAAAAGCGGCGCAGACGCGGCGCGAACGACGGGAGGCTGAGAACAAAAAGAACGCCGCGCAACAGCAAACACTCATTCTCGAACACGCGCCCAAGAGCGAAGAGGGCGAGGAAAAAGCGAGCGACGACGAAAACGAGCCCGAACACGCGCGCGAGGAACACGAGTCGCGCCCGCGCATACTGAGTCCGACCCTCGAGCAGACGGCGCAATATAGCGCGTCCACAAGCTCGGCGCCGATTACGCCGCTCGTCCCGGGCGCGAACGAAAACGTCTGCACGCCGAACGTCGAAACTTCTACGCGCTTCGCCGATCGCGCGCTCTCAGACCGCTTCGATCGTATTAAGGATTCCTGGAACCGCACTTTCCGTGGCACGCGACGCATGGTTCATTATCTGAATCCGGATCAAATGACATGGCGTAATTTCACCGAATCCGCGTCCTTCTATACCGACGAGGATTTCCTCGACGCGTTCGACCAGGCGCGAAAAGACGCCAAATTCACTTGGCAGTTCCGCGACGTGCTCAAGCCGAGTAATATGCAACGCCTACTCTCCGAAGTGGAAGCGAAGAAACTTCGCGAAAAGGAAGAAGAGGAAGCGCTCGATCCCGCGACCAGGGAAATGATTGAGTATGGTAGAAAGATGGGATGGAACTGGACGGAAACGGAATAACGAGGATGAAGTTGAGCGATCGACGTTACCCTGCGCAACGAGCGACACGTTGGACAACTTATTCGCACTTCTCAACAAGGCGAGCGCGGCCTGAACAAAGGGTTGCGAGAAGTCGAATTTGACAGCGCTCTACGGCGGTAAGATACGCTTCTAACGTGCCGAAGAAAAAATTGTTTGACTGTTCCAATCTCGCAAGCCCCGTAAAAAATAGGGCGAAACGAATGAAAGCGAGATAAGGCAAAAAAATTTCTCTTCTTTTTACCGATTTTACCCTAAAAACGCTTGACGCCGAGAAATGACGTGGGTATCATTGTGATCGTTGGTGTGGTCAATCGGATTGCACGACAATTCGAGGCGATTCGGAACAATAAAAGACGTAGTCCTGCTTCCACTAGTAGCTTTAAAAGACAGACAGCAGTATGGAGAAGTGATCATGAGCGAGAAACATCGTCTTGTGGGGTTCTCCCCGCCGCACGGCAAGGGATCGAAGATTGATCGTTGGACGATCGTTCGCCTCCTAGCCGCCTTGGTTTTGTTCGGCGCCGCTTATTTTAAGCTCGACGAGCTCGCATTGGCGCGACGACCTACTGCGTTCTGACACGCTATGTTATCGTACGTCGTCGTCTCTCATGGCAGCCTCCCTTCGTAGGCAAATTCGACTTCCTTTGATCACCGACGCGTCATTTTCCAAGGAGACGTCTATGTTCCAATCCACGCTGAAAACCAGTATTACGACGTTCGCGCTTCTTCTCGTTTCCTTCTACTGCGCCGCCCTTCTTTTCTCAGAAGAGCAGGAGCCCGACCCGAGACCAACGGTCGAGGAAATCCAGAAGAATCGTTTCGAATTCCTTCAAAATAAGTGGAAAAGCTACTTTCTCGAATGGGCGACCCTGTCGTGCTCCTATAGCGCCAAGACGTACTGCGACGGTCGCCCAACCGGTTCTAATCAGAACGAATATACCGTCGCTTATCCGAGTCTCGCGATCCAAAGTATCGAGGACAATAACGGTCCCCAGCTGGTTCTTTGCGAATCTGAAAAATACAAGTTCCGCTTAACCAAAGAGAACGGCGAAGAAGAAGCGTGGCAGATTCAGTCCTTAAAGAAAGATTCGCAGGCGGCGGCGCTTGACGCATGGGATTCGTTCTCAACGCCCAAAGAAGCAATGTCAGAGGACAAATTAGTCGGACACATCATTCTTCAAACTCTGGGAGGCGGGCTCTACGGCGGCGTTGGTCAAACTTTACCGTCTATTTTTCGTCTAGAGAATCTCAACGTCGAACAAATCGAATGGGGCGAACGCAACGGTCAAGAGGCGTTGCATATTGTTTTCAACTACCGCCCCGAGCCGGACGAACAAACGCGCGAGGCAATGGAAAAGGATCTTGACTGGTCCCCTTATCAGCTTTCCGGCGAAGTATGGTTAGATTCTACTTTCTACCTAATACTCGACGGCAGTCTTCAGGAAATCGTCGGGTACGAGACCCGAAATTATACGGTCGCCTCTCAGTATAAGCTTGGTGCAAACGGCGCGCCAGTTCCAATTAAAACGATGAAATCCAGTCGTCAATCAAGGACGGACTCGTCGGATCTCGGCAAGGTCTATTCTGGCGAAATTACCTTCAACGATGATTTTCACGTCGCTTCGGAGAAGGAAAAGGAGCGTTTCGATCTATCTTATTACGAACTTCCCGAACCTAAGAAAGCGCCTAGTTTCAAAGCGTTGCAATCTCTTTTACTGATACTCGGCGTCGGCGTCGTTTTATACGCGGCTGTCAGACATATTCGTAACAAGAGTCAGAGATTAAGAGAAGCGTAAGAGCCAACGCCATGCGCGGCGCAAGAGACCAGCCCTCCTGTCATCGTTGACGCCGACGATAAACCGCGCAAGCTAGTCAATCCAGGTCTATCCCATGGCAGGCGTCATTTGCTCGACTCGAACCTCGATTGGGGACAAAACGACCTGTCGCTCGTTCATTGGCTCCAAGCGCGCCCTGAAATCACGGAAATAAAGACGGCGCTCTGGGGAAGCTATCCCGTCGAACTATTCCCCATCCCGGCGACGGAAGTTACCGAGACGCCGGCGAGCGGCTGGGTCGCTATCAGCGTGAATCGTCTCTACGGACGCGACGGAAAGTTCCGCGAATTGCTCGAATTGCGACCGTACTACGTCCTGAACAATTGCGTCTACGTTTTTCATATCTCGGGAACCGAGTCGTATCGATCGGACGAGACGCGCGAATAGTCGTCGTCGCCACTGCGGACTTAGCGTCGTCGTTTAATCGCGGGCGTCTCGCGCTTGTCGTTCTACGGCTCGCTAGTCGTGCGCGCGAGGAGATGAAAAACCAAAAAAAGCGATTGAGAGCTTGCCAACGCGAAGAGATCTTGTTAGGATTGTATTCAAGGGTTGCGCTCCGGGGCGCGACGCGAACGCGATCAGTTGCAACGTGATTAAGCGGCGCTCGGCGGTTATGCTCGTCGCGACTGCGGCGCGTTGCGGTCGCGCACGAATTGGAATTAGTCGTCGCGCTTTGAGAGCGAAACGGAACGCTAAGACTCAAACATTATCGCGGCGCGTTGCAGAAAGTAAAAGGTAGCTCACGATGCAAACGGCACAATTACGAATAACGACAATCGTTCTGGTCCTCTTGGCGTTCTTCTCAGGTTCATTTATTCTCGGTCAGGACGAGCCGACGTCGGGCTTTAGGGCGAAGATCGAAGCCGACTGGGCGCGGCAGGAATCAACGCGCAATCGTTCCCTGAACGACGCCGACTCGTTGCGCGATTTGATCGCGCGCTCAAACGCGCTAATCGAACGCCTTGCGAGCGAGGAACTCGTCGACAAGGAAAAGCTCGACGCGTTCCGAGCGGCTATCGACCGAGCGACGCAGGTCAGCGAAGAATCGAGCGCTAGCGACGAGTCAAACGCGCGCGCGGACGCATATCGCGCGTTACGCTGGCAAGCGCGCGACGCTATCTTCGCAAACGAGCTAATCAAGGGGAGTCCGATCGTTTTTGAGAAGGCGAATCGTTTCGGATTCCAAATCCTGCAGGAATATCTTTCCTACTACGAACGCTACTCCAACCAGCACGGCGGAGGGCTATTCCGTCTCGAACGCCCCGGCTACTCCTTCCAAACGACGGAACTAACCGCCGACTTTCCACGCGGACTATTTGCAACGCCCAGTCTATCGTACGACGCTCAAACGCTCTTCTTCGCGTTCGCCGACTTTTCTAAAGTTCAGACGTCCGACCCCGAGGCGCCGATTCTAAACGCGTATCATCTTCGCGCCGAAGGGGACGCGACAGAACGCGTTCGGCAATTCCTCGCCGAGTCTGAAGGAAAATACTGTCTCTATCGCATGGACCTAGCTACAGGCGAGTCGACCAAGCTCACCGACGGTCCCTACGACGATTTCGATCCCACTCTGTTGCCCGACGGAAGTTTGGCGTTTATCTCGACGCGACGCGGCGGGTTCGCGCGTTGCAACCAGTCGTGGGAGCCGATTATGGTCGCAACGCTTCATAAACTAATGCCAGACGGTCAGATCAGACGCCTATCATGGCACGAAACAAACGAATGGACTCCCGCCGTGCTCGACGACGGACGAATCGTCTATACAAGATGGGATTACGTTGATCGCAACGCCGCGCGATTTCAAGGACTATGGCTAACGAACCCCGACGGGACCGGCGCCGTCGCGCTCTTTGGAAACTACACCGAAAGCCCCGTCGCGTGCATTCAGCCGCGACCGATTCCCAATTCCAATAAAATCGTCTTCATTGCGACCGCTCATCATACCGCCGTAGGAGGCGCTATTGTCGTTCTCGATCCGACCAAGGTCGGCTACGATCCTGTGTCGGGGCACGATCGTTCTGACGCCATTGAAACGATCACGCCTGAAATTCCGTTCCCGGAGACGCCGAACGAAGAAACAGGACAGATGAATCTGCCAGAACAGTATTACTACGGTCCCAACCCGCTGTCCGAAGATTTCTTTCTCGTCTCATACAGTTTCGAGCCGGCCAACGGCTACCTAACAACGAACGGGGATCTAACGCCCGAGACCGTTGGAAGCGGTAAACTAGGACTATATTACCGCGACCGATTCGGCAATCTTGAACTAATCTACGAGGACGACAAATTCAGTTGTCGGTATCCCATGATTCTGCGCGAACGCGAATCAATTCCGGAAAAGATCGCGTCCCAACTATCCGACGAATCCGCCTCGAACGTCGACGCCGACGACGACGCGACCGGAACCTTTACGCTGCTCAACGTTCAAGAGTCGCTATGGCAGTTGCCGAAGGATCGCAAGATCAAAGAACTTCGCGTCTTTCAGTTACTGCCAAAGTTTCCAAGCCATCAAGGGCACGTCCCGCCAATTGGGCACGACTTCGCTGGCAACGCGCGACTATACCTCGGCTCTGTTCCCGTTGAAGAGGACGGAAGCGCATATTTCACCGCGCCCGCGCGCAAGCCGCTCTATTTCCAAGCGGTCGACGAAGACGGACGCGCCGTTCAAACGATGCTAAGCGAAGTATACCTCCAACCGGGTGAGAATCGAGGATGCGTCGGATGTCACGAACAGCAGCAAACGACCTTTGCAAACTCCGAGAAAAGCGTCGCCGCAACTTTGCGACGACCGTCCGCGATCGAGCCCGGTCCAGACGACGCTAGACCCTTCAGCTATCCGCGACTCATTCAGCCGATACTCGATAAATACTGCGTCGAATGTCATTCTGGCAAAGAGAACGCGCCTGAACCCGAACTTACCGGCGAGCCCGAGGACAACTTTACCGTCTCATACAATCGCCTGCGTCCCTATCTGCGCTGGTACGAATGGCTCGAGCCCTCAATCCGCCAGGTTGTTTCCTTACCTGGCGAATGCGGCGCCGATATGAGTCCGCTCGCCGACGTCCTCGACGACGACGTACACGCCAACGCTGTAAAGACGTCCGACCAGGATCGAAGGACGCTGTACCTCTGGCTCGACGCGAACATTCCGTTCTACGGCGTTTACGAACCCGA
Organism: uncultured Planctomycetota bacterium; assembly: GCA_900318195.1. Taxonomy (GTDB): domain Bacteria; phylum Planctomycetota; class Planctomycetia; order Pirellulales; family Thermoguttaceae; genus RUG369. Next base: position 11,633 of record ONJR01000123.1, read on the forward strand.
CGAGCAAACGCGTCAGCGAAACGGCGAGTCTGTACAAGCGCCGGCGTTACAGTAGCGGCGGGTCCGCAAACTTGGCGTCGTCGTTTTATCGCGGGAGCCTCGCGCTTCTCGTCCTACGGCTCGCGAGTCGCGCGCGCGAGGAAATGAAAAAAACAAAAAAAACCGCTCGCGTTCTTGCCAAGCGCAAAAGAATTTGTTAAGATCGTAACTAAAGGTTGCGCTCGTGCGCGCGATCGCGCGTTGCGATCGTTTCGCGGGCGCGACGCGATTAGGAAATAATTAACGCGCGAGCGTTAAAAGTCGACTCATCATATTAATCCATGGAGAACCATATATGAAACGACGTGATTTTCTTAAAACGACGGGCGTCCTGGCGGGCGCGAGCGTTTTGAGCGGTATGAGCGTAGCGCGGGGCGCGAACGCGATTGGTAGCGACGTGATTAAGCTGGCGCTCGTCGGTTGCGGCGGTCGCGGTCGCGGCGCGTTGCAGCAGCGTTTGAGCGTCGTCAAGCAGTACGCGGACGACAACGTCAAGGTTGTCGCGATCGCGGACGCGTTCGAAGGCGCGGCGAAGAGCACGAAGGAAGCCTTTGAATCTCAAGACGACCCTCGCATCGACCTGAAGGACGGAGTCTTCTTCGGACTCGACGCGTACAAGCATGCGATCGACGCGTGCGACTCCGTGATTATCGCGACGGCGCCCGGTTTCCGTCCGATCCACTTCGCCTACGCGGTCGAAAAAGGCAAGCACGTCTTTATGGAGAAACCCTGCGCGGTCGACGCGCGCGGCTTTAAGATGGCGATCGCAGCCGCGAAGAAAGCCGACGAGAAGAATCTGAAGGTCGTCTGCGGCTATCAGCGCCACTATCAGAATCCTTACATCGGCATGGTCGAGCAAGTGAAAGCCGGTAAGATCGGTCGACTCATGTACAGCCGCGTCTACTGGAACGGCGACGGCATCTGGGAACGCGGTCGACAGAACGGCGACACGGAAATGCAATATCAGATGCGCAACTGGTACCACTTCAACTGGCTCTGCGGCGACAACATCATCGAGCAGCACTGCCACAACATCGACGTCGGCAACTGGGTTCACAGCCTCGGCGATCCGATGGGTCCGAACGCGCACCCGATTCGTTGCAACGCGATGGGCGGTCGTCAAGTCCGTAAATTCCCGCGCTTCAAGAACTCTGGGCATCGTTTCGACCACTTCTTCTGCGAATTCACCTTCGCGGACGGCAGCCAAATGTTCAGCCAGTGCCGTCAGCAGGCGAACTGCTGGAACAACGTGAGCGAGACGTTCTACGGTACCGAAGGTATGTGCGGTCCTGGGTGGATCAACAATACGAAGGGCGAAAATGTTTGGCGCTATGAAGGACCGAATCCCGATCCGTACGTCAACGAGCACGTCATGCACGCGAAGTACACGCGCGAAGACGAAGCGCACAACGACGCATGGTTCGCCGCTAACTCCTCAATGACCGCCGTGCTAGGACGCTACGCCGCCTACTCCGGTAAGGAAATCTCATGGGACGACGCCGTCGAAAAGGGACGCGACGAATTCCCATACGATCTCGTCGCCGAACTCGAAGCGAACGATCCTACGAAATTCTGGGACGCCGTTCCGCCCGTCGTGCCGGATACCGAGCCGCCGGCACAACCTGCTGAAGGCGAATTCATCTACGAGAACTCCGTTCCTACCCCGGGCGACTGGAAGTGGGACGCGTAATATCGCGTCGGCTTACTCGTTCGCTAGCCTAACTCTATAGCGGAAGCGTTGCGATCGCGCGTCGCAACGCTTCTTTTTTGTGTCGTTACGACATAGTTGCAACGATTACAACGATTATCGCAACCCTATCTTATACGCGCCGTCCTTTCGGTTCAAAATCGAGTCTTAGCGGTCGGCGCGAGCATTATAATAGTAATAAGCTCGCAACGCGCGCGTCTGCGCTTGCTTTGCGGGCGGCGTCCTGATCATTATGATTATACAAATATAGGGCAGTGAAAATGCGCAATTTAATATCCATCTTACTCCTTTCCGCGCTTTCAGTCGCGCTCTTCGCGTTACGCGCCGCCGCCGAAACGCTCTCGCTCGACGGCGTGTGGAAAATTTGCAACGATCCGGCAAATGTCGGTAAAGATCGCGAATGGTTCGCGCGTCCGCTCGCCGAGACGCATGAAATTAGAACGCCGGGAGTACTACAGCAGGTCTTTCCGGAATATCACGGCGTCGTATGGTACGAGCGCGAGTTCGTTACGCCCGAGAATCGGTTCGCAAACGGACGCGCTATACTGCGCTTCTGGCAAGTGGAATATCGCGCCGACGTCTGGCTCAACGGCGTCTTACTCGGCGCGCATGAAGGCGGCGAGGAAGTCTTTGAACTCGACGCGACCGACGCGCTCAAACCGGTTGGCGAGTCGAATCGTCTCACGGTGCGCGTACTCAACGCGGCGGACGA
>ONJR01000181.1 GCA_900318195.1 uncultured Planctomycetota bacterium
CAATGCCGAATTCGTCGTTGAGGACCTTGGCGACCGGCGCGAGGCAGTTGGTCGTGCAGGACGCGTTGGAGACGAATTGCTTGTCGGCGGTGAGTTCTTCGTCGTTGACGCCGAGAACGCACGTGAAGACGTTGTCGCCCTTCGCAGGAGCGGAAATGACGACCTTCTTCGCGCCGCCCTTAATGTGGCTGTCGTAGCCTTCTTTGTCTTCCGTCGATTGCGCGGTGAAGAATCCGGTGCTTTCGAGAACGACGTCGGCGCCGAGCTTGCCCCACGGAATATTGGACGGCTTCGTTTCCTTGCTGACCGGGATCTTCTTCCCGTTGACGATCAGGTTCTCGTCGTCATATTCGACCGTTCCGTCGAAACGACCTTGCGAGGAGTCGTACTTTAGCAGGATAGCGAGCGTTTTCGTGTCGGTCAGGTCGTTGATGCCGACGACGTTGTACTTCTCAGGAGCCTTCGCCATTTGACGGAAGACGATACGACCAATACGACCGAAACCATTAATACCAACATTGACAGCAGCCACTGTAAATCTCCTTTGGGTATTATCTAAACCTTCTATTGGATCGCTTTCCGGTCGGCGAAACGGCGCAAGGACGACGCGCCGGAAGAGCGGAGACGTTGCTTCGTTGACCGCCGCGCGGTAGACTCGACGTCGCCGCGCAAAAAGCGGTTAAGATTACGACCATTATAAACGCGCGACGCGCTTGGACAAGCCCCCCTGGAACGACCGAAACGATAAAAGTTGCTTTTTTTAATTTAATATGAGATTTATATTTTATCTTACTTGCCTAGATTAACCAAATTCCGCTACTCAATGCGCAACGGATCCGTCTCTTTAACGCTTGCTTTAACGTAGACGGGAAACTTCTGCGCGATACGCTCCGCCAAAATGCACATGGCGAAACGCTCCGTCGCGTAATGACCCGGTAAAATGAGCGCGAGTCGTTGCGCGCGCGCTTCCAGGCACGAATGAAAACGCGCCTCGCCGAGCAGCATGGCGTCCGCGCCCAGCTCCGCCGCGCGACCAATGAATTCGTCCGCCGCGCCGCAACCTAGCGCGACCTTGCGGATCGTCTTATCGCGCGCGCCGACAACGAGCGTGCGGTCGACTTGCAACATATCCTTGACCTGCTCGACAAGTTCGAAGAATTTCAGCGGCTTCGGGAGTTTACCGATTCGACCGGTTCCGAGCGTCGCTGGCGTCGACGCGCGACCCTTGCCGCTCGCGACAAGCTCCGATTCGACCAGCTTTTCTTCGTCCGCGTCGAGTCCGTCGAGCATATCGCGCGTCGCGACGACGTCGCCGGGATACAGCGGCTTAACCTCGACCAGTCCAAGCCCCGCCGCAAGCTGACGATTTACGCCAAAGAGCGCAGAGTCGTGCGCCGTGTGCGGACTGTATACCGCTATGCCGGCGCCAAGGAGTTTGCGTAAAATGCGCCCGTCCGTCGTGTCGGTCGTCCACTTCTTCGACGCGTGGAATGGGAACGGATGGTGCGACACAATGCAGTCGATTTTATCCGCGACCGCTTCGTCCGCGACCGCCTCGTCGATCGTCAGGCACGTCGCAACGCGCTCGACGTTCTGACCGCGATCGCCGAGCAGTAGCCCGACGTTGTCCCAATCTTCCGCGAGTGTCAATGGAAAAATCTTTTCAAGGTAATCGATTAACGCTTGTAGTCTCATCGGACAATCCTTTGGTTATTCATTCGAGCCGCGCTGGCATTCGACCGGCGCATGACGCGCGTCAAGACGACGCGCTTGCAAGTTTCGCGTATTTAGAGTATAATGGATATTGGGCGCGGCGCTAGTGGCGTCGCGTGAATTTTTGTACTCGTTGACGTTATAGGAGTCGCGTTATGAAACGTGTGCGTCGTTACGCATCTTGGCAAGCGCTCGCCTTCGCGTGGCGCGCGACGACGATCGTCGCTGCGCTCGCCCTCGCGATCCTCGCCGCGTACGATTCCGCAAAAGAACGCGTAAGACTGTCAAGCGACGCGACCGAACGAATACTGGCGCGCGAATCGACGCGACCCTCTGAAACCGAACGGCGCGCGCGCCCCGCAACCCGAGCGCTCGCAACTCATACTCTACAGCGCGCGCGCCACGAGCGCGACGCTAATTTAGCGAACGCCGCGCGCGCGTTTCTGCCGTCGGGTTCGTTCGACGACCGTCAACGTCGCGAAACAACCTTGCGCGGTCTCGCGCGCTGGGACGTCGAGGAATCGTACGCGCGCGAGTTCATGCGTACTCCCGAGGACGCCGTTCTCTATGCGAGCGCGCCGCGCGCGACCGTTGACGCGACGCGCGCCGCGACTCAGACCGCGCGAGAATCGCTTGAAGCGTTGCGCGAACTCGCGTCCGACGACGCGCTTGACTCCGCGCTCGAGTTTCTCGAACTGTGCGACGAAGCGTCCGAATCGGCGCGCGACGACTGGACGCTATGGTCGCTCGATTACGCCGACGGCGACCCAATCGACAGCGCGGGATACGTCGCCGTATCTGAATTCGAGCGCGCGCGCCGCTTCGATTTCTCGCGTCGTTCGCGCGCCAACGCGGCGCTCTTTGCCGCCGCCGCGTGCCTCGCGATTCTATTTGACCCTAGCGCGACGCTCGCCTGCGCGCGACGTTTGCGCGTTCTAACGCTTCTCTTGGCGCGTTCGTCGCGCTTCGACGCCAGCGTCGCGCCGTCTCGCGCGTCGTCGATTTGCCGTCGCGCGTTGCGCGGCGTTCCCGTCATTTTACTCACGCTTCGCCTACGCATTTGATTCTTCCGCCGCTAGCGTTTTCTATCGATTTAAGCCGCGACGTTTCAACTAGCGGCGATCTCTATATCTATTGGTGAAGTGAAACGATGTTAAATAGACGTGGTTTTACACTGGTGGAGCTACTGGTCGTGATTGCGATTATTGGCGTCCTCATAGGACTTTTACTGCCGGCGGTCCAAAGCGCGCGCGAGGCGGCGCGCAGAATGCAGTGCCTCAATAACGTTAAGCAATGGGGACTCGCGCTCATGAACTATTCCGAGTCGCAGCGCGCGCTACCGCAATTTAC
>ONJR01000099.1 GCA_900318195.1 uncultured Planctomycetota bacterium
GAGCGAAATCGACGCGTACGCGTCCGCGTACGAGGTTCCTTCGACCGGTAGGAACGGGGTCTCGTTGAGCGTCGAGCGATCCGCGAGCTTCGTTTCGCGCGCGAAGATCTGCGGCACCGAGCGCGGATCGTCGCACTGGTAGTAGCGCCCGGCGCCGTCGGTCGCGAGCTTTTCGAGTAGGAAGCGATCGCAGTCGGATCCGATTCCGACGGTCGACACGGTAATATCGCCGCTCGTCGCGCGCCGAATCGCTTTCTCAAAGTCGCCCGGCACGCTCTGACCGTCGGTTAGTAGAACGATATGCTTGAACTTCGCATTGACGCGCAGTAGGTCGTCGGTCGCTTTCGCGAGCGCGGGATAGATATTCGTCGCGCCGTCCGCCGCGAGCGCGCCGATCGTTTCCGTAATCGCGGTCGGCGATACGACGTTCTGTAACGGCGCGATTTCATGCGGCGCGTCGTCGAACGCGATAATCGAGATAAAATCTTGCGGCGATAGTAGTTCCACGACCCCCTTGGCGGCGTCCTTAGTTAGCTCCAGTTTATCACCCTCCATTGATCCGGAGCGATCCAGTACGAGCGCGATCGCGAGACTCGGCTTCTCTTTGTCCTTCTCGAAATTCGATTGAACCGGTAGAATCTCGTCGAGCGGCGTCTTACCGTACCCTCCGGCGCCGAACGCGTTTTCGCCCCCTATGACGACGAGTCCGCCTCCGAAGTCGCCGACGTATTCGCGCAACGCCTCCATCTGTCGTAGCGAGAGCGAAGTCGCGGGCGCGTCCGCTAGAATTACGGCGTCGAACTTTTCGAGTTCGAGCGAGTCGGTCGGCGTTCCTTCGAGCGGGCGCGTTTGGATATTGAGGTCCTGTGCGCGCACGGCGGTCGTGAAGTTGCGCATGAGGTCGGGGTTCTTCGCGAGCATGAGTATCTGCGGCGCGCCTTCCGTCGCGACGTATCCGGTCGCCTGGTTGTTGTCCAGGAAATGATCGAGCTGTGCCTCTAAGGTCGCGGTTATTTCGACGTCTTTGTCGTTCGGCTCCGCCGTCGCTTGGAACGCGTATCGATTCTCACCGACGTTCAGTTCGACCTCGCGCTTCTCAATGAGCGCGCCGTTCTTATAGATCGAGAGGGTTCCGCGCGTTCGTTCGGAACTGCGCGCGATCGCCGTTCCCTGAAAGGGCGCGCCCTGACGCGCGCGTTCCGGTAGTTCCAGCGCCGTCATTTGCGTTTCGTCCGACTTCGGCGCGTCGATCGGCGCGACGTCGAGCGGCGCGTTCGCGCCTCTGATCGCGCGTTGCGCGTCGCCGAGCGTTTCGTTCCCGTCGGAGACGAGTATTACCCTGGAATTTCTGTCCGGCGCGGTCGCGGCGTACGCGGCGAAGATCGCGTTTTCGAGGTTCGTTTCGCGCTTAGCCTCGTCTGAAATCGCGTCGCGCTCGAACGCCGGCTCTTGCGCGAAGTATATCGTTTTAACGAGATTCGCGCGGTCCGAATCTTGCAGCGCGCGCTGAATCTCGACGGCGCGCTCGACGGCGGCGTCCGCGACCGATTCGCTAACGTCGACGAGCATAACGGTTTCACGATCCTGCGATCTGAAGGAGAGCGTTGCGCCCGCGAGCGCTAGAATGATCGCCGCTAATATGCACGCGCGAGTCGCGAGCAGCGTGCGGCGACGTTGCCGCGAGAAGTCCAAGAGGGACCGTTTCCATGCGAGCGTGAGAATTACCGCCGCTGCGAGCGCGCACCATAGCCATCCGGAATGTGTAAAGTATAACGACATGTCTCTTATCTCGAATTAACCGAGCTCGATTGAAGCCCGAACGCCGCTATTCGACGCGTCTTCTGCAAAATAGGTAAAACTCAACGGCGGCGACGAGTAGCGCGAACGCGGCGCATAGCAGCCAAATCGGCGCCCGACCTGCCGTTGTCGCGAGCTCCGTGTTCGCGTCCGTAAGCTCGAGCTCGCGCCGCAAATTCGCCTCATCCGGCGCCGCGAGCGCGCGCGAGAACGTCTCGTCCGGATTGTAACCGCGCGCTTCCCCGACGAGATTCGCAAATAGAATCGGGAAAAGCGTTTTGAGCCCGATATCGCTCTCCGCCGTCGCGAAGTTTAGCACAAAGACGCGTCCCGAGTCCTGCGCGGTCGGATTGCGCATTTCGAATAAGACGGGCGCTTCCGGCGCCTGCGCGTAGACCGACGTCTCGTAGCCGTTCGCGATCGTTACCTTGCGTACGCCGCGCAACGTCTGTCCGTTGAACTTGAGGTATCGCGCGAGTCCTTCGTCGAGCGGCTCGCCGTCGAGCGCGGTCTCGGGAATCTCGTCCCCTAGCTCGAAGAGATTGCAACTTGCGGTCGGCGCTATGATCGCGACGGCGCCGTTTGGAATCTCGCTCGGCGTCTGCCCCGAAATTATGAGTAGTTCGTCGTTAGCGAGCGTTTGCGGCGGTTGCGCGACGCGTTCGACAGTCGCGTTCGGCTGCGCTTCGAGCACGGTCTCGAGGAATAAGTCGCGATCGCCGAAGAGCTTGATTTTAAGCGCGGGAAATTCCAGCAACGTCGTTTCGCGTTCGTCGTCGAGGGGCGAGGCGTCGTTAAAATCGAGCGCGAGCGGGACAATGCGCGCGCGCAACGTTCCCCCTTGCTCGGACGAGTTCAGAACGATCTTCTGCGCGCGTTCGTTCGGCTCGAGTTCGAGCGGTAGAATATCGAGCAGCTCGCCGTTGAGTTCGAGCTCGACGTTGAATTCCGCCGTCGTGTCGGAGTAGTTCGCAACGTCGACGAGCGTCTCGAAGGTCGGGTCGCCGTTCGGCGAGCGTCGCGCGACGAGATTGAGTAGCGCGAGATTGTCGACAGGCGCGCCGATCCTAGCCGCCGCGAGCGCGGGGTCGCGATTGATTTCGTCGACGATTTCGTCGGCGTCCTTGCATGCGAAGTCCGAAAGGACGATAACTTTCGCGTTCTCGCCGCGCGCGCGCTGAAAGAACTTCGCTTTCTCGAGCGCAGCGCGCAACTCGCTCGGCTGATTCGAGGGCTCGACGCGTTCGAGTCGCCGGCGCAGCGCTGCGAAATCTTTCGAGAACCCTGAGACGATTTCGACGTCGGGCGCGGTCGTTAGGACGAGTATTTCCCGTTCGTCCGGCTTATTAGCGACGATGCGATCGGCGAGTTCGCGCGCGTTCTGCAACCGCGTTTGACCGTTCGCGTCGCGCGCCGACATGCTCGCGGAATTATCGAGTACGAGCGCGAGATCGCCGACGCGTCCGGCGTTCCCAACGATCGGGTTCACGAGCGACGTAATGAGCGCGAGCGTAACGAGTAGCGCGAGTATTAGCGCGAGGAGATTGCGGACGCGAAATCCGCGTACGGGCGCGAGCGCGCTATTGAGCGCCTCGTCCCATAGGAACATAGCGGATACGACGCGCCGCCTGATCTTGCGCCTAATGAAATACGCGAAGACGACGACCGGAATGAGTAGCGCGAGCCATAACGCCGCGCCGTTAGTTATTATCATTTAACGACCTACATTAATATCGCGAGCGACGTCGAGTAAAATCGAATCGAATGGAACGTTGGTCGGCGCCGCGTAATATCGCACGCCGCGCGTAACGCAACTTTCGCGCGTCGCTTTAAGGAACTCTTGGAAACGCTTCGCGTAACGTTTGACCGCGCGCTCGTCGAGCGTAACCTTACGCGTTACGCCGGTTTCTGCGTCGACGAACTCGAAGTCCCCCAACTCGCTAGGACGCGCTTCGTCCGGCGCGTAGATCTGCAGGACGATCGGCTCGAACTTGCGCGATAGGAGACGCTCGAGCGCCGCGTCCAGACCGTTCGGATCGAAGCAGTCGCCGACGAGGATCGCTAGCCCGGGCTTCGCGATCTTCTTCAGCGCGTCCTTAACGGCGCTCGTTATATCGGTCGCAGCGTCGTAGGGCTCGAGCGGTTCGAGAAAGCGCGCGAACGCTAGGAATCGCTCCTTACCGCGCGCGAGCGGAAAATAATCCTCCGCGCGATTCGTAATAGCAAACGCCGCGACGGAATCGAGTCGCGCGAGCGATATGTAGCCGAGCGCGCCAACGACCTTCTTCGCGTACTCGAACTTCTCGGAGTCCGCGCTAGAACCCATACTGCGCGACGCGTCCAAAAAGCAGTAGACCGGAACGTCCCCTTCCTCTTGAAAGCGCTTAATATAGAGCGACTCGAACCGCGCGTAAACGTTCCAGTCGAGATTACGAAGGTCTTCCCCGAACGCGTAGTCGCGATATTCCGCGAACTCCAGTCCGCCGCCGAGCTTCGCGTTGCGACGCGAGCCCGACGTTTGACCAGCGAAAGGACGACTCGACGCGATCGATAGGAACTCGAACTTCTTCAGCGTTTCCGAATCAAACATCGATCTACCCGAGCTTCTTATTCTTTTCCGCGTTCAAGACGTCGTCGACGAGCGCGTCGGTCGAGACGCCTTCCGCTTGACCTTCGAAGTTGAGGACGATTCGATGCCGCAGAATTGAGCGCGCGGAACGTACGACGTCCTCCTGGGACGCGTTAAAGCGTCCGTCGAGCATCGCGCTGATCTTTGCGGCGCTTGCGAGCGCGAGCGCGGCGCGCGGGCTGCAGCCGTATCGCACGAACCGCTTGATCGTTTCGGGCGCGTTCGGCTCCTCCGGGCGCGTATTTCGCACAATGCGCACGATCGAGCGCAGCACGTCGTCGGCGATAGGAATCTGATCGGCGAGCGCGCCGGCGTCGAGCACGTCTTGCGGCGTAATGACCGGCTTGATTTCGGTAACCTTTCGCGTCGGCGCGTTTTTCGCTATATTAAATAGCTCGTCTTCCGTCGGATAGGGTACGGCGACTTTGCAGAAGAATCTGTCGAGTTGCGCTTCCGGCAGCGGGTAGGTTCCTTCCATTTCGAGCGGGTTCTGTGTCGCGAGTACGAAGAACATTCCTTCCAGCTTTCGCGTGGCGCCGCCTACGGTAACCGAATGCTCCTGCATAGCTTCGAGTAGCGCGGACTGCGTTTTCGGGGTCGCGCGATTGATTTCGTCGGCGAGTACGACGTTTGCAAAGATCGGACCTTGCTGGAATTGGAACTCCTTGCGCCCTTGTTCGTTCTCGACGAGAATGTTGGTTCCGGTAATATCGGCTGGCATGAGATCGGGCGTGAACTGAATGCGCGAGAAGGTCCCGTTGATCGCTTGCGCTAACGAGCGAATGAATAGCGTTTTCCCTAGTCCCGGCACGCCTTCAAATAGCGCGCATCCTCCCGCGATCATAGCGACGATCGCCTCGCGTACGACGTCGCGCTGTCCGACGAGTACTTTTCCGATTTCATTTTCGAGCGCGCGCGTATTATCGCACGCGCGTTGCAGTTTATTTTTTAAATCGTCGTTCGACATTTTCTTTGTTATCTTACAGTTAAATCTTTCGCGCGCGTTGCGCTAACGCTTATTCCAGCACGTCTTCCGCTTCGTCGGTTTGGGTCGCGACCGGTTGAACGACTTCTTCCTCGTCGCACCCTTCTTCGCAGTCTCCGTCTCCCGTGCAGGGTAGACCGGTATTAGGGCAGATCTTCACGGCGCTTGCGGCGTCCTTCGCGTTCGCGTTCGAGTTGGCGTCGTTCTTTTTACCGGCGAGCGCGAAGACGCTCAACGCGCCGAATAGCGCCACGATGACGATGATTGACACGAGGTTCTTCTTCATAATATGTTCTCCTTGCGCGAGAATTTTTAAGTTGCGGTTTTTAGTCTTGTTGATTTTATTCGTTTTGCTGTAATTGTGAATACAATTCGTCGACGTCTTTAAAGAACGTCTGCCACTCCTGCGCGACGTTCGCGGTCGCGTCAAGCGTCTTTGCACGAGCGAGTACGCCGGAACTTTCGACTGCGGCGCGAATTACTCCTTCTTCGCCCGCGCCCTTGAGCGCCCCGGCGAGCGTCGTTACGTATTTCGCGATCGAATCCTGCGTTTCGAGCGAGCCGGCGACCCGTTTCGTCGATCCGAGCTCCGCTTTACTCGCGAGTCGCAGGACTTCCGTGAGTTTCTTACCGGCGAGCGCGACGTATTTCGCGCGCGCTTCCTCGTCCGCGCTCGCGACCCCGAGCGTGTAGATCGACGTTATAAAGAACTTCTCATACGCCGGATGAGGGTTCGCGTCGTACGCCTTTTCGTAATACTTGCGCAGTATGTCCTTGAGCTCGGAGTTGCGCGCGTCGAGATAGTAGTCTAACGCGAGCGCGACGGCGAGCGGGTCGCTCTTAAGCCCCTTGGCGCAGAAGTTTTCACACTTTTCCGCGTTTTGCAGCGCGTCGACGGTTCGCGCGGCGTCCCCTGATTTCGCGAGCGTCATGACCTTGAACGCGAGCGCGGCGCTCTGTCGCGCAGGGTTAGGATCGCGCTGTCGAGCGAACGCGTCGAGCGTTTGGTCGATTTGCGTTAGTATCGCTTCGATTTGCGCGGCGTCGCGTTCGGGCAGTAGCGGTCGCAACGCTTCGGTCGACAGCGTTTCCGGCATGTCGTTGTTCCACATAATGAGGCGATGGACGTCGGGATAGTCGGGATAGGGTTCCGACTCGTCTTCGTTCGGTCGAATCGCGTCGAGCGTCCATTGTATTACGAGTTTCGCTAGCTTTGGATCCTGCGCTTGCGCGAGTAATTTCGACGCGGACGAACGAATAGCGGCTTGGACGTCGTCGTGCGCGCCGTCGGCGGTCCAGAATTTGTCGAGTAGACGGTTCGCTTGTTCGCTCGTCGCTTCCTGCTCGCGCGCCGTCATAATGAGCGCGAAGGTCGAGTAGGCGTAGGGCGCGATCTGGTCCGGGGCGAGCGTCTCGAGGAACTTGAGATCGTCGTCGACGGTCCAGAATTTCGGCTTCTGCGCGTTCGCGAAGTAATCGTCCGGCTTCTTAGCGTACGCGCGCGCTAGTATTTCGCGCGCGCGATCCGTGTCGCCGACCCGCGCTAAGGTCGACGCGTAGTCGGTTAGCGCTGCGGGATCGACGGGCGGCTTCGCGCTAATGGACTCGAGAATCTCCTTCGCGTCGTCGCGTTCGCCGAGCTGAATCTTAATATCGGCGAGTCGCAGCATGAGATCGACGGCGCCAGGCGCCGCTTGCACGAGTCTTTCGAGATTCTCGCGCGTCTGGTCGAGTTTGCCGGCGCCGGTTAGCGCGAGCAGCGCCTTAGCGCGCATCTCGGCGAGCGCGACCGGGTCCTTAATAGTCCATGAGGGCGTGCGGAAGACGCGCAGCGCGAACGCGACGTCGTCGTCGTCGAGCGTATCTTTATTTTGCGCGCGTTCGACGAGCGCGTCGAGTAGTTCGACAACGATCTTCTGCGAGGTCGCAAACGCTTGGAGTCTTTTGCGAATCTTCGTCGCCGCTTGCGTTTCGCCGTCGCGCTCGAGGATCGCGAGGAACCGCGCGGCTTCTTTTTCGTCGAGTCTACTGCCTTCGAGCGTCTTGATCGCCTCCTGCTGTCGCGCGCGCACGCGTTCGCTCGTCGCGTTGGGAAACGCTTCTAGAATAGCGATTTCGCGCGCCTTGACGTCGGCGTGCGCTAGGCATGGAACGCGCAACGCGTAGTCTAGCGCTTCCTCTTCCTTCTGCTCGAACTTAGCGAGTAGCGCGAGCGCGACGAGTAGCGGCGTATTCGCGGCGCCCTGACGCTCGTCGAGCGTTTGCAGCTTCTCAAGCGCCTTGGCGCGCAACGACTCGACGGTTTCCGGCTCAACTTCAGCTCGCGCAATTTGAACGACGGTCTCGACGACCTCGCGCGTTCTCTTAGCGTAGCGCGCGATCGCGTCGTCCTCGTTTGTCCGCTCCGCGTCGAGGAACGCTTGGAACTTCTTGACTCGCGTAAACTCGCTCGCTTCCGCCCCTTCCGCTTCCGAGACGTCGAGCGCAAAGAGTAGTCCGGCGCCGAGCTCAAAGAGCGCGCCAGCCTCCGGAATCGACTCAGGTCGCTCGGAGTCGTAGAGCGTTTTATTGACAAGGTAGTTCGCGAGATTGAAAGCAACTTGGTCCGTGCGCGCGAGATAAGCTAGAATATCGGCGGTCGCGAAGGCGTTGGACGTAGCGGCGAGGCGCTCGCCTTCCTTTTCCGCAAAGAGCGGCGCAAGACGCGCGTTCAGGTCGAGCGCGTCGCCAACGAGTTCGTAGACGCGCGCTTCCAACGCGTCGAAGCGCGCGACAACTTCCGCGCTGGGGCGCGTTCCCTCAAAGAGGCGGCGACGATTGAGCTCCACGAACGTATTGAGTACCGAGCGTCCGAACGGAATTTTCTGACCGAACGTCTTCCAATCTTCGAAAGTCGCGAGCTCGCGCGCGAGTTCGTCCCGATCGTTACCCTGAAACGCGTTGCGCGCTTCAATTTGCAGTCGCGCGGCGAAGGCGTCGGCTAGCTTGACGCGCGCGTTTTCTACGTCGTTACGATTGCGCAACTGCCGCGCGAGCAACGGTTCCGTCTCTCTGGTCGTCGCGCGAAAGACGTCGTACGACGTGTAACTCTGATTGGGATCGACGTTTAGCAGTACGGCGTAATTTCGCGCGCTCGCCTTCGCGACGAGCTTGCGCGCGCGTTCGGCGTCGTCTGTTCGACCGGCGGCTTGCAGCGCGTCGAGCACGGCGGCTGCGCGCGACCATACGTCGGCGTCCTGGTCGACGGTCGCGCGTTCGAGCGATTTTTCGAGCGTTTCGAGTATGAAGTTCGCGTTCGCGTCCTGGGCGTCTTGCGCGCGCGTATCGCGCAGTTCTTCGAGCGCGGCCGGGAACGCTTCCGCGCGCCATCGATCGTCGTTGCGCGCGAGGCGTAGCGCGAGCGCTTTCTTTTCGGCGTCGAGCGCTTGCAGGCGCGCGTTAAGCTTCGGATCGCGCGCGTCGCTATTAGCCGCGCCGGAACTCTTTTGCGCCGGTAGATTGGCGTACAGCGCCGCCTCGTACTCGAGCGCGGCGAATCGGAACTTGAGAGAGGTCGGGTCGTCTTGGTCGAAGTTGCGACTGAACGTCTCGAGATTGGCGGTCTCGCGGGCGTCGCGTTTTTCCGCGTTCTCTAGTCGATCGCGCCATGCTAGCATAACGAACTTAGCGGCGCCGTAAGTCGGGAAGGACGGGGTCGGCGCCTGCGGCTTGGCGAGCGCGGCGCTGGTTGAGCGCAACGCTTTATTGTCGAGCGTTAGTTTATCGCGATAGACTACGGTCGCGGTCTGTCGCGCGAGTTTCCTGAAATCTTCCGGGGAATTGAGTTCGAGGGTCGCGACGCCGGTTAGTTCGCCGAGCGCCCACGCGTCCCCTGAGATAGTCGCGGTTGTGAGATTGCGATCGCGTTCGACGGCGACGAGCTTAGAGGACTTTGAATCGAGCGCAAGTTTCGCGAACTTAACGTCGTTTAGCGCCTTTTGAATTTCCTCGCGCGTCTCCTTAACGTTTGACCACGCGTCGAGCGCGATTCTTCGCGCGGTAATTTCCCAGTTGTCGCGCGTTTTTCGCGCAATTTCGTCGAGCATATCGCGCGCGTCGTCGTAATCCTGCGCGGACGCTAGCACGTCGACGGTTTCGAGCTGCTTCCATAACGGATCGCGCGGTAGAATCTTGCGCTTTAAGTATTCGCGCGCTTTGCTTTTATCGTCGAGTCGACGATATAGCGCGAGTAGGCGATCGCTCTCGGATCGCGAGTCGTCGATTTCGCATAGACGCTCTTGATAGCGCACGGCGGCGTCGAGATCGTTTTGAAGTTCCGCAAGATTGGAGAGCGCGTGCAGTAGGAACGAGTCGTCCTGCGAGCGCGAGCCGAGCGAGGTCGCCGCCATTTCGAGCGTAGCGCGCGCGGAGTCGTAATCGCGCAACGTCATATAAGCGCGCGATAGGCAGAACGCGTTTTCACGGCGCGCGTCCCCGTTTTTCGCGTCCCGACGCAGGAGTTCCTTGAGCTCGTCGAAACGGTCGAGCTTCGCGTAAAGCTTACTGAGCGCGTCGACCACGCTGAGTTTCTCTTCCAGTCTTGAACTCTTTTCAAAGATCTGCCATACGATCTGAGCCGCTTCCGCCGTTTCGCCGATTTCGTCGAGCAGACCCGCAAGTTTGAGTAGCGACGCGCGATCAGAACGGTCGATCCGCGCGGCGCGTCGCAATGTCTCGATCGCCTCGTCGACGAGTCCGCACTCCAGCATGGCGTCGGCGCCAGCGCGAAGATGCGGCGCGTACCCGTTCGCGTTCGCGACGATCTCGCGCGACGTCTGCGTCGCCGCCGCTACGTCCCCGAGTTCAAGCTGCAAGCGCGCGATCGAGCGCAGGTAGTTGACTTTATTCGCCGCGTCCTTTTGACTTACGAGTCGCAATAGTTGCAACGTGCGTTCCGGCGTCTGCGATTTCGCGACGATTTCCGGTATCTTGCGCGTGAGATTCTCGGACGCGGCGTCCTCTTCGAGCGCCTTGAACGCGGTTTCCGTCGCGCCGTTGGGATCGTCGAAGTAGAGTAGCGCGGCGACTTTATTCCAATATAAATCCGCGCGCTTCTCGCGCTCACGAACGCTCGATATGTCAGCGTCGAGCGAGTCGAGATACTCCTGCGCGCGATTCGTCGTTTGTAGATACCGTAATCGTAGCGCGAGCGCGCGATTCTTTTCGTCGTACGTCTGCGCGAGCGCGTCGAGTTCCGCTAGATCGGTCGTTAGGGACGCGTCGGTTCCGAGGTCAAGTTGTAATTCGCAGAGCGCGTAACGCTTCTTGAAATCTTGCGGCGCGAGTTCGACCGCGCGACGTTGCGCCTCCAGCGCCTCCGGCTGGAACCCCGACTCGCGCAGAAACGCCGCGCGCGCCGCGTGCGCGTCCGGGTCCTTGGCGCGCGTGGTAAGATACGCGTCGAGCGCGGCGAACGCGTCTGCGTCGCGATTGTGCCGGAAGTAGAATTGCGCGAGCGCCTTAACGAGCTCGAAGTCGGCGGAGTCGCCGGTCGCCAGTTTAACGAGCAACTCCTCCGTCTCGGTTACGAAATTGTTTTCGTCGAGTTTATCGGCGACGACGAGCGCGAGCGCGGCGCTTTCCGCGCGCGCGTCGACGAGTCGGCGCCATATTTCGAGCGCGCGTCCGCGTTTGACGTCGAGTTCAAGCGCGTCGTTCTTGAGTACGACGTCGCCCCATGCGAGTAGATCGTCGGAATTAGCGACTTTGAGCGCGTCGAGTTCGCCGTAAATCTTATCGGCGACGTCGTAGCGACTCTGCGCGAGCGCTAGCTCGAGGGACACGCGTCGCAATCCGTCGTCCTGGCGCGCGCGCGCTAGTCCGGCGTCGACGACCGACTGCGCAGCGTCGTACTGACCGAGCGAGCCGAGCGTAATAGCGAGTCGCGCGACCGCGTCGAGATCGTTCGGACGATTGGCGACGAGCGCGCGGTAATATTCGACGAGACCGTCGTAATCGGCGCGCAGGAGGTAGAGATATTCGACCCTGTCGCGCAACGACTTAAACATCCAGTGGCTCGGCGCGAGCTTATCGAGCGCGCGTTCGAAGCATTGCAACGCGGCGTCCTTCTCCCCGAGCCGCATACGCATATCGCCCGCCGCAGTCGCGTACTCGATCGCGGTCTCGACGGCGCCTTTTTCCGCCGCGCGCGCTTCCAGTTTCTCAAAGAGTTCCGACGCTTGACGATATTGTCCGGTATCCGCTTGGATTTCCGCTATTTGCGCGAGCGCGTCGTCGCGGTCGGCGCACGCTGCGATCGCGTTCGCCCAGACGGCGTTTGCCTTCTCCGTCATTTCGAGCTTCGCGTACGTCTCGCCGAGCTTCTGAAAGACTTCGACCCGCTCGTCGTCCGTAAGCTGCAGCTCCAGCGCCGACTCGTAGACCTCGCAACTTTCCGCTAGGCGACCGGATAGTAGTAGTAGAGACGCGAGCGTCGTCGCCGCCTGCGGTAGTTCCGGCGCGAGTTCGCGCGCAGCGCGTAGCGTCGCGATCGCTTCGTCGGGCTTATTGCGCCGTATTTGTACGAGCGCGAGCGCGACGAGCGCCTTGCCCTTCGCCACGCCCTGCGCCGTCGCGAGCTCCGCGTCGAACTTCGCGAGCAGCGCGTCGAGTCCGCCGTCGCTCGCTTCCGCGTCCGAGTAGACGCGTTCGAACGCGGCGCCGAAACGCGGATTGTCGAGTAGAATCTTCCAATATCTTTCGACGACCTTGCGTTGCGCGTCTGGATTCGTCGGTTGCGCGCGCCGCGACGTCTGACCGTACGCCGAGCGCGAATTCGCTAGCTGAGACGTTGCAAACAACGCGATTACACCGAGCAATAGAACAAACGCGGCGACATACCCGAACTTAACGTAATGCAACGACTTCATAAATTATTATCCTCAGCGGTGAAGTTACGCGAACGCGCGCGACTAAAAGTGGAGCGGCGTCGAGCCGAAGGCTAGTCGTTCGCGGCGCGCGTTCCCATCGCGCCCCAGACCCCGTGGTACGACTTGCCGTATTCCGTAAAGCTGTTGTGCCCGATTTTAGGATCGGGGTTGCTATTCGTACTCGTGTAGTCGATCGAGTCCGAAATAAAGGTTACGCTACCGTCCGCCATAGCGCAGTTGACCCCGCCGTTGTGGTAACTCGTCGGCGCAATGAGCCCACCGCTCGTCGGCGCGTTGACCGCGAGACACGACGGCGCGTTCGGCGGTAGAATCGTCATGAAGCCGGTGTATACGCACGCGCCGTCCGACCAGCGCAGACCGGACCATTCTCCTAAGTCGGCGTCGGACACAGACTCGGCGATCTCGCCCTTGCCGGCGAGCGCCATGCAGTCGTCGACGGCGGTCGTCGCGCCTTTGGTCGTTTCAACGACCTGGTTCTCATACTTAACGTCGAGCGAGGTTCCCGACGTAACATAGCCGACCTTCGTGTCGCGCGTATAGCCGTCGTTGATCGCGCGCTCGCTCATGAGGATCGTATTGGAAATGCCGTCGGAGAATCCCTTGATTCCGTTCCACTGCTGCGGCGCGAACGCTCCGCGATCCGCGTTGCAGATCGACGTCTTACTCGCGCCGAGCGCTCCTTGTTTCTTACCTTCCATATTGGCGGTGTGAATCGGGAAGTCGCCGTAGCACGCGCGGTAATTGATACGCGCTTGACCGCCCTGGTTATTCTCGCCCGCAGAGTCCGAGGGGCATAGGAAGGGCGCGAGCGTGGTCGTTAGCGTCGTCGCGCTCGGCGCGTCCGAGTTGAAGTCTAGCAGGTAATTCTCCTGCATGATTTGCTCGTACAGCGGACCCTGCTCGAAGTGCGGCAGTAGCGGTAAGAACGCCGATATTCTGCGCGCTACGCCGTCGCTCGCCATGACGCTTACCGCGCCGGCGGGGAAACTCGTTTTACTCGCGTCGTGATAGCTTTGGCACGCGAGCGCAAGTTGCTTGAGATTGTTCGTGCACTGCATTCTACGCGCCGCTTCGCGCGCCGCCTGCACGGCGGGAATGAGTAGTCCAATGAGAACGCCTATGATGGCGATGACGACGAGGAGCTCGACGAGCGTGAACGCGGCGCGTTCGGTATGGCGAAGGTGAGTCATAATATTGCTTTCGAATAAGCGCCGGAGCGGCGCGGCGCAAGTGATTGTCCGGTGATTGAAGATGGTGTCGTTATTTAAGGAGATCAAACTTGGCGCTCTTCTCGCCCTTGGAGCCGACCGTTATCGTGAGTTCCGACGTCTTTTTATCGGAGTACTTCAGCGGGATCGCGGAGACGACGTCAAAGACGTCTTCTCCCGGCTCGGGCTCGACGTAGCCCGAAGCTTGGCGCGCCTGCTCCCATTTCTCTACGGCGCCGTCCTCCTTTGCAATGTACTTCTCGACCGTAACGACGTACTCGCCCGGCATAACGCCGTCGAGTCCGAGCGTGCGCGCGGTGAACGCGCCGGTCGCGTCGGTCATTGCGGTCGATACGCGTTGCGGCGTCTCAGGCGCGTGCGCGCCTTTTTCGCGCGGCGCGGGCGCAAAGGTGATCGTCGCCCATGCGAGCGGCGTGCCGTCGTATTCTACGACCCCCTGGAGCGGAACCAGTCCTGGTAGCTTTTTACCGTTGCAACCAGACCCTAGCGCGAGCGTCGCAACGAGCGCCGTCGCGCATACGAGACGAAGGAAATATGCTGTCCTCATAGCGTCCTTTCCAAGGCTAGGCGCGGGCGCCCGCGTCTAACGCGTTCTCTAATTGACTATATCGCGTCCTTCTGCCGATCCCATGGCGCCCCAGACCCCGTACGGCGACTCGCCCTTGCGAATCGGCGCCGTCGAGAGATCGCCTGTGTCGACCGTCTCGTTCACAAAGCGAACGGAGCCGTCCAAAAAGCAGACGTTGCAACCGCCCGTGTGGTTGCTCGTCGGTCCAGCAACGTACGCGTAGAACGAAGAGCACGCCGGTCCGTTCGGCGGCATGATCGTATTGAAGCAGGTCGAAAGCGCGTCCCCGTTCACCCAGTTGCGACCCTGAAGGCTATTGATCGCTAGACCGGAGCCTGTCGGCATCGGCTGGATATAGTCGCCGCCAAGACCGATGAACTCCAAGCATTTGCTAGGATAGAGCGGAACGCCCCCCGCTTCCGTCGGGTCGGGATTCATATTCGTGCCGCTTTTCCACGCCATGGCGATGTACGTGTCGACCATGCGCAACGACTTACCGCCGCCGCCCGAGCTAACGCGCCCAATAATGCGCTCGCTGAACGCCGCTGTGTTCGAGGTTCCGTCCTTAACGCGCGACATGGAATTCCACAAGCGCACCCGGAACGGACCGCGACCGAGACCGTCTTGACCGGCGTTCGCGAGAATTGGTCCGTCCGCGCAGACAGGGAAGTCGCCAGACGACGCGAAATAACTCGTCGCGCCCGTACGGAAAGAAGGATGGATCGTTTCCGCATAGTAGCCCGAGGGGCATAACAACGACGGAATCTGAACGTCGCGCCACGGCGGGGACTGCGTTAGCGTGATCGAGTTGAGATTGCCGCGCGGCGTGCCGAACTGGTGAATGGCGTCGGCGAGCGGCGCTTGTTCGATATAGGGTAGCAGCGGTACGAAAATCGAGTAATTCCCAGCGCCTGCGAGCGCCGGTAGTTTCTTCGCGGCGTCGTGATACGCTTGGGTTGCGATAGCAAGCTGATGTAGGTTGTTAGCGCATTCCATGCGATTGGCGGCTTCTCGCGCGGCTTTAATAGCCGGCAATAGCATCCCAACGAGGACGCCGATAATAGCGACCACGACGAGCAATTCGACGAGCGTGAACGCTTCGCGTGTTTTCCGACCTGTGAAGGAAGACGTCATTCTGTTCTCCCAAAAAAAATTAACCTACGCTAACATCTCGCCATGAAGGCGAGCGGCGCCGTTCACAACAGCACTTCCATTGAATGGAAAAGTTAAACTTGTGTAATTTTATTAGACGCCCCTAATTTGTCAATGGGTCGTCCAGAAAATGCTCAACTGTAGATTACGCGCATTATCTCGGACTTTCCTGTAATAGCTCTCTTGCGACCTTGACATATAATCGATCGTAAAAGTATAAGCAACTAACAAACGATTAAAAACCTATTATAATACTAGGTTTTTAATCGTCAATAGTGAAACCTCTTTTTTTGGCGTCTTTCTCGTGATTGACACGGCTAGCCTGAACGTCTATAATTCATATCGCGCGTAGAACGGTAGCGCGCGACATAGGAATTGGTAATGGAAGCAATGTGTGAAATAACGGAATTAGTCGGTCTCGCCGGGACGTTGCGCGCGGCGTATGAGCGCGCGCTCGCGTCTGGCGCCAGCGGCTGCGCGACGGCGTTGTGGGGCGAACCCGGAGTCGGTAAGGAGACGTTTGCGCGTCTCATAGCTTCGACGTCGGGTCGCGCGTTCTTTCATCTTCGCGCTTCGCAGTTGAGCGCGGAGAGGCAGCGCGCGCTGGGAGAGTCCGACTCGACTCCGTTTTGCGAGGGCTTGGTCTACGTTTCCGAGTTCGAATCGCTCGACGCGCGCCGATCGCGGCGTTTCGTAGAGCGCGCGGCGTCGGGCGAGTTGAAGTTCCAGGTCGTCGTCGGTTTGACGCAGAGCTATTCTGCATGGCTTGCGGGCGGCGCGCGTCGACCCGACGAACGAGCGCTCGCGACCGGTTTTCCAATCCGCATTCCCCCGTTGCGCGAACGCCTCGAAGACGCTTCGTCGCTCGCTTCTCGTTTTTTTTCGGAGTCTTGCGCGCGCTTGGGCGTGTGGCGCGAGCCGCTGACGGCGGACGAGATCGAAAAGCTAGCGCGCGCGTGCGCTCAAGGTAATTTGGACGAGTTGCAACGGCGTATCGAACGCGTTGTCGCGAGCGACGTCTTTGACGACGGTTTGCGCGCGACGTTCGAGGACGATTCGATAGACGTCGGCGCGTCGTCGCCGCGCCGCGCGGAGTCGGCGACTGATATAAAGCCGAGCGACGAGAATGAGGCGTTCCTTACGCTCGACGAAGCGATGAAGCGTCATATCGAGGACGCGTTGCGTCGTTCGCAGGGCGCGGTCGAGGGCAAGCGCGGCGCCGCGAGAATGCTGGCGATTAACCCGTATACGTTGCGCGCGCGTATGAGAAAGCTGGGAATCGACTGGACGCGCTTTCGCGTCGAGGGCGCTCCTGCGTCGGAGGAGCAGTAAGGGGAGAGAATGAAATGAGACGAGTTACTACGATATTCGCCGCGCTTCTTATCGCGACGAGCGTCCTCGCCGGGCAGCGTTCGGCGAACGCGTTCGGTCAGGCGCCCGCGAAGACCGACGGTAAGGAGGGGCCGCGCTATCTGCGTCCGGGCGCGGATCCTTGGGTGATCGAGCATAACGGACGATATTACTGGAGTCAGTCGAACAACTCGACGCGCGAGATTCGAATCTGGGAGTCGCAGTCGCTCGACGAGCCCGGCGAGTTTCGCGCGGTCTGGAAGGCGCCCTCGCGCGGTCCGTATTCTCGCGAGCTCTGGGCGCCGGAGCTACACTTTCTGGACGGACGGTTCTATATCTTCTTTGCGGCGGACAACGGTCGCAATGAGAATCACTTGACGTACGTTCTCGTCTCGGAGTCGGACGATCCGTATTCCAAGTACACGCTGGAAGGACCGCTGTATACGGGAGACGACCTCGAGGGCAAGAGTCATAATCGTTGGGCGATCGATTCGACGGTTCTTGAGTATCGGGGCGCGCGTTATTTGATCTGGTCCGGTTGGGAGGATAATCGCGATATCCAATACCTGTACATAGCGCCGCTGTCCCTCTCGCCGCTTGGTTTAACGGGCGCGCGCGTTAAAATATGCGACAACGCCGACTACGTGTGGGAACGCGTCGAAGAGCGCGAAGGAACGCGCGGACTCAACGAAGGTCCGGAAATCGTCGTTTCCCCGAAAGGGCGCGTCTTCCTATCGTACTCCTGCGGCGCAAGCTGGTTACCGACCTATAAAGTTGCGCTCCTCGAACTTGTCGGCGACGATCCTATGAAGCCCGAGGCGTGGAAGAAACTGCCGGAACCCTTCTTTCAAAGCGACGAATTCCAGTTTGGCGTAGGGCACGGAACCTTTATTCAGGATTCCGAAGGTCAGTGGCGATACGTGTACCACGCGAAGACGAGTCGCGAGCCCGGCTGGGCGCGCAACGTCTACTGGCGGTACGTCGATTTCGACGAGGACGATCGTCCGAGGATTCGATATTGATTACAGCTCGTTCTTCCACAGTCCGTGCAGATTGCAGTACTCGTATGCGGCGACGACCTTGTCGCCGTCGGCTAGAATAAAGTTCGCGCACGGCTTGTCGTTCGCCGTAAGCCGCTTCTTGAGCCAGCCGTTTGCGGTTTCGAGTATGATCCATTGGATAAAGTGCGCCGGCAACATAGGATGCTCGACGGCGCCGACGGTAACGGATACGTTGTCGCCGTCGATCTTAACGACCGGCACGTGCTTCTCGCCAGCTGCGTCCGTCGTGTTGGGGATAAGTTCTTCGCCCGCGCTGAGCGCTGATTCGGTTGCGACGATTTCGGCGTCAAGTTTGTAAAACTTCATGACGATATTCTCCTCGAGGTACAAGTTCAGCTGGAACAACAGCGTTCCAAAACTGATATGATAGCGTCGGCGTTGGAATCGTCAACCCGTTGACTACCGAGCGTTCGCAAGAAAACGCTTGACGCTCGGCGTCGTGTCAATATAACCCAGGAGGTCGTCCTTAACTTTAAAGAAACGAAATCGAGTATGGACTATTCAATCAGAAAATATCCGCGCACGCAACATCTTCAAGGTTCGCGGATTCAAGTAGGCGACGAAGATTTGAGTCAGATACCATTCTCCACAATACTTGGGCGTCCAATCGTCGTTGAAGAAAAGTTCGACGGCGCTAACACGGCGATTTCATTCGATAGTTCCGGCGAAATGTTGTTGCAGAGTCGAGGACATTATTTACGAGGCGGGCGACGCGAGCGGCATTACGAACTCTTCAAACGCTGGTGCGCGGCTCAACAGAGCGTTATGTTCGACCTATTAGGCGATCGCTACATTATGTACGGCGAATGGATGTACGCGAAGCACGCCGTCTTTTACGACGCGCTACCGCACTACTTTCTTGAGTTTGACATTTATGATCGCGAAAAGAACGTCTTTCTCGATACGACTCGCCGACGCGCGTTACTCGAGGGCGCGCCGATCGTTTCCGCGCGCACGCTAGCCGAAAATAGCGTCTTCACAAGCTCCGACGCAATCCTCGAGCTTCTAGGCGATTCAACCTGTATCACCCGCGAATATCGCGATAATCTCAAAATAGCGTGCGAATGCGCTTGCGTCGATTTTGAATCAATTCTCGCGGAAACGAACGCGTCTCGACTCATGGAAGGTCTATATATCAAGGTCGAAGCGAACGGCGAGGTTGTCGAGCGAATGAAGTTTGTCCGTTCCTCGTTCTATCAAGCCGCTACGGCGAGTAGCGCCGACAGCTCCGCGCAATGGTTGGCTAAACCGATCATACCGAATCTACTGCGCATACATAGCGACGACATTTTCGAGCCTACTTTACCGTCAACGGCAGCCTTCGATTAAATCCTCGTAATCCCAAATGAATAAATCAGACATTTACCCACGTCTCGCCGCCGCGTATGTCCGCGGTTACGCGCTCAGAACCGAACAAACCGAGATTGCGACGTCTCTGCTCGACACGCCGCTCGACGCCCTTACCGACGACGAAATCGACGCGATCTTGAGTTTCGGTGAAAAACTAGAGCTCAAGCTCTACAGGTTTAAACGAGCGCCCTCTACTATGTCGCGCGTTCGATTCGCAATCGGCGCGCTCTATTCGCTCGCGCCTGAATCCGTGTGCGACGTCGGATCGGGGCGCGGCGCCTTCTTGTTTCCGTGTCTCGACGCTTTGCCAACGACGCGCGTCGTTGCATTAGACCTCTTGGATTATCGCGTCCAAACCCTGCTTGACGTTCAAAGAGGCGGCGTCGACAACCTTCATCCGCAAATCGCTGATATTTGCAATCGTCCCTTGCCGGAAAAAAGCGTCGACGTCGTATCAACGCTCGAAGTTCTGGAACATATTCCCGAATACCGACAAGCGATTGCAGCCGCCGTCGCCCTTGCGCGAAGGAGCGTGATTGTTACCGTGCCAGCCGAACCAGACGATAATCCCGAACATATTCACCTGCTAACCAAGTCGAAACTTACCGACGCATTTCATGACGTCGGCGTTACGCGACTTAATTTCGGACGCGCAGGTCAAAGTTTGACGCTTGTCGCGAATTTGAATTAACGAGGCGTCGACGTAGATCGTCCGAAACATAGGCGTTGCAACCGATTGGACGCTGTTATATTGATAGCGTAGCGTACGATAGATCGTGCTACCGTCTCGAGCTTAAGCGAATAACTACTCTTACGTTGTAACCTGGGGGAAAATTTGACTTGTCCGCACAACTCGCTAACCGCGTTAACCGCGCTTTTTCCCGACGAAGCAAACGATTGGTCGATCGACTGGAACGTCGTTCAACATTCAGAACTTCGCGACTACGCGCAAAGAATGGCTCAAACGCCGCAAAATCCAGAATACCACGCTGAAGGCGACGTGTGGACGCATACAAAACTCGTTTGCGAAACGCTGGCGGAAGATAAGGAATTTCGCGCGCTTACGCCCCGTAAACGACACATTCTATTTCTCGCCGCTTTACTTCACGACGTCGGTAAGATATGGCGCACGACGACGGAACCCTCGGGCGCGCTTGTCTCGCCGGGACACGCGCGCGCGGGAGCGTCGGACGTTCGCGCGTTCCTATGGCGTTCGCTCGGTCTTTGCGGCGCCGTCGACCGCGTCGACTGCCGCGAGACGATTTGCGCGCTCATTCGCGCTCATTCGACTCCGAGTTTTCTCGAACATGAGCACGACTGGCGCCGACGTCTAACGGCGCTTGCGTCACTAACCGAACTTGCGCCGAGCTTTTCACTCAATCTTCTCTTTACGCTCGCTCGCGCCGACGTATGCGGACGCGTGGCGCCCAATAAGCGTCGAGCGCTTGAACGCGTAACCTTCGGCGCCGATCTCGCTCGTGAAGTGGGATTATACGACGCGCCTCCGAAATTCTTTAACGCGCGCGCACGCTGGCTGTAC
Organism: uncultured Planctomycetota bacterium; assembly: GCA_900318195.1. Taxonomy (GTDB): domain Bacteria; phylum Planctomycetota; class Planctomycetia; order Pirellulales; family Thermoguttaceae; genus RUG369. Next base: position 20,591 of record ONJR01000099.1, read on the forward strand.
CTCAACGGACGAGAAATCGACCCGGCTCTACCCGTCTACGACGAGAGCTGGGGCGAAGTCGTTATGCTCGCCGGTCTCGCCGGCGTCGGTAAGGACTATTGGATTAGTCGCTATTTTCCAGACGCGCTCGTCCTTAGTCTCGACGACGTTCGCGCCGAACTCGACGCGCGCCAAGGAGAAAAAGAGGGCGCCGTCGTTGAACTCGCGTACGAGCGCGCCAAAGAGGCGTTACGTTGCAAACGCGCGTTCGTATGGAACGCGACGAGTCTCTCGACGACGTATCGCGCGCGCCTGTCGAGCCTTGCGCACCGATACAACGCGACCTTGCGCATTATCTATTTAGAAACGGAGTGGTCGGAAAATCTCAGACGCAACGCGTCGAGAACTGCGGTCGTGCCGCAATACGCGATCGAAAAAATGATTTTGAAGCTGGAGCCGCCTACTTTTGTAGAGGCGGAGAATGTTGAGTGGAGGGGGAATTAGGACGCGTTGACACTAACACTTGATGAACTCGATGATCATAACAAAGAATAAAACAGAGCAAAACATGAGGTCAAGTTTTTCATATCGCGCGTTTGTACGCGCCTATGCCACTTGATTCTTTGAAAGAAACCTTCGACCGATTGCGCTTTTTGCACAGTTCTTGGTCATGCTTCCAAGGTTCCTTTCGATTGGATTTTGGAGGCGCTCAAGGCTTCAATCCGAGGTCGATCGCGATCTTACGCATTATCGCCTTTATAAGCTCTGTCCATTGGCGTACTTGCGCCTTTCGCTAAATCAGGCTTTAATGACGTCATTAAAAGTCGACCTTCCTAACCATCGGCTCCTTCGCCTTCCGAAATCCCATTGCCAAGGCGTTGCTGTCGATTCCGGACGCGACTACCTCATGACTGACTTCGCGCGTTCCAGAATGTCGCTAGTCGACTTGGCTTCTGTAAGCGCAAAGGTGTGAAGCTTAAAGAGCGCGTTCAGATTGGTA
>ONJR01000125.1 GCA_900318195.1 uncultured Planctomycetota bacterium
AGGGGACAGCGTTATGAAGCGCAGATTCCAAAGCGGTTTTACATTACGCGATTTGCTCGTCATTCTCGCGACGATCGGGACGCTTTTATGCCTACTCTTTCCAGCGTTGAATCGTTCGACGAGTTGCAGTCGTCGCGGCGCGTGTTGCAATAATCAGAGGAACATTGCGCTTGCGTTTGAGATATTTGAACAAGTTAACGGTCATTATCCACAGTTCCGCGTCTTAGCGAAGCCGCATTCAGTATGCGAAGAGGTCGAGAGCTACAATAACGTTTATTCTTTGGACGCCTCTGGTCGCGCACGAACCCATATCGGTTGGATTCCACAGCTCTTCATTTACGTTGAGCAGCCGCAACTCTACGAGGAAATCAATAGCCATGGCTATACGTCGAACTGCGACGTTGAGCTCGACCTGTTTCATTGTCCTAGCTCTGGTCGTATCAAACCGAACGCTAACAGCTACGTTGCTAACTGCGGTCTAGCCGATTGTTATCCTTTCGTCGATCAAAGTGTCGCCTACGGTCTTCTCACCGACGGAATCGGTTACGGTTCAAGAGTGGGTAAAAAGCTTTCCGCCGCCGACGTTGCGGACGGACTCTCTCACACGCTTCTTCTTTCCGAAAATCTTCAGGCGGGAACAATTTGGTCTAGTCAGGAATTTCTCGTTGGATTCTGTGTGAATTACAATACGTTCGACGGTTCGCTCGATTATCGTCCGCATTTCAACGACGGGGTTCGTTTAGAGGATAATCCTGGGGTTCCCTTTGCTCCCAATCGCTTTGGCGGTGAAGCGGAAGGTTATGCCAAAATGAACGCAGGCGCCGAGATACTTCTAGAATACTGGAATACTGCGCGAATGTCATCCGTACATCCGGGAATAGTAGTAGCCGCGTATGCCGACGGTAGTGTGCGATACGTTAGCGAGAAAATCGACGTTGAGGTTCTTACGCGCGAAATGTCGCCGAACGATAAAGAAACTGATTTCTGGAAACACGGTCTTTTTAAAAGGTCGCGCTCTTGGTTTAGTAACGTTTGGCGGCGAAACCTTACTGGTTTTCTATAAGTCTTACCTTAAACCGGCGCGCAACTTGATTTATGGACGGACGCGGTACAATAAAGAACGTGTTGCGCGTATTTCACGCGCGTATGGAACGATTACTTAAAGTGAAGACGATAAGAGGTAACATATGTAGGCGGCGAGTACGCGCAATAAACTCTGCGGACGCGAGCTCCGCGACGACTTTATTCTTCGCCGTGTCGGAGTCGGCGCGACTTCCACCGTCTTTTCTTGCGCGGTAGGTTTCCTTTTTTATTCGTCTGGGGAATGATAGTGCGACGGTATGGGTTAAACGGATCGAATCAGGCTTCGACAACAGAATTTGAGGACTAATATTAGCGCAGTATATTAAATTCGGCGCGTATGATTTTACACTATATGTATGTATAAGACAAATGCGTTCGCGAGTAGCGGCGCGCTGAACAGTATTCGTTAGGCGCCTATCGCGCCGAGTTGTAATTTTAGCATTGCGCCGCCAGGTTTGCCGTCCCCACCGAACATTAGCGCCGCTCATAGCACAAAGGAACTGAAATGCCAAAGAAGATTATCAGAGGCTTCACGCTGGTCGAGTTGCTTGTTGTCATCTCGATCATCGGACTACTCGCTGGACTCATGTTGCCGGCGATTAATTCAGCGCGCGAACAAGGACGGCGCGCGTCGTGTATCAATAACCAAAGGAATATCGCGCTCGCGTTCACGATGTTTGAGCAGAATAAGGGTAAATATCCTCAATTTCGCGTCCACACCGCTCCTCGTACCGATAACAGTCAGACGATAGCAAGTTTCAACAATCAAACGGACGAACCTGGCGACGGTACTTATCTCAGCGAGATTGGTTGGGCGCCGCAACTCTTTCCGTACGTTGAGCAAGTTCAGCTTTGGGATGAAATCAACAAGTATGGATACAACAAGAACTGTGAAGTTACGCTGGAACTTTTTCTCTGCAAAAGCGCCGGCTCTACTGATTTGAGCGCGTGCAATTATGTTGGAAACTGCGGTACGGCCGACGTTCAAGAGGGCGTTATCGATCAAACCTCCGCTTACGGACTTCTAACCGACGGCATTGGCTACGGAAATGTCAAAGGAAAGAAAATCTCGAACGACGACGTAAAAGACGGGCTTTCTAATACGCTTCTCCTTTCGGAAAACTTACAATCTGGAACGATCTGGTGTCAAAAAGAATACCTTGTGGGATTCTGCGTGAACTACTATACGGGAGACGACAATTTAGATTATGAACCGTTCTTTAATGAAGGCGCTAGTCCGGAAGAGAATCCTGGAATCCCACTTCGTCCGAATCTCTATCGGGACGAGGCTGAGAATCTCTCGATTACAAACGCTTATACGTCCGCCGGTCCCGTGGGCTGGAATACGGCGCGTATGTCTTCGTCGCATCCTGGCGTTGTCGTCGCGGCTTTAGCCGACGGCAGTACGCGCGTAGTGAGCGAGAACGTCGACGCTGAGCTCCTAACGAAAGCAATGTCGCCGAACGATAAAGCGACTGCGTTCTGGAAAAAAAATCTTTTCAAGTCTCGAACGTTCGACGCGTCGAAACTCAATGAGTAGATCCCCTTTTCGATTGAAGTAACATGACGAGGAGCCAGACTTGCGCGAAGGCGTTTGTCTGGCTCTTTAGCATCGGGTAGATGCGAAACTCTACGCGTAAGTCAGTGGTCTAACCCTTGAAGAATGATAGACGCTCTGTTGATAAACGTTTCAAAATCTATATAATGGTGGAAGTCAGAGCGAAAAGCTCTAGGAAGAGGTGCAAGGCAGATGAAGGGAAACGACGAGATGGACAGTACTGAGAACGCCAATCAGCGGGACGCGCTCTGCGGGCGCAAGCTAGGCGACTACGAGATTCTTCGGCGTGTCGGAGGCGGCGCGACTTCCGACGTCTTTCTTGCGCGGCAGGTTTCCTTAGGACGTAAAGTCGCGCTTAAGATTCTCAAAGACGAGTTAGCGTACGACGAGACGTACGTCAAGCGATTTCTTCAGGAGGCGCGTTCTGCCGCGCGATTGGAGCATCCGAATGTCGTTCGTGTTTACGAGGTCGGCGAACTTGTCGAGGCTCCCCGTTTCAACGGTTGGCGCCGCTTCCTGCCTCGTCGTAAAAGATCGGTTAAAACCTATCGATTTATAGCGCAAGAGTACGTCGCAGGTATGAGTCTTGCCCAGTATTTGCGCCGGAACGGCGCCGCCTCGATACCGCAAACCTTTTCCGCGCTTGAACAGATCGCGTCGGCGCTCAAGCTGGCGTCGGAGTTGCAAATTGTTCATCGCGACGTCAAACCTGAGAACGTTATTATCGACGCGAACGGCGTGATTAAAGTCGTCGACTTCGGACTCGCGCGACCGATCGGTCCGACCGACGCTACGTGGGCGGAGACCTCGCTTACACGCACTGGTATCGCGTTGGGCACGCCGTTGTATATGAGCCCAGAGCAAGCGCGGGGCGGTAAAGTCGACTCGCGTAGCGACGTCTACTCGCTAGGCGTAACCGCTTACCGCATGATAACCGGCGTCGCGCCCTTTAAAGGCGAAACGCCGCTCGCCGTCGTTATTAAACATCTCAACGACAAGCCGCGTCCTATTCGTGAACTACGTCCCGACGCGCCCCCGGCGCTCGCCGCGCTCATTGAGAAAATGCTAGAAAAGAATCCCAATGATCGTCCCGACTCGCCCGCAACGCTACTTCAGGAACTAGCAGCGGCGAAGAAGGCGTACTTGCGCGAGTTACAAAACGAGGAGACGCGTCCGCTGGACGCCTCTGACGTTTGCGACGGCGCCAGCGAAAGTTGCGCGCAGTTCGATTCAGCGTCCGAGGCGTCGAAAGCGCCCGACTCGAGCGACGCCGAATCGAGGTCGTTTTTCGTTACGCCCGAGGAACGCGACGCGTTCGAACGCGCTATGACAACGACGGCGCTTTCACTCGAATGGCGCTCGAATCGTCAGAAACTTGAAGAGACGCGTCGTGCGATCAACGGGAGCGATTCTGGTAGAAAGCTTGGCTATCGCGCGCTGTGGACGTCGCTCGCGTTCTTTCTGGGCGGCGGCGTTCTCATTGCGCGAAACGCGTTACAGAACGATCCGACGATCGAACCTCCGCTTGCTATTCAACGGTTCGATTCCGTTGAAGAACAGTATGTCTTTGCGCTTCAGAACGGCTCGAGCGACGCGTGGAAGAGCATAATCGAATATTTCCCTAATGAAGAATACTGGACGTCGCGCGCGCAACGTCAGTTGGCGCTTGCCTACGTGTATGATCGCGACGTCGAGGCCGCAGAAGAAGTTTTTAACGCGATTAGTAAAGAACGAGGCGGCGAAACGGATCCGTTTGCGATTGCCGGCGTCGCTTGGTTAGCGGCGAGTCGTTCTGACTTTGCGCGCGCGACGGCGGCGCTTTCTGAACTGAGTTTCGGTCGTTCGCACGATCGCATGACAGAGACGCTAGTCGGTAAAGCTCGCGAAATCATGCAGAAACGCTTTGGGCTCTCGCAACCTGGTTGGAATTTTAACGGCGCTAATTCTAATTACGGCGCCAACGGAATGAACGGAAGGAATCAAGGCTTCCAGAGAGGCGAGTTTAACGGTCGACCTCCCTTTGGCGCCGGTTCCTTTGGTTCGCCCGGTCGACCAGGCTCTACGAATGAACGTCAGCCGAGTTGGGACGGCGATATAAAGGGCGGGCGACAAGGAGCTTTTTCAGAAAATCCGTTTAAGCTTGAGACTCGCCAAAATCACGGGCGTGAAGGACTGAATCCGTTTAATCACGAGTCGCCGAAAACTCCTGACCAGGGCGCAACAGATCCTTTTAAGTCTGAGCCTCCCAAGACTCCGGGTCAGGAAACGTCGATCCCGTTTAAATCTGAGTCTTCGAACAATTCACTTGACCACGTTCACGATGGCGCCAAGACGTCGTCCGACTCGCCGCAGTAGCAATAACGCTTTGGTAACGAAACAGCTAGCGCGTTCGTTGAGCGCGTAGGAGAACGAAAGCCGATGGAAACGGAAACAATACTTTTTACGGACGGCGCGTGTAGCGGCAATCCCGGACCGGGCGGCTGGGCGTTTATCTTGCGACACATACCCACAGGCAAGGAATTAGAACGCTCGGGAGGCGAACGCGAGACGACTAATAATCGTATGGAGCTGCAGGCGGTCGTAGAAGGACTTTCGGCGCTCAAGCGCAGTACTTCCGTGCGCATTGTCAGCGATAGCGCGTACGTGCTCAACGGTCTCTCCTCCTGGATTAAATCATGGAAGGCGAACGGGTGGCGACGGAAAGTCAACGGTCGCTGGGCTGAGGTTAAGAATCTCGATCTATGGCAAAAGCTCGACGAACTCGTTGCGAATCATAACGTCGAGTTTTCTAAAATTAAAGGTCACTCCGGGCACCCAGAAAACGAACGTTGCGACGAGCTCGCCGTGGAGGAGTGGCAGAAGTTTAAGGGATAAAACTCGTTAGAGAGAAAATCGCCCGGTGGGAAACGAAACGTTCGTCCTTTTCCACCGGGCGACTTCATTAGGCGAAGGCTTATACGTTAAGTTTAGCGCCTTTACTTCTGAGCGAGTTTACTCCATGAATCTCGCAACGACACGGTGCGATTGAAGACGAGCGCGTCTGGCGCGGAGGTCTTATCGAGCGTGAAGTAGCCGACGCGTTCAAACTGAAATCGTTCGTCGAGCGTCGCGTTCGCGAGGGACGGCTCGAGTTTGGCGTTCGAAACGATCTTGAGCGAGTCAGGATTGAGATGGTCGGTGTATTCTCCTGGATTTTGTGGATCGTCGGGGTTCGGCACGTTGAATAGCCTGTCGTAGAGTCGTACTTCGGCGTCGACGGCGGCTTCGGCGTCGACCCAGTGGATCGTTCCTTGCACCTTTCTTCCATCGGGACTCTGCCCACCGCGGGTCGCAGGATCGTATTCGCAGTGGACTTCCACGACGTTGCCCTCGGCGTCTTTGACGCAATTTTTACAGGTAACGTAATACGCGTATCGTAGACGGACTTCTTTTCCCGGCGTTAGACGGAAATACTTTTTCGGCGCGTCTTCCATGAAATCTCCGCGTTCGATATATAGCACTTTTGAGAATGGGACTTCGCGTGTTCCGTCGTCTTCATTTTCCGGATTATTGATCGCGACGAGCGTTTCTTTTTGTTCTTCCGGATAGTTGTCAATTACCAGTTTGATTGGGTCGAGAACCGCCATTCTTCGTAGCGCCTTCTTATTGAGGTCTTCGCGTACGGCGTTTTCTAGCACGGTCGCGTCGATCGTACTATTGAACTTTGCGACGCCGATAACCTTACAGAAGAGCCTCAACGCTTCCGGCGTGTAGCCTCTTCGTCGTAGTCCGCATATCGTCGGCATACGCGGATCGTCCCAGCCGTCGACGTACTTGCCTGTTACAAGCGCAAGCAACTTGCGTTTGCTCATGACAGTGTATGTGAGATTAAGGCGAGCAAATTCGATCTGCTGCGGATGATAGACGCCAAGTTCGTCGAGGAACCAGTCGTAAAGCGGACGATGATGTTCAAATTCGAGCGTACAGATAGAGTGCGTGATTCCTTCGATGGAGTCTTCGAGTCCGTGCGCCCAGTCGTACATTGGGTAGATATTCCACTTATTGCCCTGGCGATGGTGCGGAGTGTGGATAATACGGTACATAACGGGATCGCGCATATTGAAGTTTGGCGACGCCATATCGATCTTAGCGCGCAAGGTTTTTGAACCGTCCGGGAATTCTCCGTCGCGCATTCTCTGGAAGAGATCGAGATTCTCTTCAACGCTCCGGTCGCGCCATGGACTTGGCGTTCCCGGTTCCGTCGGCGTACCGCGGGTAGCGCGTATTTCGTCGCTCGAGAGATCGCAGACGTACGCCTTGCCCTTTTTAATGAGCTGAACGGCGTATTCGTACATTTGTTCGAAATAGTCCGACGCGAAGAATAGTCGATCGCCCCAATCTGCGCCTAGCCATTTAACGTCTTCTTTAATCGATTCGACGTACTCGACGTCTTCTTTCGACGGATTCGTATCGTCGAAACGGAGATTGAAAAGTCCGCCGTACTGCTGAGCCATTCCAGAGTTCAGAATAATCGACTTTGCGTGTCCGATATGCAGATAACCATTTGGTTCCGGAGGAAAGCGCGTATGGACGCGATTGCCAAACTTGCCTGTTTTGGCGTCGTTTTCAATGATTTGTTCGATGAAATGTAAGCTACGCGTCGAATTTTCTTCGGAGGCGACTTCGTTCTTGTCGTTAGATTTATTGGCGTCAGAGGTTGACATTCTCGTTATCCGTTCTGGTATGTTCCATGCGCGTTTTTGCGCGTTTGATTGTTGTTTGATCCGGTAATATCACTACGGTTTATTACGCGCGCTCGTCGATTCTCCGACGCAATTCGGCAATAAACCCGGGTGTGGTTCCGCAACATCCGCCTATGAAGGTCGCTCCTTCGTCGAGTAGAGCGAGCGCGCCGTCGGCAAACGCTTGCGGGGTTTGGTCATAGGTTGTCGCGCCGTTAGCCGTTTGCGGCAGTCCTGCGTTTCCTTTCATCCATAGCGGCAGTTTGGTCGCGTCGCGCATTCTCTTGCAAATAGGCGCAAAGCTCTCGATTCCTCGTCCGCAATTTGACCCCACGACGTCGGCTCCAGCGCTTTCAACCGCTTTAATAAAGGCTTCTGGGGTTGCGCCCATCATAGTGCGGTCTTTATTGCGCCCACTGTCGAAGACGGCGGAGACGGCGACGAAGAGTCCTAGAGCCTTAGCCGCTTTGACGCCTTGAACCGCTTCCTGCGGGTCGCTCGACGTTTCCAGTACGACCGCTTCGATACCTCCTTCTCGTAGCGCCGTCATCTGCTCTAGGTACGCGTCGTAAATTTCCGACTCCTGTACCGCGCCTAGCGCTAACATGACGCCAGTCGGACCGACGGACGCGAATACGACGACGTCGCGAGCTTTTGCGTTTGCCGCCGCTTCGAGTGAAATTTCGGCGCCGCGTTTGTTAATCTCGGCGACTTTGTCCGCGAGTCCGTGCTTTTCCAGTACGAACCTGGACGAGCCAAAAGTGTCCGTTAGAATGACGTCGGATCCGGCTTCGACATACGATTGCGCAACGGTAGCGACGGCGTCGGGATTCTCGATGCACCACAGATCGGGATGCGCGCCGACAGGTAGTCCTAGCTTCTGAAATTCCGTTCCCCATCCTCCGTCGAGTAAGACGACCTTCTGCTGAAGTTTGTTCTGCAATTTAGCGCTGACAGTCATGCGAATTCCTCTTCCATTAGCTAGTAATACGAATCTTGCCGCTTGCGGCGCGCGGACGCCGCTTCTAACGCGACGACGCGTATAATATTATAACGCGCCATGAAAAAAACAAAGAGGGACTCCTTGACCGGGAGCCCCTCATTTTAAATGGGAAGTCTGCTGACGATCGCCTTTAGTAGACGACGCTACCCGGCGCGAAGCCTCCAGAGACGTTCTGCGGTTCATAGATGACGTTAGAATAAGGATTCGAGTTGGAATCGAGCCCTGGATTAAGGTTCGTATTAGTCGCCGGCGACGGTAGGTTCGCGGCGTCGTAATTGTACGCGAGGTTCGGCGTTTCCGGCGTCGGGGTCTGTGGAATATTTACGTTTGTTGCAGTGGGATAGGGCTGAGTCGACCCACTGACCTGCGCGATTGGATTATAAGGCGCTGGCGTCGTCTCCGGGCTCGGTTGCGGCGTCGGATACTGATTTTGAGGCGCGGCGCTCTGAGCAAATTGATTCTGTAGCTCGTTATTTTGCTCAGGATAACTCGGTTGCTGATAGTTCGCGTAGTTCTGCTGCGCGCCGACACTGTCGAATGCTGGCGAAGTCGGGAAGGGCGTCGGGTTCGTCGCTAGATCTACGGACGGGAAAGGTTGTTCGTTTAAAGTTGTCGCCGAGGCGTTGGGGTTCGGCAACGCGCTTTGACGCCCGGCGTCGTAGTTTGCGTAGTTTGTCTGCGGCGCTTGCGTACTTCCGAACGCGTTCTGTTGTGTTTGCGCTACGGCGTTGCTCGATGCGGCGTTGGCGTTGGCGAACTGATCCATCGTTGCGGTTTGAGTTGCGGCGTAGTCCGCCGTCGATCCGACTCCGGAAGCCAGCGGATTAGAGGCTTGATAGTTCCGCGAATAATCTGGCGTTGCGAAATTCTCAGCAGGCTTTTCAGACGCAGGCGTGTCGCTATTGAGCGCGACCTTTGTTTCTTTGGTTTCTTTCGCGTCTAGATTCGCTTCAGGGTTGGCGTCGTACTTTCCCTTTTGCGCGAGAGACTTTTCGTCTGACTTCTCAGATTTCAAGGTAGAATCGTTTGAAGTGTAGTTCTCGGGCGGCGGCGTGATCTGGTTGAGTTCGTCTAGCTCGTCGAGTTCGCTTGGACCTCCCGCTTTAGCCGCGTCCGGTCGTCTCGAGAATGGATTGCTGAATTTCCAACCGGACTGACATCCCGTCAATCCTAGCGCGAGCGTCGTTAGCACGAGCGCGATAACCGCAACGCTAATATTCTTTTTCATCGATACGATTCCTTTTGACTTCCCTGTCATTTTCGTATATAGTCGACGCGTAACATACGTACGACGCGCCGTCTTGCCCGTTGCCGCGACCTCCGTGTCGCTTCTCCACGCTTTCACTGCGTCTTACAACGGTTATAATGAATATATCGGCACGTACGACGCTTTAAGGAATAAAAAAGGTAAAAAAAAACGATTTTTCCTTAAGTATTCGCCATAATAGCGCGCCGCGTGTTGGCGGCGCGCAGTTGACGTCGACTGAGTTGCCGCCATACTAGCGTTTTTAATAAAAGTTGACAAGAGCTCTTTTCGTCGTTTCTAACGATCGTGGACGCGCGCGGAATAAGCTCCTAGCAAGCGCGACGACTTTAACGAAAAAAGCGATTTTAATAAAGAAGCTCAGATTTTGGACGATAGAGTAGATAAGGAGAGCGTTGCGCGCGAGCGCGGCGCGGAGAGCATATTATGGACGCGCTCGTCGTAGCGCGTTCTGGAACGCAGAGAGCGCTATGACGAAGAAATCGAAGAACCGCAGAGAGACGAGCGCACGCGACGTCTTTATTAAACGCGTAACCGGAATGGGACGCGCTATCTCGAGCCGCGTGGCGTTCGCCGGCAATCTCGCCGTCTTTTCACTGTCGACGCTGTTTTGGCTCGTCGTCAAGGGACCGCGCCGCGAGACGCTTACGCGCTCGTTTTTCAATATAGGCGTGTTGAGCTTACCCGTGGTTATGCTGACAGGCACGTTTATCGGTATGGTGCTCGCCGTACAGGCGTTTCCTCAGTTTAAAGTAATCGGTATGGAGACGCGAATCGGCGCTGCGATTAATCTATCGCTCGTTAAGGAACTCGGACCAGTGCTCGCGGCTACTATGCTCGCAGGTCGAGTTGGTAGCGCGATCGCGGCAGAGTTAGGAACGATGCGCGTTACTGAGCAGATCGACGCTCTTTCGAGTATGGGCGTGAATCCCGTGCATTATCTTGTAACGCCGCGTTTTCTTGCCTGCCTCATTCTGATCCCAGGTCTAACGTTATTTGCCGATCTCATGGGGGTAATTGGCGGCGCGTTCTTCAGCATTAAACTGTTAGACGTCGACTGGAGCTACTATTGGGAATATTCTCGGCATGCTGTCGCGATGTACGACGTGCTTGCCGGAATGTTTAAGTCGGTCTTTTTTGGCGGCGCGATCGCATTGATCTGTTGTCATCAGGGCTTTCGCTGCGGCGCTGGCGCGGAAGGCGTCGGTAAGGCGGCGACGAGTTCGTTTGTTCTTTCGTTTGTCGCGATTCTTTTTTTAGATCTTCTCTTGGACGTCATGCTCGATCAGTTCCACGAGCTTGTGCTTGGCGGTCAGAGCGGTTCGGTCGTTTAGCTTTGGTTCGTTGGCATAGGGGTAGCGGGTATGGCTAGTAATCAAGAGGTTGACGCGACGATCGGGCTCGATTCTTCGCGTACGATCGAGGGGTCGGTTTTTATCGGACCAGACGGCGTAAAAAAAGTTTTGCGTCGTCGTCCTCCGCTGTTGGAAATCAATTCTCTGAACGTAATATTCGGCGAGAATCAGGTGTTGCGCGATATAACGTTAAAGATTCGTCGCGGCGAGACGGTCGCCATCATAGGCGAGAGCGGATGTGGTAAGACGGTCTTGCTGAAGACCATGATTGGTCTTGTAGCGCCGACGTCGGGCGAAGTTCTCTTTAAGGGCGAGAATCTCGCGACGCTTTCAGACAAGGAGCTTACGGAAGCGCGTTCGCATTACGGTTTTGTTTTCCAGATGGCGGCGCTTTTCGACAGTATGACGATAGCGGAGAACGTGTCTTTCCCACTTCGCCAGCATCATAAGGAGATGAAGCGTCGAGAAGTATCTGAGCGCGTTGAGCGTCTCTTGGAAGAGGTCGGACTGAATCCTAGCGTCGTTTGGAACAAGACGCCGTCCGAGATTTCAGGCGGTATGCGCAAACGAGTAGGTTTTGCGCGCGCCCTAGCAATGGATCCTGAGATCATGCTCTACGACGAACCGACGACAGGTCTTGATCCTATTATGAGCGACGTCGTGAACGAGTTAATGATCAACGCGCGCGATCGTCATCACGTCGCTGGCGTTTTGGTCACGCACGATATGAAGTCGGCGGTCAAGGTCGCGAACCGTTTGGTTATGCTGTATCCTCACGCGCTTTTGAAACCTGACGAGCCGCAAATGATCTTCGACGGCACAGCGGACGAGATATGGCGTTGCGAGGATAAAAGAGTCGCTCAGTTCATTCGCGGCGAGGCAGGCGATCGCATACGCGATATGAGCATGGACGACTAATGCGGTATCCTTGAATCGAAACTTGAGAAAAAGTTGGAATAACCGTTATAATCGCTAAATAAAAACCGGTTGCGGACGATAATACCTATAACGGATCGTTCGCATCTAGCGGACGCTTTACGTGAGCGTCCTTTTTTATATGCGTCGACCGCACGTAGAGTAGTGAAGTCCGGCTTGCGTCGGGGTAAGGAGCAATTATGACGTCTAACCGCAGAATGGAATTTTTCATTGGGATGATGGTGATAGGAATTATCGCCGGCGTCTTTGTAATGACGATTCTTTTTGGTTCCGAAAAGGGATTCTTTGTCGGCAAAACGGGCGGCAAGCGTCTGACAATCCTCTTTGAAAAGGGGAGCGGAATCAGTCAGAATTCGCTCGTTTTGAAGAACGGCATTAAGATCGGTCGCGTTTATTCGGTCGAATTAGACGACAATCCAGAGAACTCTGCCGTTAAGGTTTCCTTTGAGCTTGAGCCGAACTATAAAATCTACTCGAACGAATACGCGAAGATCAACCGCACAATACTAGGGGACGCGTCGATCGAGTTTGTCGACGACCCCGCCTATCCCGGCGAAGTGTACGAAATCGTCGATAGCGACGAATTGATTCGCGGACGCAATACGGGCGATATCATGGGGACGGTCAGCAATATAGAGGGAGATCTTGCCCAAGCTTTGCAGAATATCAACTCAGCGTCGCAGGGCGTCACGCAGTTTATGGAGAACATCAATACGATTCTCGGCGATCAAACGGAGTTGCAAGTCAAGAAGGAACGATTACAGAGCGTTTTTACCGAATTGGAAGGCGCGTTGACGTCGATTAAAACGCTTGCGTCTAATATGGACGCAGTTGTTTCCGATCCCGAGATAGTCGACAATATTCGTAAGGCGACGGCGCAGGCGCCCGAGATACTTAATCGTGTAACGGAACTCACGGACGGCGCGAAGCAGTTCATGGCGGACGCTAACGAGATGGGCGCGGACGTGCGCGGCACGCTCAAACGCGCTGAGCGAACCTTTGATCTGGTTGATAAAAACCTTGACAACGTGAACGTCTTTACGACCTCGCTTGCCGAAAATGGTCCGCAAATGATGACGGCGCTCAACGACAGCTCAGTAGAAATCAAGTCGACGATTAATAATATCAGCCTCGCCGTCTCCAATATTTCCGATCTCGCGAAGAATCTCAACGAGAAGCTGGAAGACCCGAATTCGCCGCTAGGACTATTGCAAGACGAAGAGACCGCGAAGTCTTTGCGACACATCGTTAAAAACGCCGAAGAGATTACGAAGAAGCTGTATCCAATTATGGACGACGCGCGCGTTTTCTCGAATAAGATCGCGCACCGACCGAGTTCGCTCATTTGGGATAAAACAACCTCGAAGGGCGGAATTGCGACCGGTCGGTACGGTTTTCAGTCCGATTCGCCGAACGGCGGTCTTTCGTCCTCCCTGTTTCGGATGACGCCGAGCGGATCGCGGATACGCGAGCGCAGTCAGTACGATCCCTGCGCGAATGATGAGCGTGCGGACGCGAGCGCGACGTACCGCTACGATTGCGACGAGCTTGACGTTGCGCGCAATAGCGACGGTCGTTACGCGACGCAGTTTCCGAGCGACTATTCTCGCGCGCTTCCTACTCCTAGCGCGCGAACGGAACGCACGCGATGGTCTCTCAATTCCTTCTGGGATATGTTAGGGTTTGGCAAGTCTCGTGCGCGCGAGGAAGAGAGACGCTTTGAACTTGCGCGCGCGCGATACGCGCAGGGCTTCCGAGGAGCGAACTATGCTGAAGGTTACGGCGCTGAGTATTGCGAGGACGGCGAGTTCGAGGACGCGCGTTTCGTCGGATATGAGGAACCTTCGGTTGAAAGTCAGCTGTATGCAGTCGCGCAACCTAGCTACGCATATCCGAGCGACGGCGATTGTTTGCCTGCTAGCTGTAATCCCTTGGGTTGCGCTCCCGGACCGGGCGCGGGCGGCGTTCGTCAACCGACGTACGCGAGTCTAAGCGGCAGTCAGGGCGTTTCGCGCCGCGCGGGTGATCCGGAGCCAGTCGGGGCGTACGGCGTTACCGAGTTAACGGTCGAGGCAGGCGAATTCAATCTTTCGGAGGACGAAACGGACGATTACAACACAGACGCAAGCGACGAGTTTGAAGAAGGTGAAATTGAGGAACTTCCGACGTCAATCAATCGTCGAACGACGAATGGCGCGCCTATCGCCTCGCCGTCGAACGGCGGTTACGGCGGCGATTTCGAAGACGACGGTTTGCCGATGGAATTTGCGCCGCCGACGCGGTAGCGAGTCAATAAGGAGAAAGATATGTCGAACGCAGAACGCGTTGAAAAGATAGCGATCATTGGAAGCGGTCCAGCAGGCTGGAGCGCGGCGATTTACGCGTCGCGCGCGGCGCTCGCTCCCGTCGTTTTTGAAGGCGCGCTTACGGCTGAAAATCAAGAGTCCGGCGCGCTCCCTATGGGACAGCTCACGACGACCCTCGAGATAGAGAATTATCCCGGCTTTCCGGTTGGCGATCTTAGCGGCTATCTTAGTAGCGCGCTGGACGCGACACGTCTCTGGGCGTTGCCTGAGGGCGATCTATCGAGCGGCGTTGCGAAGATTATTTCCGGCTCGGCGCTGGTTGAGCTTATGCGCCGTCAGGCGGAGAATTTCGGAGCGAGGGTCGTTTCGGAGGACGTTGTCGAAGTTGATTTTTCGTCGCGTCCTTTTCGCCTGACAGATTCTAACGGCGACACGACGTTAGCGTCGGCGGTAGTTGTCGCGACAGGCGCTACGACGAAGTGGCTCGGCTTGGACTCAGAGTCACGATTTAAGAATAACGGAGTTAGCGCGTGCGCGGTTTGCGACGGCGCTTCTCCTCGATTTCGAGATCGCGCGGTTGTCGTAGTTGGCGGTGGGGACGTCGCGATCGAGGACGCAGAATATCTTTCGAAGTTTGCGAGCAAGGTTTACGTTGTCCACCGCCGGGACGAGTTGCGCGCGGCGAAGATACTTATCGAGCGCGCGACGCGGAATCCAAAGATAGAGTTCGTATGGAACAGCGTTGTCGTCGAGGTGTTAGGGGACGACGCGTCCGGCGTGCAGGGGATTGTCGTGGCAGACGCTCGCGCGCCTGAGAGCGATGTTCGTCGACTTGACGCTTCCGGTCTATTCGTCGCGATTGGTCGACGTCCTAACGTTGGTTTCCTTCACGGCGCGCTCGCGCTGACGGAGGACGGCGTGATCAAGCGTCCTATTCCCTTTCGATCCGAGACGAGCGTTCCCGGGGTCTTTACAGCTGGCGACGTCTGCGACTCTCGTTATCGCCAGGCGATTGTTGCCGCTTCAAGCGGCGCGTGCGCTGCGCTTGACGCTGAACGCTTCCTTCTGGAAAATCCACTTGAAACGTCGCGCTGACGAATTGGACCGCCTCTTGACTTTTGGTATTGTCAAAATGGTCGGTAAGTGTACAATATACTCGGGCGTCGCTTGGCGCCTTTTTTTGCAAGTATTGTAGTCTTGCTGATTATTTTCACACTTTAAAATGTTATGCGTATAGCATACTCGCCCCCTACGTTTTATTTGAGAGCGTTCATCGCTGAGAATAAGAGATGAGAAAGTATTACTATGTTTGTCCGCGTTGCGGTCGTCGCTGGAGCTTTTTTTTCAAGCAAAAAGAGCTTCACTGTAGCTTTTGCGGACAAGATTGGAATCCATCCGAAGGTCGTTATAAGAAACTTCATGGCTCCTATTTTTCATGGTCGGCTTTTTTAACGGTAGTAGCCGCAGTGTGCGCAATAGGCTATGGCGCGATGAAAGCAGGCGATAAACTAGGTTACGACGCGACGAATAAAGTGCGTTCGTTTGTAGGTCTTCCAGCAGTCGAGCCGCACGCCGACGGCGTAACGCTCGATCTTGAGCATCTTGAGGAGCTGAGGAATCGTGAAATGAGCGACAAACCGTCGGACGGCGATACGACGAGCGAGCGCCAGAGTTCCGGTCAGACGAGTGAGTCGAGCGCCGTAGGTCAGAGCGAGACGTTAAGCGAGACGACCGATACGCCTTCGCGAGAAACGGTTCCGCTAGGGCGAGTTACGGAGCGCGCGCCAAACGATACAAAGCCGAGCGCGCTGGACGCGCTTATAAACGAGTCACTAGATGAAGCAGCCGCCGCTAAGAGCGATAATGATTGGGATTTCTAAGCAGTCGCATTGTGAGCAAGAGTAACCGACCCGCAAATCGCGCGTGCGATCTGCGGGTCGGTTACTTTTTTCTTTCCACGCTCCCTAGAGCGTTATTTCTTTCACGCCTTGGGATCTGTACTTACAAAGGGATCAAGAGATATGCTCTGTGTCGCTTACATAGCGGCGTTCTTTTGCGAAATTGAGGCTAGTTGAAGATAAGATAAAGGAAGGAGCGACCTGCATGAATGCAAATCGCTCCTTGTCGATTATTCCGCGCTATTCGGCGCGACGTCGATTCTTTTTATCTCACGCGGTTTGACGGGGTCTTCGAATCGGCGCGCTGCAGTAGCCAGTAGAGGAACGGCGCGCAGATGAAGATCGAGCTGTAGGTACCGACGATAACGCCGACTAGCATGGCGAACGCAAAGGTGTGGATACCGGCGCCGCCGAAGCAGTACAGTACGAGCACGGAGAATCCAGTCGTTAGCGAGGTGAGCATTGTACGACTGAACGTTTGGTTCGTCGCCTTGTTAATAATGTCCTTCGTAATCGCTTCCGACTTACCGCGTACTTCGCGCATACGGTCGAAGAGAACGATCGTGTCGTTAAGCGAATACCCGATAAGCGTGAGGAACGCCGCAACCGTTGCCAGACCGATCTTAAACTGCGTTATTCCGAGGAAACCTAGTACCGGCGCGAGCCACTGGCTCAACGCAATAAGTCCGAGCGTGAAGCAGACGTCGTGGATTAGACCGACGACTGCGGAGAGCCCGAAGACCGCGTGCTTGAAGCGGAACCAGAGGTACGCAATAATGCAGAGTAAACTACCGAGGATAGCGAGCGCGCCTTGCGTACGCGCATAACCGGCGACAGTAGAACCGACCGTGTTCGACGCTTCAAAGACCGACTGATCGTCGCACGCCGCTTTCGCGCCGTCCGCTATCTTCTTGACGAGTTCGACGTCGCTGGTACTGAAGACGACGTTCCACTTATCGGACGCAGCGTTAGAACCAGCTTCGTAGGCGTCGTTCGTAACGCGGAAGATAACCGGCTCGTCTTTGTTCGGTTGCGCTTCTTCAAAATATTGTTGAACAACCTCTTCGCTCAAGGACGGATTAACTTCGATTGCTACGGTTGTTTCCGGCTCCTCGGTCGTCGAACCTTTCGGCGTCACCATTTGCGTTTCGCCAACGGCGACGGTCATTGAGTATCGTCGCAGTTTATCGGCGAACCGTTCCTTAAGTTTATTCTCGACTTCCATGCGGAATTTGTCGGCGTCCTGATCTTTAGGGCAGGACGCGCTAATCGTATAGCACGTGTTCGGCTTGACTTCGTTGCCGTCTCGATCTTTAGCGAGAGAGAGTTCGCTCACGGATAGGTCTTCGAGTCCGGGTAGCTGACGGAGTTCTTCGATCGCGACGGGTTCGGTAAAGACGGTTTGGATTTCAACGCCGCCGACAAAGTCAACGTCAAAGATACCCTTACCGCGTACGACCGTTCCGACGAGACCGACGAGGATAACGACGACGGAGACCCAGTATGTCTTCTTAGCGATTGCGAAGAAGTCCCAGTTAGGACGTCCAAACTGTTTGAGACCCGGCATGATGGGAGAGACGCACTTCGTAGAGAGCCATCCGGCTTTTTCGCAGGATTGGAAGATGATACGGCAGACATAAGTCGCCGTGAACATGCTAAAGAGTACGCCGAGGAAGAGGGTTATAGCAAAGCTCTTGATCTGCTCGGATCCGACGAGGTAGAGTATCCACGCGGTGAGCATCGTTGTAATATTGGAGTCGAAGATCGCGGTGAAAGCGCGCTGGTAACCGTTGCGAATCGCCATGCGCAACGTCGCGCCGCCGCTGAGCTCTTCGCGGATGCGCTCGAAAATGAGCACATTCGCGTCAACCGCCATACCGACCGTGAGTACGAGACCTGCTAGACCTGGCAAGGTGAATGCGGCGCGCATTGCAATCATTGCAGTCATAATGAGGGCAAGGTTCATCACAACTGCGAAGGCAGCGATCAGACCTCCGAAACCGTAGTACGCTATCATGAAGAGGAGTACGATAACGCCGCCCCAGAGGATCGCGTTCTTACCTTTGCGAATCGTATCGGCGCCCAACGACGGTCCGGTAACCATTTTCGTAACCGGTTTGTCAGAGAGCGTGGCAGGCAAGACGCCGGCGTTCATAATGGCGATGAGTTCGCGAACTTCGCCTTGAATACGATTACGATCATCGACCGAAAGATTGTTGCCGAACGTGATCTGACCACGATCGATAATCGTGTTCTGGATCGTCGGCGCGTTAAAGAGGCGCTTGTTGAAGACGACGCCGAGCGGACGACCAGCTCGCCCTTCGCGCGTGCAATATTGACCCGTTAGTCGTTCCATTTTGCGCGCGCCTTCCGCGCCAGCTCGCATCGTGAAGTGCACTTCTGGCTCGCCCATATTACCGATACCTTCTTGAACGAGCTTGACGTTTTTACCGTCGACCACGAAGGGTTCGTCAAGTTCGAGTACGAGCACGTCGACGGTTGGCACGGAATTGGGGGCTTCGTCGTCGCGTTTGACGTAATGGGACGGTCGTTGCACGCTGTCGGAGCCTCGTGTAACGCTTGCTAGCTGCGTCGGGTCAACCGGCAACCAGGTTGCGCCGCGCACGATACCTTCTCGTAGCGTTTTTTCATCGAGCGTAATACGATCTTCGTCGGCGAACTCCGGCGAGGTCGCGAGTTTAATTGCCTGTTGCTCGTCGGGATCAGAAGACGACATTGACGCGAGAATCCGGAAATTCAGGTTACCGGCGCCGGTAATGATGCGTTCGAGTCGCGACACTTCCGCGTCGTCTGCTTCCGGAATGGTGATCTTTACCTCGGAGTTAGCGCCGAGCTCTTGAATTGAGATTTCGCGAACGCCGGAAGGATTGATACGCTTCATAATGGCGTTCTTGAGGAGGCTCATTTCGTCGTTGGTAACGGCGTCGCGTCCGGAGTCGTCTGCGGGCGTAACGGAGTAGACCAGAATCGATCCGCCGCGTAGGTCGACGCCGAGGTTGACGCGATGATTCGCGAGACCGATGATCGTGGAGACGACGCCGCCGACGAAGCAGAAGAAGATGAGAAAGTAGCCGATATTATTCTCGGGCATACGAAACTTTTTGACGCACAGGTAGGAGAACCCAGCGCCGAGCAGTACAACGAGAATAAAGGAGCCAAAGACGAGCGCGCGCTGACCGTTTGCGGAGCTCGCGGCGTCTTGCGCAACTTCTTGAACTTGAGCCGCCGTTGCAGTCGGCAGTTCAGAGGAGGCCTCGGGTTGCGTTGCTTCTGGCGCGGCTTCCGGCGCCGGCTTCGTTTCCGCGTTATCGTTTGGTTTGGCGGCGTCCGCAGCTTCTACTGATTGCGGTTGATCGTTCGCCGCTTCGATTACGGGCGCGTCTTGCGCATTTTCGTTAGCGGTCACAACGGCGGGCGCGGATTGCGCGTCGGCGGCGTCTTGTCCCAAGGTAATCGCGGCGTTAGCGCCGACAACGAACGCGATGAGCGTAACGAGACTCAATAAGTATGGTCTCCACGAGAAATTTTCGTTTGTCATTTGGTTCAAATCGTTATTGAAGTACTGCGGGTCATACCGCGCGTAGCCCCCGACACGCGCTAGGCTCGCGTTGATGACGCCGCGTCAGACCAGGTTAAAATATCGTGCGTCGCGAATATTCGCGGCGCGTTATTCGCGTATTAAGCGACGTAGCGCGCCGAGCGCCGCGTCGAGCGGGACGGATCGAATTACTTCTTCGCGCCCTTATCTTTTTCTTTATCTTTGGCGTCGTCTTTATTCTTTTCGGCCGCCTCCTTATTATAGACGAAATAGATCGAGCTAATCGCGAACCGCATTTTTACGTTGTTCGATTCGTCGACGCGCAGGACGATTTCGCCCGCTTGCTTGTCCATAGAGTAGACCGTGCCGATAATTCCGCTGGTCGTCAGCACTTTATCGTTGATCTTAATGGAGTCGATAAGCTTCTGCGCCTGCTTATCGCGCGACTTTGCCGGTAGTATGAAGAGCAGATAGAGCGCGATGAGTACGAAGAAGACCATCATCACGAGCGAGAACGGACCTCCTCCGGGATTCTGGGCGGCTTCTGCAGGCGCAGTCTCCTGCGCGAAGAGTGGAACGACTGCGTGAGTCAAAGCGGTTACGAACGCTAATTGCATGGCATCGACCTTATATATTACGGCTCCGATCGCGTGAAGCGATCAGGACACATGGACGCGGCGCGCGGCTGGGCGCGTCTGTCCAGATTAATTCGACTATCAACGCATAATGATACACGCAAATAGGGTTTTCTACAAGGGCGGCGCCGGATAAATATTCTATTTTCGCGCATTTTCGGGATATTTCCGCTGAAGCGCCGCGTCGTATAGTAGCGGTCGCAGTCGCGGAAATGAATTTGCAAAAGACCTCTTGCGCGTAGCAGAGTAAAAGTGTAATATTGTGCGGCGCGCTAGGTGTAGCGCGCGTTCACCGCTAATTTGGGAGACGGAAACTTGTACGCATACGATCTACTAGCCTTCGACGCAAGCTATACAACTGAGCGCGAACGCGAATGCCGCGCGGCGCGCGAATCGGATCTCGACGCTATGTTAGCGATCGAGCGCGCGTCTTTTGAATACCCGTGGTCGCGCGACGATTTTGAATTCTGCCTGAATTCGGAACGTTGCGAAGCGCTCGTCGTCGAGCGCGAGGGCGTGATCGTGGGTTACGCGATCTTTGAGACGCGTCGCGAATCGATTCGACTGCTAAGTTGTGCGATCGCGGAGCCGGAGCGGCGTCGCGGACATGGCTCCGCGTTACTGGAGCAAGTCATTTCTCGTCTCTCGGGACGGCGTATTGAGGTAGTGTGCGTCGTTAGGGAACGCAATCTTCCTGCGCAACTCTTTCTGCGTCGTTTAGGATTCCGCTCGCATTGGATAGCGCGTCGGTTCTACAGTAGTTCGACAGAAGACGCATATCGCATGACGTTTCGATTAGACGAGAGCGTGTCGGAGTCTTCGACGCGTCGCGCAGGCTAGCTCGGATTCGCTCGCGGCGTAAGGCTGGTACGGCGCGCGGTTATCGTATTCGCGCGCCTTCTCGACGGCGTCATTCGTTCTGATTATTGTCTTAACCCTTATAATCAGTTTTCTCGGTATTGTCGTTTGAGTCTTATCTGAAATCTTTTTTGAATTTGCCTATTTCCCCTAAACTAACTTGATTCTTTTGACGCGGATTATATATTGTCTATAGGAGGACTGCGCGGATTGGGTCGTGCGGGCAAAGAGCAACGATATTAAGGGTGTAATCGAGACGAGGGCGTCATGGAGCGTATTCGACGAAGTAGCGTTATGGCGAATATTGTGCGCGGCGTTATAGTATTGACTTTGGCGTTCGCGTGCGTTCGCTCGGCTTGGAGCTACGATCCGAACGGTATGAAGGGAACGTGCATTAACGACGTCGGGCGCGGCGCAATGTTGTGGGGCGCCTCGAACGAAGTTACAACCTACTCGTCGCCTTATATGCCCTTTAAGACTCCGAATATCTACCGCATACCGCTAACCTCCGAGACGACGAATACGAGTCCGAGCGCTCCGAAAACTCCGCCGGGCATATCTCAAGAGGACTGGCAAAGCAAGTTGCGCGAGGTCGGGACGATTTTGGGCACAGACGGCAAGCTATACGAATATTATTTCGTCGAGGGCGTTGAGCCACGCAGGATCGTCGAGACGCGTCGCGTGCGTGAAACGCCGGAAGGAGGAGTGGCGCCTGTCTGGATGACGAAGAATTTCGAGCGCATTGAGATGGAGCCGGTTCTTATACGCGTCTTGCGACCTATTGGTACGAGCGCAAAGATTGCGGCAGAACTAGCCAAGTCGCGCGCGGCGCTTGACGCTCCGAACCCGTGCGACCAGGTCGGCGGCGTTGAAAAGCAGACCTTTGCGGACGAACCCTCAGCGAACGCGGGCGCCTCCGCAGGAACCGCGACCAGCGCGCAGAATAATGGCAACGACGCGACCCCTCCGGTCGAGGGTTCGCGCCAGGATCAGGCGACAGTACCGCCCGCGAACGCCGCCCAAGACGCCGCTGAGACGAAGGTTGAGCCGGACGGTACGATTCACGTCTTTACGCCGGACAGGATCGAGGGCGTCGCGAAGCCGATTTTGGTCCTTCCAAAGGAGCTTGATAAGCGTGGCGTAAGCGGCGTTGGGGCAATTCGAACCAGATAGAAGTTGTGGAGTAGTCGTATCAGATCGACGTTGAGCGAGTAGTTTGACGTCGATTTTTTTTCTTCAGCGTCTGGTCGGCGACCGGTTTCGTTCGGCAAATTAGGACGTTCTCTTTGGTCGAAGTGAGAAAAGACCCTTTTTTTCAGTAAACTTTTTTGGGTCGAGGTCGATAATACAAGTAACGCGGGTTACGCGTATGGTAACGTGTGAATCGGGTCGCTACGGACGGCGGCGCGTTGCGCGTGGGATATAATAGCGGTTAGTCGCTTTTGACGAGCGACGGAACGAATGGAGTCGAAAAAAGGCGCGCATTATGGTCGCGCGTGGGTAGCGTCGTCGGCTAGAGATCGGCGTCTATTGTGTTTTGTAATAGTATTTGATTTGTACATTCTTTAGTAGAAGCTTTTCATTCGTTTTTACGAGGGCGAGCGTAGAACGCGCGGCTTGCGTGTGTCGCTTTGTCTTGTGAAATGGTTGTCGTAAGGAAACTCGCTAGTTGTGGTCGTCGCTGAGGTCGATTGCAGTTGGTCGAGAGGGGAAATAGTGTGTCTGTCGACACGCCGTCAAGGAGGAAATGATATGATCGCGACGCAGTCTGATCCGGAACTGGTTGCCGGAATGTGGCGGGACTTTATTGCCGATCGTACGAATAAGACGTTGCGCAACGCGCTCATTGAGCAGTATCTACCGCTTGTTCGGTACCATGCGGAGCGCGTTTGGGCGCGATTGCCGGACGAGGTTGACCTCGACGACTTGGTTTCTTCCGGCACGTTCGGGCTGATGGACGCGATCGACGCGTACGATCCCGATCGGGGCGTGAAATTCGAGACGTATTGCGTGCCGCGAATTCGAGGCGCCATGCTCGACGAGTTACGCAATATGGACTGGGTTCCGCGCCTTGTCCGATCGCGAGCGCGTAAGTTGTCGGAGGCGAATAAGGAGCTGTCGAATAAATTGGGGCGACTGCCGACGCAAGAGGAGCTGGCGAGCCATCTCAAGATCGATAAGGCGGAGCTTGCCAGGGTAATGAACGACGCGAACGCCGTCAATCTTGTGAGTCTTAATAAGAAGTGGTTCGAGACCGACGGCTCGAAGGACGTGAGCGAGATTGACCTTGTCGAAGACGAACGTAGCGAGGATCCGACCAGCTGTATGCAGAAGAAGGATATCATTCGCATGGTGACCAAAGGGCTCAGTAAGAACGAGCGAATGATTATTATTCTCTACTACTACGAAGAGATGACAATGAAGGAGGTCGGCGCGACCCTTGATCTGAGCGAAAGCCGCGTGAGTCAGATGCACAGCGCTATTATTGCAAGATTGCAACAGCAGCTTCAGGATCGTCGCGCGGAGTTTGTATAGCGCGTATAGGGGTGATGCGTCCAAAAGTTGACGTTGCCATTCGACTCCAACGCCGTATGGCGTCCTAGCATAGCAACGTAATTTCCGCCGAATGAACGAGGCGCCCGCTCGTTAGGGCTTCCGTTCCATTCGGCGAATTTTATTTTCCACCCTTTGAACGTATCTTTGCACTCGATATCGAATCTCCGCCTTTCTGTGCGCGCTAAGCGTAACACGCAAGTAAACGCGCGCGACCTTATCTTCTGGCGGGTCTGACTTACGCACGCTCCTTTCTTGGGTAATGGCGGAACCAGACAACCGCTACAACCTATACATTCATTTTCTCTTTTCATCGATAACTTTTCTAAAATCGTCCCTTTTTGTTGAAACTTACTTTTAGAATGATTACAATTGAAGCGCCTTTTTTGCCGATAGAATAGGAAAGGTAATTCGTCGATAGGCGGCGAGTGTGTGAAAATAGAAAATATAGCGTATGTAGAGAGAATGCTGCAATGATGAACGACATTTTGAATTTACGCAAACTGGCTATGGAAGAACTTGAGAGTCGCGAGCTACTCGCCGCTACGTTATCGAACGCTCTACTCGGCGAGCTACGGGGAACAACCGAGGTCGCTTCGCTCTGCGACGCTAGAAATGACGCCTATCCTGCGATCGATCTGAGTTCCGTTGCCGATTACGTTAAGGACTCGGCTAGCGCCAACGAGCGACAACTTAACTCGTCTTCGTTCCTGATAGACTCCGAACGAGCGATTGTCGTTCCTTCATTGAACGCCCCCTACGCGTTCAGCTCCTCTCAATCTGATGAAACCCCTTCGCTCGTTGTGACTACTTCTGACGATATAGTCGATCTCTCCGACGGTATGATCTCGTTGCGAGAAGCCGTCGAGATCTATAGTAAATATTACTCCATGTCAGTCGTCGGGCGCACGATTACCTTTGCCGATGGGCTGAATGGCGCCACGATTAAGCTAGATTCCACCTCGCCGTCTACAACGATCTCGTGGAGCGAGCTACCCGGCAATCCTGACCCCTCCTTAGCGCAGGAATCGATAACGGTCTCGTTCGGGCAGATTTCTATTGACCACGCTGTCGAGATCATCGACTCGTCGAAGTCGATTACGATTGACGGGCAGGGGAAGACGCGGGTGTTCTTTATTGCGGCTAATACGACTTTGGATGGGTTGACTGTTACGCGAGGATATTACGGTGGAGGCGCTTCTGCTTATGAAGGAGGCGCTGGAATATATAAAGATTCAGGCGATCTTACGATCAAAAATTCTTCTATTACGTCTAATATAATTCCTGATAACATTAAAAGAGATGGTGGAGGAATTTACTCTAATGCTGGTAATTTGACTATTAGTAATTCGATGATTATCTCGAATCAAGCTCGACATGGTGGTGGACTTCTCATTAATAGCGGTGAAGTAATTCTTGACAATGTATTAATAGCAGATAATACTTCCAATGTTAAGTACGGTGTATATGATAATGTAGGAGTATCGTCTATATATCATAAAGGTACGCAACTTACTGATACGATAAAAATGACCAATGTTACCATGACGGGTAATAAAGGTATGTATGTGATGAGATTCGACGGTCAGATAGTGTCTACTACCGATAATCAAGAAAATATTGCGATATATAATAGCTTAGTTATAAATAATATTATTGTTAATCGAGAGTCGGATCATGTTTATGGAAAGACAATCTATCTTGACGCCGTTCGGAATGAGTGTCTTTATAACAGTATAGTCCATGACTATACTATATCTACATCATTATTTCCAGACGAGAGTATAATTCTCAATTCTGACTATTCGATTAACTCAGAGACGCTCTCTGAGGCTCAGCTAAGTGTGCTTTCAGGATTAGGATGGCACAAAGGTTCTAGCACAGAACAGGATCATCTTTTAGCTCCAACAGATGTAACTGCGGAATGGAACCAACACATGTGTGAAGGGGGCTGGCTTGCTCAAGGTAACGCCACAATTATTTGGACACCAGTTGTTGGAGCAGATCGCTATAATGTTTATGTAACGAAAGAAGATGGCTCTGAGGAATTACTTACTTCCAATCCGATAACTGATAATCAATTTATATACTCCAATTTAGCCAATGGCGCTCACTATTCTTTTACAGTAACAGCGATTGCAAATGGAGAAGAATCAGAACACTCAACCGTTGCTGAACTCACGCCAGTATCCGCAAGTTACGACTATGATTCGGTAGCTCCAGCGCGAACAATATCTGTAACGCCGCTCGACGTCGAATGTGATTATCAATGGTATTACGACAATTCTGAGGATTCGACTCCCAGTTACGTTTCCATCGATGGCGCTACGAGAGCAAGTTATACTCCTAGCGCTGAAATCTCCGGTCATAATCTTCGCGTCGTAGTAACTGGAAAAGCAGGAAGCTCGGCTCAAGGATCTGTTGCGGTTGTTGACGTTGTGATCCCTGCTGTTAGCGCAGTAGCGAGTTACGACCCTGAGTCCGATAAAGTCTCACTAGACGTCTCCTCTAACGACGTCGACAACGCCACGAGCTATACGCTAACCTACACAATCAACGGTCTCTCGCAAGATCCGATCTATTTCAACCCTTCCGACGTTATAAAGCTACCAGATTCGTTTATTATAACGCGTGGCGCAGTCTACGAGTTTATCCTCGTTGCGAATTTCCAGGGCGGCTCGATATCGTCAGATCCCGTATCGGTAACAATAGCGCCCGAGAAGCCAAAACTTGCTCTGGCATACGACTACGATAGCGCGCGCGACGCTGTAACGTTAGCCGTCTCTGCCGCCCGCGTTTCCGGCGCGACGGACTACACATTGAATTATACGAAAAACAACGTCGAGCAATCTCCGATTACTTTTGGCGCGAACGACGAAATAACCCTACCCAGGAACTTTGAGGTAGCGCGCGGGGCAGTCTACGAGTTTATCCTCACTGCGAATTACCATGGCGGCACGATTTCATCTGAGCCTGTATCAGTAACAATAATTCCCGAGAAGCCGGTACTTGGACTGCAGTACGCTTACAATAGCACGAGTGACTCTGTAACGTTTGACGTCTCTGCCACCCGCGTTTTCGGCGCGACGGGCTACACTCTGAATTATACGAAAGACAACGTCGAGCAATCGCCGATTATTTTTAGCGTTAATGCCGATATAAGCTTGCCCGAGAATTTTGTCGCGACGCGAGGCTCTACATATTCTTTCACGCTCGTCGCGAATTACCAGGGCGGCTCGATATCGTCAGAACCCGTGTCGGTAACAATAGCGCCCGAGAAGCCAAAACTTGCGCTGGCGTACGCCTACGATAGCGCGAGCGACGCCGTAACGTTAGCCGTTTCTGCCGCCCC
>ONJR01000253.1 GCA_900318195.1 uncultured Planctomycetota bacterium
ATGCAGCGGAATAAATGGCTGTTCCCACCGTAGGTCAAAAGCGCCAACGGCGCGCAGCCCCCGACTTCAGTCGGGGGGTATCGAGGCGTAACGACAACGCGGCGCGGAAAGGGAACGCGGGTTACTGTATTGACGCGGATTGGTTGCGTTACCAATCCACGACGAATCGACTGCTCGTTACTTGGAAGCGTCGGTCAGCTCAAGCCGGAAGCCCAGGCTGCCGTCCCGAAGCTCCGGCGTGTACCTGCGACGGATCGCCGAACGGCAGTTCCTGGACGCGCTGCTCCAGCCGCCCCCGCGACTCACGCGGCCCGAGCCGTTTTTAGAACCGGTCAGATATGTCGCTTCGCCGCCAGGATAGTCTCCATACCAATCGGAGCACCACTCCCAAACATTACCGTGCATATCGTAAAGTCCCCAGCTATTCGGCGACTTACCTCCTACCGGATGCGTTCTAATATTTGAATTCTCACTATACCATGCCAAACTATCCAAACTGGCGCCGGGGACGTTATACCGACCAGTCGTACCCGCTCGGCACGCATACTCCCAATGCGCCTCGCTTGGTAGCTGGAACCTCATTCCGTTCGGCGCATACTGCTGGATCTTCTCTATAAAAGACTGACAATCATTCCAGCTAACAAATTCTACTGGTAGCTTATTACCTTTGAAATAACTCGGGTTACTTCCTGTAACTTTCTGCCACAACTCTTGCGTTGTCTCAACCTCCGCGAGCCAGAACCCACGACTTATCTTCACATTATGTCGCGTCTCATCCTCGTCGCGTCCCTCTTCACTCTCCGGACTCCCCATCATAAACTCACCCGGCGGACACCAGCGAAAGTTTGTCTTTACACCGGCTATTTTAACAGTCAAAACGTCGTCTGCCGGACGTGAAGGCGGGGACGGCGAGGGTGTGGTAGAAGACTGATTACCAAGCGGCTCAGGAGAGGACAATTCTTCCGAAATTGCAACTAGCTCAAGCCGGAAGCCCAGGTTGATGTTCCGAAGCTCCGGCGCGTTCCCGTTACGGTTCGCCGAACGGCCGTCCCCGGACGTGTAGTACCAGCCGCCCCCGCGAATCACGCGGCTCGAACCGCTTTTGGGTCCAGTTGGGTCTGTCGCTTCGCCTCTAGGGTAATCGCCATACCAATCAGAACACCACTCCCAAACATTACCGTGCATATCGTAAAGTCCCCAAGCATTGGCGACATAACTACCGACCGGAGTCGTCTTCTTAAGATACTTTCCCTTCTTTTTTGTACCATAGGGATAATTACCATCACAATTCGCTTTATCGCCGTTAAGCGCCGTTCCAAAAGAAAAAGGAGTCGTCGTTCCCGCACGACAAGCATACTCCCAATGCGCTTCGCTAGGTAGCTGGAACCTCATTCCGCTTGGCGCATACTGCTGGATCTTCTCTACAAAAGACTGACAATCATCCCAGTTAACACTTTCTACTGGTAGATTATTACCTTTGAAATTACTCGGGTTACTTCCTGTAACTGTCTCCCACAACTCTTGCGTTGTCTCAACCTCCGCGAGCCAGAACCCACGACTTATCCTAACCTTGTGTCGCGTCTCCTCCTCGTCGCGTCCCTCTTCATTCTTCGGACTACCCATCATAAACTCACCCGGAGGGCACCAGCGGAAGTTTGTCTTTACACCGGCTATTTCAACGGTAAAAACGTCGCCTGCTTGACGTGAAGACGGGGGCGGTGGCGGCAATTTCTGAGAGGACGACTGGTTAGACCCGGACAATTCTTCCGGCGTCGCGGTCAGAACAAGTCGCAACCCTAACGAAGTGGACGACTCGCTCGGGCTATGCTTATGTCGATGCGCAGACTGAAAGCAGTTCGGCTCCGACTTCCACGTCCCTCCGCGAACAACGCGATCCTGTCCCCTACTCGGTCCAACGGGATCTGTAACGCGCTCCGTTCCAAGGTCGTCGGCGTACCAATCCGCGCACCATTCGTCGACGTTCCCCTTCATATCCTTCAAGCCCCATGGGTTCGCAAGATAGTTCCCTACCGGAGACGTAAAGGCATAGCCGTCGTCAAAGGGAAACGACTTTTCAAGGTCTGAAATCACCGTTTTCAATCGAGCGTCAGCGCCGTTTAGTTTGCCTTCCGCGTCTTCCTGCGCGTCGCCCCACCAGTAAATTGAGGTCGTGCCCGCGCGGCACGCATATTCCCACTGCGCTTCGGTCGGCAACTTAAACTCGGCGCCGGAGGGCGCGTAATTCTGATTCAGCCAACTAAGATACTCTTTAACGTCGCCCCAATTAATACAAACGACGGGGTGCGCGTCCCGTTGACTGTCCGTAACGGAATCGTCGTATTTCACCGTTTGCCAGTTGTGGGGAAGCTCGTCGCGTTCCGCGCTTGTTTTATAATCAGTCGCTACGGCGAACGCACGAAACGCCGCGACCGTTACCGGAACCTCGCCGAGCCAAAAACCGCGCGTGAGCGTTACGTAATGTTGTGTCTCGTTCTTGTAACGCCCTTCAACGCTCTCCGGACTCCCCATCATAAACTCACCCGGCGGGCACCATCGAAACTTCGTCGGAATCCCGGCGATAAGCACGGTCTTCTCGTCCCCGGCTTTGAGCGCGGTTCCGGCGCTCAACTCGAGTCGCAACCCGAGAAAGTCCCCTTGCCCGGTAACGTCGAATCCGTTGCGCGCCGCCGAGCGACACGCGGTCGGCGGATCGTACCAGCATCCTCCGCGATGAACGCGCGCTTCAGGCGCGTCGCTAGTCGCGGGACGATAGCGGTCGGCGCACCATTCGCTCAGATTGCCCGCCATATCCTTTAAGCCCCAACGGTTCGCTTCAAAGCGTCCGACCGCGCAGAGGGTCTCGCATTCGTCGTCAAATGGAAACGACTCCCAGTCGCACCGGTACGTTTTCGCGCACGTCTCGTCGAATCCGTTAAGCTTACCCTTGCCGCTCCGCGCGTCGTCGCTATCCCACCAGTATGCGGTCGTCGTTCCGGCGCGACAAGCGTATTCCCAATGCTCTTCCGTCGGCAACTTAAAGGAGAGACCGGCTGGCGCGTACTTTTGAACGGCGTCGATAAAGCGCTGGCAGTCGTTCCAACTGACATTATCGACCGGCAACTCCTCGTCGCTACTACGAAAGTCGCTAGGATTGCGGTTCATCACCGCCTGCCATAGACGCTGCGTCGTTTCTGTTTCCGCCAGCCAAAAGCCCTGCGCTATCCTTACGCGACGCTGGTCCTCGTCCTGTCCGCGACCAGACTCCGTCGTCGGACTACCCATAACAAACTCGCCCGGCGGGCACCAGCAAAAGACAACGTCGACGCCGGCGATCTTTACCGTCTTACTCTCGCCGGCGCGTGTTCCTAGATTCCCGTCGTCCGCAACGAGCGTCGCGGTACAGAACGCGAGCAAGGTCGCTGCTAACAGCGCGCGCAAACTTTTCATTATCCTCTCTCCGAAAGGGATCCATTGTGTCAGTTACAAAGGCGCGCACACGCGCGCAATCATATAGGGTCTATTCGCGCTCTTTTTGGCGGAAAAAAATATCAGAAATTTATCCTCGCGGAATCGTCGCGCGCCTAGCGCGCCGTCCAGCGCCATAGCAGATACGCCTTCGTCGCGCGCGCGCGCTGGAACCCGACTTTCTCCAAGACGCGTTGCGACGCCGCGTTCTTAACGGTCGTCTCCGCGAGCATCACGTCGGCGTCGTCGCGCGCGCGCAGCCATTCGCAGGCGGCGCGCAACGTTTCGGTCATTACGCCGCTGTTGCGCGCCGCGCGCCGCACGCTATACGCGACTTCGACCGCGCGCAGACGAGGCGCGCCTTTATAGAAGAGTCGCGCCGTCTCGACGCCCGACGCGCGATCCAGGACAAGCCACAGGGTTCCCCAGACGTAGCTCGCGGCGTCGTACGCCAGCCCTTTGAGATAGAGCGCCTGCAACGCGCGACGTTCGTAGTATAGTAGCGGCGCCGACGGCTCGGGTAGTCGCCATGCGCGTTGGAACTCGTCGTACGCGTAGAGATACGCCTCGAATTCGGGTCGTCGTAGCGGCGCGAGAGCGAATCGAGGCGTTAAAATCGTCTCGGGACGCGCCCAAAGCGGGTCGATCGCGTTCCGATAGCGCTCCTCCGTATCGTCGCGCTGGAGTCGGGTCATTCGATCACGAGCTCGCAGAAGACGGGTCGATGGTCGGAAGTCGAGGTATCGGGCACGACTTCGCTCGCTAGCGAGTCAATCCGTTTCGCATTGCGGACGAAAATGTAGTCGATCTGAACCTTTGGTTCCGGGGCGGGGAAAGTCGGCGCTTCGGGACTGACTTGCGTCCACGTCTTGAGCAGCTCTTGTATTTCCTCGGAATGCGGCTCGGCGTTGAGGTCGCCTAGTAGAATTATGGGCTTGTCAGTCCGTTTCGCGGCTTCCGCGTCGATCGTTTTAACCGCCTTAACGCGCAACGGCGCGGTCAGCGGAAGGTGCGTATTGAAGAAGTAGTACTTTTCAAACTCGAGGATCTGCAACGCGCGAGGGTGCGCGGAACCCTCCATAATTACGGTTTCGAGCGTAATCGGTCGCTCTTTCGAGAGGGTTCCAATCCCGTAGAGCCCGCCCGGCAGCTCGCGTTTCGGCGAAAAGGTCGGGTAGAGATCGGTCATGCGACTGAGTTCGCCGAGCTGATCGACGTCCTCGCCGCTACGCTTCGTCTTATTATCGACCTCCTGCAGTCCGGCAATATCGGGCGCCTTCGAGTTAATCACCGCCGCCGTCTTATCGAGGAACGCTTCCTCTGGGTTAGAATACGATCCTCCCGGCGCGCGTCCGATTTGGATATTGTACGATAAGACGCGCAAATGGAGCGCGTCCTTCTTCGCCGGCTCGGCGCCGAAAAGCTGGAGCGCGGTCGTCGCGGTCGTCGCGCCGACAAGCGCGGCGGCGAGCGATTTGCAATATTCGCGACGCGTTAGATTCATAGCGTATCTCCTTATTCTATAAAGGCTAATTCTGCATTTTAAATTCATAAACGCGCACGTCCTGAGCGTCGAGCGCGTCGACGTCGAACGCGCCGCCGTCCAACTTGAGCTCGACGTCGCGCGTCAGTTCGCGAACCGTCGCGTCCTTCTTCACAACAATATCGGCGAAATACTTATTCAACGTAACGCGCGCGTCTTTCGCTTCGTTCGAGTCGTTAAAGACCGTTAGGTACACGACGTCAGGGTCGCGCAACGGGTTGGAAGCGCAAGGAGCGCCCTCGAGCGCGCCGAACCGCTCGACGTGAATCGCCGGCTCCGACGCTTCGGCGAGCGTAATCGGCTCCCAACCGGATTCCGCAACCCTTTTAACGAGCGGAACGTATTGCTTAAAGAGCGCCCGATCGCGTTCGTAGAGATCAGGATTCTCGAAATAATGGCGCGTCGACGCGTCTTGACTAAAGAAGCTCGGGAACATCCCGTACGCGAGCGCGCGCTTCATATAAAGCGCCGTATGGTCGCGCGTGAACTCGTCGAAGTTCGTATTCTGCAGAAAGCAGTACGGCTTGCCGCAACACATAGCGCGACGATATAGCAATTCGTCGTCCGGCATAGGTCGCCAGTCGCCGCCCCAGCGCCAGTTCGTTTCCGTACCGAGCACGTCCAATAGCGGCGCGAGCCAGAAGTGCGCGCTAGGGGTCGAGTTCGCCATCGCCAGCTTGCCGCGCGCGTGCACGTCCGCCGATATCTTACGCGCGTATTCGAACGCTATCAGTCCGCGAAAGATCGCAGGACGCCCGGTCTTCGCGTCGAACGTCAGCGGCGTCGTCATACCGGCGAAATGCGTACGATCAAAATCGAGCGTCGCCGTTACGTAGCCCTCGCTGGAATCAATGTACTCGCCGTCCACCCCGGGCTGCGCCTGCGCGGCGATCAGTTCGTCGCGCGTGCTCGGCGCGCTCGTCGGGTCCATCGGCTCGCCGTACAACTCGTTCGCCAGCTTATCGTTCCACTTCACTTCAAAACCAGCGATCGGTTCGATTCCCGCCGCGAAGAGCGCCGCGGTCGTCTCGTTCTTGAGCTTGCCCTCTTTCGCTAACTGCACGAGTCCGGGCGCGTCGTTCATACTCCAGACGACCCCGTCGCACCAGGGCGTGTCGAGCAGATTGCCGAAGAATTCGCCGTTCTCGTCCCGGAATCCGGTCGTTAGCAACGCTTGCGCCTCGGACACGTTCCACGCGGGCGCGCCCTGCGCGTTGCGCTCGTTCTTAACGGCGATTTCCTTTGCCGTCTGCAGCGCGGCGGCGCGCGATTTAGGGGACGTCTCCGACTTCTGAACCTGCTGCCACCACGTCATCGGCTCGGTGTACCGGAAGCTCGTTAGTCCGCGCGCGTCGTCCTCCGCCGTCTCGTCGATTCCCTCCTTGAATTGAAAGCCAAAATCCTGCCAGTCCTTGACTTTCGAGACCTTCGCAAACGCCATCCAGTTACCCTGATTCTGCGCGCGCACGCGAAACGCGTCCGGATACGCCAGGCGGTAAGCGTCCCAAGCGACCCGGAACGGAGTCGAGCCGGTCGTATCGTCCCCGAACCAGGGCGCGTTGTACTCGCCGTCCGCGCACGACGTCTGCAGTTCGAGAACCGGGACGCGCAACTCGGCGGTCGGCGACTCCGCCGTGAGCGCTAGGTCGAACGCGACGTAAAGTTCGCGCGTCGCGCCGTTGCAAACGATTCGATAGAACGCGGGATAATCCGGACTAACGCCCAAACTGAGCGCGCCCAAAATTCTCTCGCGCGCGCCGTCTGGGTCGCGCAATCTGTACCCGACGCATCCGATCGGATAGTAAGAGGTCTCGCCCCTACCGACCTCTTGGAACTTACGGGTCGCGCGATACTCGTTAATTCCGATCTCGCGTTGCGCGCGCGGACCGTCGTACCACACGAGCGTCGCGTTCGGCGCCGTCCATTCGGGAATAGGAAAGACGAAATAGAATGTAAACGCGCGATCCTCGCCGCTCGCGTTCGCAAGTTTCACCGGAAACTCCAAGGCGCCGCCCCGATTAACGGCGCGTCCGCACGAGACGCGAACGCCGTTCCATTCGCAGGACGCGTTCGGCGCCATGAGCTCGGTCAGCAGCGCGCCGCAGAATTCGTCGCTACCGGCGGCGCGCAATAGGCACAAGGGCGCGTCCGACTTGACGTCCGCGCTCGCGAGCTCGACCGGCGCGCCGTCGAAATACGCGACCGGATTCGCAAACTTATACTCGTACAGCTCGACGTCTTTAAACTCGACCGCGCCGGTATGACCGCGAAAGATTCCGTAACATGTCAACGACTTAATCGGCTTGTCCGGAAAGACCAAGACGCGCCCCTGCGACCATTCGGAATCGCCGACGGGGAACGCCGCGATCTGTCCCCATAACGGCGTTCCGTCCGCGTAAATAATATCGAGATAGAGCGAGTAGTCGCTCCCGACGTTGCCCTGCACGTTCTCGCCGCGACTCATACAGGTCGCGACGATCGGCGTCGCGACTTCCTGATTGAGCTCGTAATAGAACCGCACGCCCTTCGCGTCCTCGCCCAGTTCGCGCGTCTCGCAACGATAGACGCCCGGCGACGATTCGACGTACCCGGCGCCGTAACTCGCCGGTCCAAGCGTCGGCGCGACTAGACGTTTATGCTCGGCGGACTCGAGCGCCAAACCCTGCCGCATAACGCGCGCGCTAACCGGCGCCGCAGCCGACGCGACGGGAGACGCGAGCGGCGCGAGAACGAGCGCTAGGAACAAAATGATTATACTTCGTTTCATAACGTTTTCCTAATGACTGCATATTCGATCAGTTCGCGTCGACCGCGCGCCACGTGGCGCCGAGCGCGGCGTCGAGCTGAAGGTCGTTAAGTCGTTTACCCGAACGTTTCGCGTCCCGGGTTACTTTCGCGCGCTCTTGGAAATACTCGTAGCGGCGTTCCTGATCCACTTCAATATCGGCGACCGGCTGGAAGTCGGACTCCTCGCCGCGACCCTGCTTGGCAAGTCGATCCTTACCGCGCGTTATGATCTCGAGCGCCTCGCGGTACCCCGGATCGACGAGCGCGTTCGCGGCGCCCCAGTGATTAAGGCACGGACTGCGCTCTGGTCGATCGAGCGAGACCGCTTGCGCGAGCGCAAGTCCCTTGAGCGTCGTAAGCTCTTCCAGACGTCGCGTCTCTTCCGGCGTGAGCGGCGAACGACCGTACGAGTTATTGCGATACGCGCTTCCATAAGTCGGATAGTACGGCGCGTTGATATCGATCCACGTAAAGACGCGCAACGCCGCGTCCGGATCCGTCTTCTGATCGACGTAGACGCCCATTTCCTTGCGCTTCTGATCGATCTCGGCATTGTCGTGTCCGGAAACAAAGATTTGCGCGAGCTTACTCTTCGTCGAGCCCCATTCGTAAGGCGGCAGGACGTTGTGCGGACCCGCGCCGGGCACGCGAACGAGATTCTTCGCGCGGATCTGCCAGTAGGACGCGTTAAACGCAAGGTTGCGATCGCCCGCGAGAACAAGTTTCTCGCCCGCTGGTTTGCCGAAATCGTGGCACGTTACGCAATATTTGTCGAAGACCGGCTGAACTTCCTCCATATAGCTGTACAGCTTCGGCTCGCCAAACTGCGAAACGAGCTTCTGCGGCTCGCCCGACTCCTGCGCGCCCGCGAACGCGCCGGAACTGGGCGCGTCCAAACGACTTTCGTGGCAGCCGACGCACGCGTTCGTTTCGCCCGGACGAACCATAATGCCGCTGCGCATCGATTGTATGAGCCGGTAGTTCTCGTCGAGCAGTTGGAAGTAGACGAATTTTTCAGCCGGAACGGCGAAGGACGCGCTGCCGTCCTCTTTAACGTCGACTATTCCGAGTATCCGCTTATTATTAAAGTCGTCCCACGCCATACCGGGCGCTTGCGTGCCGCTACCGTCCCACAGCGGGTTCGTCCAGAACCGCTTCTCCGGCGACTCGACGACGCGCAAGTACTTAACGGCGCCCTTCTCGACCTTATCCATTCCGAACCCTTCGTAGACGTTCGAGACGTGGAAATAGCCGTTCGGATCGTCGTACCGCACGCGATCGGCGATCGTCGGCGGAGGCGTCGTCGGCGCGACCGGAATCGGGTCGTAACATCCCGGCGCGTCGGTAAAAGCGAGAATCGAATCCCCCTCGGGCGTAAGGAGATAGATTCCCATCTCCTCGCCGACGCCCGTTTGACCGGAGGCGAGAACGTACCCGTCTTCTAGCGGGAACGGGTCTTCGTACTTACGCGGCGAGTTTCTAAAGGTATCGTACTTAACGGCTTCGAGGAACGGATCGTTCGCGGGCGCGTCGGAGACCCAGTCGATCACCTCCGGCGGCCAGGTCTGTACGACCGGCTTGCGTCCGTCTGCGCCTAGTCTGCGGTCAATGAGCGCGACGGCGCCCCAGGGTCGATCGTGGCACGAGCCTAGCACGCAGACAAAGAGCGAGTCGTCTTCAGGGGTCGGTTTCGCGTCGATTACGCCGCCGGGGGACGCCGTGTTATTGCCCCAGAAGATTTCATGCTTGGAGCCGTCGGGATTCGTAACCCATACGCCTTGCGCGTCGCCGAAGTTGCGGTCGACGTATTCCCAACGATCGTAAATAATTCTTCCGTCGGACAATAGCGCGGAATGCCCTTCGAAGAGCGTGCTCTTGCCGATCTGCTCGATATTGGTTCCGTCGCCGTTCATTTTGTGCAAGTTGCACATAATGTGCCGATTGCACATACAGTATTTCGGTTCGCGGGTCGAGGAGAAGACGATTTCGCCGGTCGGCAGATAGATCGGGTCGATATCAGACGCGCCTTGCACAAAGGTGAGCTGTTTGAATCCCGGCAGCGCGGCGATTTCCTCGCGCGTTTCGTTCCCCTTGAGGACGATCGTCTCGCGCTCCGGCTCGAGCGTCATTTCGCCGATATGATAGAAGTCGTCCTTGGAGAGGCGGAATGAAAAGAGGACTTTCTTAGCGTCGAATGAGAGCGTCGGATCGCGCACGACGCCCTGCTCGAGTTGCAGTAAGTCCTTTGATCGATTCTCTTTCGGGTACCATAGCGCGAGCGCGGAGCCTCCGACAAAGCTATTTTCATTGATCTCGCCGGGCTGAAAGATCGTCGCCGTATTATGGTGGTCGGGACGATATTGCGTGCGTCGGACGTAGAGAACGGCGTCCGGTAGGAGGTCGGCGACCATTTTCCGCGCCTGCGCCTCGCGTTCGGCTTTTTCACGCGCGACGCGCTCGCAGAACGCCTTGCGCAACGCGGCGCCGTCCGGGTCGAGCCGTCCGGCAATTTGGAACGCGTCGCAGCGCATATGCGCCCAGGGTCCCGTCGTGAGATCGACGACCCTGATTACGGCGCGACGACCGCGATATTGACTTACGTCCCACTTCACAGGGTCGAGTTTCTGACTGTCCTTACCTTTCGCGTTCATAACGGGCTCGACGTCGCCGTCTTCTTTAAGGAGCGCGAGTTCAACGCGTTCGGCGTCCCTATTGCCGGCGCCTCCGACGAGAAATTCAACGACGTCGCCGTCGATAACGAATACGGGCGACTCGATTACGCAGATTGTGTCGTCGGTCGGGCTCTCGTTTGCGGTCGATTCAAGGGTTGTTAGGTAGTATTTACCGCTCTTATCGTAGGGGACGGAGTTGTTATGGAACTCGACGTCGCGCGAGCCGATCGGTTTCGTATTCGCGCCTTCGACGATCGTCCAATCGTCCAAGCGTCCGGATTCAAAGTCGAAGACGAGCTTCTCCTGCCCGAGCGCGTTCGCGCACAACGCGAGCATAGCGCCGAACGTCGTCGCCAAACATAGGGTTAGAAAACGTTTCATTGCGGACTCCGTTAAAAAGGTATAAACTAGAATAATGACGCTCAGTTATCAACGGATAAAAACGAGGAGACGGTCGTCCTGCTCGGTCGATCGTCTCCTACGTTCTTACAGAGACAAGACGTATTCGATCAAGTCGTCCTGCTCCTCTTTGGACAGCTCGTCGAACCGGCCGTCTTTAACGCCGTGCTTGCCAACCTCGAGAAGCTCGCGAATCGTTGTGTACGCGCCTGTATTGAGGTATGGCGCCGTACGCCACGTCTCGATAAGGGACGGCGTGTCGAACTTATCGATGAAGTCGTTCGGATCCTGCGACCCGACCCGATGCAGGCGCATATCGGTATAGAACGAGTCTTTAGGATGACAAGTCGCGCATCCGATTTTATCGCTTTCAAAGAGCTCCTTGCCGCGCTTCGCCGACTCGCTCAGTTCGCCGTTCACTAAATGCGGACTAGGCGCCGGCTTGAGCGCTTTGAGATACTCGTCAACGCAACACGCCTTCTCTTCGTCGTAGTGCATAAAGAGAATATGGGTAAATCCAGCGCGCACCGCCGTTTCCGCGTCCGCGCGTATTCCAGAAATCATACACGGCGGCGTCTCGTGCGACAGCAACATGCTCTTCGTATTCTTAAGATTGCCGGTTCCGTCGTTGAGTAGATCCCAATTGAACCCGTCGGCGCGCGCGTCCGGATGGCAGGTTACGCAACTGAGCCAATGCTCAAAGCAAGCGGTCGCGTCGTGAAAGGTTATTTCGCCGTGACGACGCATGGTGAGAACCGGCTTGGGCGCAAGTCGCGCAAACGCGCGGTCAATTTCGACGCCCTTCATTGGAATCGCGGGCGTTAGTTCCGTAAAGCGTAGCGGCGCGCCGTGCGCATTATCGGTCGCCGACTGCGCGTAGAGCGCCGCGAACGCGTCCTCTTCCTCTTGCGAATCGTCGATCGGGTCGGCTTTCTCGTCGTTCAACGCCTCTTGACGTTCGCGCGCCGCGCGCGTAACGGGCGGCTTCTCCTGCGCGACGTATGAGTTCGGGAAATGCTCGAAGGGCGGGTTCAGCTTTAGGGTCGCGCGGCATATAACGTCGTCGTACCGGGCGAGCGCGTAAAGTTCGCCGTTCCGTTCGATTAGCTGGCGAATCCCTTTGAATCCGAATTTAACGCGCAGTCTGAAGGGCAGTTGCACTTCGCCCTTCGCAAAGGTCTGATACGTATAGGCGCCGTACCCGGGTCGCGCCCATTCTGGACGTTCGTCGATCATTTGCAGGAGCCGCTTGAGAGGCAAGTAAATAACCTCGTCCGTTCCGGCGATCGAGGCAATGAGGCGTTCGCCGTCGCTTGAAATTGCGATTCCCCAAGGGTTGCCGGATCCGAGTTCGGCGTCGTCGAGAAAGAAGATTTCAACGAGCTTCGCCTGCTCCACGTCGACGCAGAGCACGCAATTCTCCGAAATCCAGCCGCCGGAAACCTGACTCGTTATCGACAGATAGCTACACTGCACTGCGGGAACAAAAGCGTACTTGCCGTCGGAGGAAACGACCAAGTCCTGGAGAAGATTGTGCCCGTTGAGAAGCTCCGTTACCTTCTGTTCGCCGGTCGCAAGATCGATTACGCGCACTTCGGCGCACGAGAAGGAACGATTCGCCGGCATATTCGTTATGCGATCAACGACGACCAGTTTATCCCCGTTAGGGGTAAGCTCAAGCGCATACGGCTCGCGCCCAGCGTCCCAGACGCGCAACTCCTCGCCCGTCGACGCCGTCAGCTCCTGCACCGTTCCCGAGTAGCAGTTGGCGACGTACAAAACGGCGTTCTCGCCCTCGCCTTTAACGGCGACGTCGGTCGGCGTGTGCCCTACGGAATAAACGTCCGTCAGCTTCGGCGCCGCGTCCGAGAGCTCGTAAAGAGCGACTCGTCCGTTTTCGTCCCCGCCTACGACCGCCAGACGACTGCCGTCGGGAAAGAGCGCCAGCTTCGTCGGTTTAAAGGGAACCTCGACCAGCTCGCTAGCGCTCGAACCGTCCGCCTTGACGCGCATGAGTCGCTCAGATTGATAGCCGACGACGTAGAAGAACTCGCCCTGCGCGTCGAGCGCAAAATCTGCAGGGTCAAAGTAATGCTCCGCGTCCTCGCCAAACTCCTCGCCCAACGTTGGTCGCGACATTGAGGAATAAATGGACGCCGTTCCCTGACCTAACGCCGAGTCCGACCCGACGCCGACCGTAATAAGCGTCGTAACGAGCGCGAGGATAAGCGCGCGACAAGCGGTTTCTCTTGATTTCATAGTTCAAACTCAAATCACTGTGTTGATGAATTCGGCTATGGCTTCGCACGACAAGCGCGTCGCCAGTGTCCCTATAATATACGCCTTTTTAACTGAAATACCAGCCACCCCAAGATAAAGGATTTACGCGTCGCAGTGTCGTCGTTTCCTCCAAACTTCCAACGCAACTACCGCCATTACACACGCGATCGCGCCGGCAAATCCGAGACTGCGCGGCATAAGGGAACGCGACGTTTCAACTTCAATAGGCTCTAGCGCGTCGAGTCGTTCAAGTAAGAATTCGCTCGCGCGCGAGAGAGCGGCGGCGCGGTCGAGATCGCGCAGATCGAGCGTCGCGCCCCCGACCTGCGCGGTTAGCTCGGTCAGCGTCTCGAGCGTCGCGCGCGTCGACTCTTCTTCGCGCCGTCGCGCCAGGAGATCGCTCTCGCGCGAGCGCGCTATGAAGTCGAACGCGGCGTCCGAGGGCGCGGACTCGCACGACGCGCGTTCTGTTAAGTATTCGACAACGCGCAGAATCAAGAGACGGTAGAGAGCTTTATCGTCGAGCGTTTGCAGGCGCCATAGTTCGTCGATCGTCTGGCATGCGATTTTACGATCGCTTAACTGGCGCGCGAGTAGAACAGGGGGCGTTTCGCCGTCCGCAGAACGGCGCGCGAGCAAGAGCGGCTCGACGTCGTTGCGCCACTCGCGAACGCGCGCGATTCGGGTCGGCGCGACGCGTTCTAGCGCGG
This sequence comes from uncultured Planctomycetota bacterium, assembly GCA_900318195.1. Classification (GTDB taxonomy): domain Bacteria; phylum Planctomycetota; class Planctomycetia; order Pirellulales; family Thermoguttaceae; genus RUG369. The sequence continues at coordinate 13,857 of ONJR01000253.1, forward strand.
CGTCTTGCAGCCAGAGCGCGTTGAGTTCAGGGAATACTCGCCGTGTGGAAGAGTTCGGCGCGAGTCGCCAGGTCGAGTCTGTTATGACGTCAAGAGAGCGCTCTTGCCCAACGCAGAAGGCGTCAGGCGCGCTGAGAAGGAGGTCGACGTTCAAGAGCCATACTGACGGCGCATAATCGTCGGTCGTAAGGAGTCGCGCTAGCGCGTCGTTTGTCAGTAGCTCGCGGGTCGCGCCGAGTATAATAAGATCGAAGCGCTGAAATTCTCCGCGCGCGAACGCTTCGCGTGAAAACGAACGTTCCGACTCGTCTTCTTCAGCGGCAAGTAACATCGCGCGCAATTCGACGGAATCTTCGCGCCGGAGGAGTTCGCGCATATATCGAAATTCATAGCTTGGTTCGTCGTCGACAAGCAGAATTTTGACCTTCTCTTCGTCTGAACGCGCCATACGCAACGCCGCGAAATTATTGACGAGCGCAAATTCCAGTTCGCTACGCAACGTTTCATAGGGGCGCGCGAGCCATTCGTCTCCGGCAAACGCCACGTCGGAGGCGTCCGCGACGTGGAGAACGAATTCATTGTCGGCGTCGCGCGCGTCGAGTTCAATAGTCCATTCGATTTCTACCCGAGGATTCGCGAGCGCGACGCTCGCGCGTTCTTCGCGCAACAAGCGAGGCGGCGAATTCGCGGCGCGACGCGTCCACAATCGTAACTTGGCGACGCGTTCGCTCGTTGCGCCGATTAATTCTACTGACGCCGAAACGGTCGCGCGACCTGTTTCAGGGGAATAATCCGCGTCCGCGCGCGTTATTCGCCAATCGAGCGGACAATCCGTGCCGCCAAGCGCGAGCGCGTCAACCGTAGGCGCGCGAGAAACTCGTTCGGACTCTACGATACGGTCGCGTCTGTTGTCAACGCCGTCTGAAAGTAGAAACACGCGCGCGTAACCCGGGGAATCTTCGCCGTAGAAGCCCGGCGCGACAACGTCGCGTATCGCGGAGTACGACGAAGGCGCGGCGTCGAAAGGACGAGAAGAGAGCGTGAGCAACTCGACGCGCCCGGCGCGACGCTCGACGAGCGTTCGCAACTCGTCGATAATCGCGAGCGCGATTCCACGCGCGCTCGTCCCTTGCGATTCCCGCGTCATACTAACAGAATCGTCGATCACGACCGCTACGCGTGGGAACTGATCCTCCATGCGAATAACGCGAGGATCAAGATAGAGAGTCGCGACCAAGAGAGCAAACGCGATCCTCAACGCCAGTAGCGCGACGGTCGCAACGCGCGAACCTCCGGACTCGTAACGCGCGCGACGTACGAACCCGTAAACGAACGCGACGACGCACGCAAACGCAAGAACGCACGCGACGAGCGAACGATCTATCGCAAACGAGCCCCAATTCATATCAACGCCTCCGCGTTAATTTTTAGCCAGTCCGGCAAGCGCGACGCCAACCGCGACGAGCGCGACCCCAATTCCGATCATTTCAGTAAAAGGCTCGTGGAAACAGAAAACGCCAAGCGCCGCGAGCGCTATCGTCTGCGCGTTCGCTATCATCGTCTGCTTCAGAACGAAGAGTCGGCGCAAACTTTCGATCTGAAAAATGAAGCCGAACATATTCGCGAGCCCCGCTAGGATAACAATGCGCCAGCATTGCGCGGGCGGCTCGAGCCAGGCGGAGCAGCCGTGCTGCGCCGTAAAGATGGAACCGCAGATCAACATGCCGACGCCGCAGACGGTTATCATTACCATGGTCGTCGCCGCGTATGCGCCGCGCTCCGTCGACGATTCCGCGCCGTCCGGCGTACGCTTGCGCAAAACGCGACGCATAAGCGAAAGTTGCGCGGAATAGCCGAGCGCCGTAAGGAAGACGCAGATCGCGCCAAACCCCAAACGCAACTGCGAGCCCGCTATCTCGCCCTCGAAATTGGAAGAGCCAAAACTCAGCAGAAAGACCGCGACGATGAGAATCACGAGCGCCAACGCTTTAACGGGCGTTACGCGCTCCTTAAGCCACGTCGCGCCCAAAATAGAAGACATAATAAGTTGCGTCGCCTGCACCATAGGAGTCGTGAGAGTCAGTCCGATCGCCGCGTAAGCCCAAAGGTGCGACCGCGCGCCGACAAGCTCGCAGAACACGCCCGCGACAACCAACGTTAAAAAGACGCCACGACTAGGAAAACGATATCTGCCGCGAAGACTCTGAACAATAATAACCAGCGCGGCGAACGAAACGGTCACAAGCTCCTTGATCGTAATAGTCCAGTCGGCGCTCACCTCAGGAAAATCCGACATTCGTCGCACCAAACTCAGCGACGCCGTATAAAACAACGCCGACGTTAGCGCCATAACGAACCCAATGGTTTCGTCGCTCCAGCCGCGCTTCGCGACCGAACGCTCCGCTACGACCGACGCGTCGTGCGATTCAGAATCCTTCATAGCATGAACCTTTCCAAGATAGTCTAATTACGTCGCGCAGTGCGCAAGAAAAAACTTGCGCGATATTTTAGAACGCTTTCATGCGACGTCAAGCGCCTCAGCGCAACGATTCGACGCCAAAATTTACCGCTTTTCGCCTATAAAGATTCCAAGAACGCCAAAAGTCATGCCGCGCCAACTCGCATTCGTAAGACCGTTCGCACGCATATGCTCCAACACGACGTCGCGAGAGTCGAACGCGTCGACGCTCGCCGGCAAATAGCGGTACGCGTCCGTCTTATCGCGCGCGACGCGGCGCCCGATCGCGGGAAGAATATGATGGAAGTAGAAACGAAAGATCGGCGCGAAAATCGGAAATTTCGTCGGCGAGAATTCGAGAATAGCGACAACGCCGCCGGGACGGCATACGCGCGCCATTTCCGCGACGCCCTTGCCGGGATCGGTCATATTGCGCAGTCCAAAGGAGATCGTTACCGCGTCGAAACGACCGTCTTCAAACGGCAAATCGCAACCGTCCGCTTCGATAAATTCGACCCCGCGCGCTTTTTCACGCGCAAGTTCGAGCATTTGAGGCGTAAAATCGACCCCGATCGTCTTGAGCGAGGGCGTTTGCGGTTCCCGTTGCTCTCGTTTCGTCCACTGACGCCGCTCCTCGAGCACGACGTCGCCCGTCCCGGTCGCGACGTCGAGCGTTTCGATCTCGCGCGCGTCGGTCGTAGAGACTCGCTTGAAAACCTCGGCGACGAACTTCCGACGCCAGCGCGGCGCAAGACCTACGGACAGGAGATTATTGAGCAAATCATATTTCGGCGCAATCTCGCCAAACATAGCGCGAACGCGCTCTTTCGATTTATCGACGGTCGTTTCGGTTTCGGACACTAGACGGCGCCTTTCCTCTTTTCGATTTTCAGTGTATAATGTTAAAGTTGAGTCGCGCTACCTATCGCGCGCTACCTAACGTATTATAACCGTAATCGCGAAGACGCCCAGGCGCGCGTCGAGCAAGTTGCGAACTTCCGCGCTACTCGCGACCGTCGCTAACGCGAACGTTCAATGCGGTCGATAATACCGAAAACGCGCGCCAAGACCGTCTGGCGCGTTAAGGATGATAAGGACTATGAAATACATCGACGTTTACCCTACGCCGGCGTTGGCGCCGGAACTGCCCGAGAACGGAGTCGCCGTCGCGATCGACGCGTTGCGCGCTACGACGACTATTACTACCGCGCTCGCAAATGGCGCCGACGCCGTTACGCCCTTTGAAACCGTCGAAGAAACGATACGCGCCAAGGAAACAGCGATCCGCAACGAGCGCGAAAACGCGGCGCGCATTATCCTCGGCGGCGAACGAGGGGGACTGCCGATCGCCGGGTTCGATCTCGGTAATTCGCCGCGCGCGTACGACCGCGCTACGGTCGAAGCCAAGACCGTATATTTCACGACGACGAACGGCACCAAGGCGATTCTCGCGTGTCGCGGACGCGTCTTGCTCGCGAGCTACTTGAACGCGAACGCCGTTGTCGCGCGCATACTCGAGTCGCGCGCCGAACGCGTCTCGATCGTTTGCGCCGGTACAAACGGCGACTATACCGAAGAGGATCTCCTACTCGCCGGACTACTAACGGAACGTCTCACGCTCGCTGATCGCGAATACGCGCTCAACGTCCAGGCGGAAGTAACGCGCGAGCAGTTTCGACATGATCGCGCAACCGCGCTCGTCGAGCGTCTCAGGGCAAGTCGCGGCGGTCAAAATCTTAAGCGAATCGGGTTGGCGCGCGATATTGCCGACGCCGCGCGTCTCGACTCGCTCGACGTCGTTCCGGAATGCCGACGCATTGCGGATTTTCCCTATGTCGAGATTAAATTGTACGACGCGGTCGCGTCGTCGGGGCGCGAGTCCTAGCTCGTCGATATCAAGCGCGCGTCGCAACGAATGCGGCGCGCATAGTTCAGTTGATTTGTCAATCATATAAGGAAAGAGAAATGCGGATGGAAGAATTGGTCGCGCTCTGCAAACGACGCGGCTTCCTGTTTCAATCGAGTGAAATCTACGGCGGCTTGAACGGATTTTGGGACTACGGTCCTCTCGGCGCGCTTCTTAAGCGCAACGTGAAAGACGCATGGTGGAACGACATGATCGCGCGCCACAACGATATGGTTCAGGATCAGGGCGCGCCGAGCGCGTACGAAATGACAGGAATCGACTGCTCCATCATCATGCATCCTCAGGTCTGGAAATGCTCAGGGCACTACGATCTTTTCCACGACTTCATGATCGACTGCCGCGAGTCGAAGAAACGCTATCGATTCGATCACATTAAAGGACGCTGGGTCTCCGGTTTGAAACACGGCGAGAACGGCGCTCCCGCGCAACAGGTTCGGGTCTTCGTCACCACGATCGAAACGGAAAACGAACACGACGCGCTAGAGCAAGCGGCGCTCAAGTTCTTCGGTCTACGCAAAAAGGACGCCGGCAATCTCGTCTGGGAAGGGGACGTCGCGGGAATCGATTCCTTTGAAAATAACGATTTCTCGCAAGTTCTCGGACCCGACGCAAAACACGTCGGCACGCTCACGGAACCGCGCGAGTTCAACCTCATGTTCAAAACGATCGTCGGCGCGCTCGGCGGCGAAGAGGACGCCGCGTTCCTGCGTCCCGAGACGGCGCAGGGCATCTTCGTGAACTTTAAGAACGTCGTCGACAGCGCGCGTGTTCGCGTGCCGTTCGGCGTCGGGCAGATCGGCAAGAGCTTCCGTAACGAGATCACGCCGCGCAACTTTACGTTCCGCAGTCGCGAATTCGAGCAGATGGAAATCGAGTTCTTCTGCCATCCGTCGGAATCGCTACAATGGTACAAATACTGGCGCGATCGTCGTTTCAAGTGGTACATCGACATGGGTCTCGCGGGCGAACGCCTGAGAATGCGCGAACACGAGAAAGCGGAACTCGCGCACTACTCCGTCGGAACCGCCGATATCGAATACGCGTTCCCGTTCCTACCGGAGGGCGAATTCGGCGAACTGGAAGGCGTCGCGCACCGCGGCGATTTCGACTTGCGCTCGCACTCCGAGGGTAAACTTGTCCGCGACGGCGATTCGCTCACGCTTGAGAGGGACGCTAACGGCGCTCCCAAATGGCGCGGCTCCGGAAAAGATATGTCGTATTACGACGATCTTAAGAAGGAGCGATTCATACCGCACGTCATCGAGCCGAGTTCCGGCGCCGATCGCGCGACGCTCGCGTTCCTATGCGAAGCGTATAAGGTCGACAAGGCGCCGACCTCGGAACAGGGCAAAGAGGAAGAACGCGTCTATCTCAAGCTCCATCCGCGTCTCGCGCCCGTAAAGGCTGCGGTATTCCCGCTCGTACGTAAGGACGGTATGCCGGAAATCGCGACTGAAATCTACGGCGAACTGAAACAGCGGATGGTCGTGCAATACGACGAAAAAGGCGCGGTCGGACGCCGCTATCGTCGTCAGGACGAAATCGGCACGCCGTTCTGCATTACGGTCGACGGTCAGACGGCGCAAGACGGCACGGTTACGCTACGCGACCGCGACACGCTCGAGCAGAAACGCGTTAAACGCGACGAACTGCTCGCGGAAATTGAAGAGCGCATTCGGTAACGCGCGAGACGTCGCGCTAATGTAACGCGACCGACGCGCGGCGTCGGTCGCTTGGCAACCAGTTCGAATAAGGAGAACGCAACGTGAAGCTTACGAAATCGCGATCCGCGCAAACGCCTCCTAAAGAGCGCCACGCGGCAATGTTAGGCGTTGGGCTCGACGCTACGGACGGGCAGGTTCGCATAACGCGCGGCGATAATTTTACGCTATGCGGCGGGAGTGAAGAGACGCACTCCATTATGCAGGAAACGGCGGTTAAGGTCAACGAGCAGCTCGACCGTAAAGGCAAGACGCTGGACGAGACCTCGCCGCAGGAATTCCGCGATATTTTATTCGACGTCGTCGATCGCATACGACGCTAGTCGACGACGAACAGATTACAGTCATTCCTCTATTTGATAGGCGTCCCAATGTCATGGTTTAGTGAAACAGGCGTTCTCACTCGCGAACGCATACTCGAACTTACGCGTCAAGCGGCGGAAGAAGCGCGACGCAGAATCTGCGCCGATCCTAAGCGCGTACTATTACTGCCACCCGATATAACGCGCGCGCATAGCGGCGCCGGGTGGATTACCGAAGAATTCTATAAGATCTTTTCGCCGACGGCGGACGTCTACGTTATTCCGACGCTAGGTCAACACCTTCCGCACACTCCGGAGCAGAATCGCTGGATGTTCGGATCGATTCCCGAGGAGAAGATTCTGAAACACGACTGGCGCAACGGCGCGACGCTCATCGGCGAAGTACCGGCGGATTACGTTAAAGAGGTTTCGCACGGCAAAGCCGACTGGAGCATTCCGATCGCGCTCAATACGACGCTCGTTAAAGAGCCGTGGGATCTCGTAATTAACGTCGGACACGTCGTGCCGCACGAAGTTCTAGGGTTCGCGAACCATAATAAGAACTACTTCATCGGACTGGGCGGCAAACCGACGATCTGCGCCTCTCATATGATGGCGGCCTGTTGCGGAATCGAGAACAATCTCGGCAATCTCCTGACCCCTTTGCGCAGATGCTACAACAAGGCGGAGGAAGACTACCTAGGGTTCCTACCGGACTTCTTCTTCGAAGTTACGATGGCGTACGACGCCGAGGGCGTCTTGCGGCATACGGGCGTGTACGTCGGTGACGAAGTGGACGTCTATTTGGACGCGGCGCGCGCGTCGCGCGAGCAGAACGTAACGATCGTGCCTCCGCTGAAGAAGGTCGTCGCCGTTATGCAGGGCGACGAATTCTACAGCACGTGGGTCGCGAACAAAGCGATCTATCGCACGCGAATGGCAATGGCGGACGGCGGCGAGTTGCTTATTATTGCGCCGGGTCTCAAGAGATTCGGCGAGCAGTCCGACGTCGACGCGTTGATTCGCAAATTCGGATACTCCGGTACGGAAAACGTCATGAAATTGTGGAAGCAGGAGCCGGTCTTACAAGATCTCACGCACGGCACGGCGCACCTCATTCACGGAAGTTCAGAAGGACGTTTCAAGATAACGTACGCGCCAGGTCATTTGACGAAAGAAGAAGTCGAAAGCGTATGCTTCGGCTACGCCGATCTCGAAGAGACCCTCAAACGCTACGATCCCGCCAAGATGAAGAACGGTTTCAACACCATGCCGGACGGCGAGGTCGTCTATTATATTAGCACGCCGAGCGCGGGTCTATGGTCGACGGAAGAAAAGATGCGCGATCGAGACGCGTAACGCGCGACGTATCGCCGTAATACACGCCAGAAGCGCGCGTAGCTCAATGCGACGCGCGCTTCTTTGATTTTACGACCTCCGGCAGGGTCAAATTCGTTTAAACCCTCGCGACGCCAAGCGAGCGCTCCAAACGTTCGAGCGTCTCTTGCACCGTAAAGACTCCGCTCGGGGACGCGATCGCTTCGTGCTCTTCGAGCCAACGATCGACTTTCTTTTGCGCGGAAATAACCGCAGAATGACGACGACCGCCAAAAAACTCGCCGATTTCCGTCAACGCGGCGCGCGTGTATTTACGCGCAAGCCACATTGCGAGCGCGCGCGGATCCGCGCATTTCTTCGCGCGCGACGACGATTTCAACGCCTTCTGCTCTAATCCAAACGTCTCTTGCACAACGCGCTCAACGTCTTCAAGTTTAACGCTACGCGTCGCGACCGTCGCAAGATCGGAAAGCGCGGTTCGCGCCAGTTCAACCGTAATAGGCGCGCCCGTCGTGAGATGCGCGGCAAAAAGTCGATTCAGCGCGCCCGAAAGCTCGCGCGCGTGCGTCGCGTAACGCGATACGACATATCGACACACGTCGTCTGGAACGGCGAGACGACGCTCCAGCGCCATGCGTCGGAAAATTTGCGCGAGCGTCTCGCGTTCAGGCTGCTCAATCGTACAGGTCATACCGCTCTGCAACCGCGTGAGAAGCTCGCTGCGCAACTTCGTTAATTCGCGGAGCGGACGATTCGCGGAAAAGAGCGTCTGCACATTGCGCGCGCGAAGGAAGTCGAGAATATTGAGAAGTTCCGTCTGCGTCGATATTTTGCCCTCGAGGAAATGGACGTCGTCAAGCGCGAATAACGAGATATTCTTAAAACGATCGCGGAACGGCGAACCGCCGCGCAGACTCTGGATGAAAAGCGTAGTGAACTGCTCCGCCGTCATGTAAAGCGGAGATTTCGCGTCCCATTTACGCGCATAAGAGTCGCACGCCGCTTCCAGTAGATGCGTCTTACCAACGCTCGTCGAACCGCTAATCGTGATCGGATTCATCGTGCCAGGCTGGAGGATCGCTATTTCGATCGTTTTGTACGCAACGCTATTAGAAAAGCCCTGAACAAAGGAACCAAGCGTCGCGAAACGTCGACCGGATTCGTCAAGTTTGACGCGTCGCGTCTCTTTCGGCAACCGGACGACATTGAGACCGTTCTCGTCTCGCGAAACTTCAGGAATAGCGTCCGCAAAGAGATCGGCGTTCTTCGCGCCGCTCGAAGGGCGCCCACGCCTGCGCGGCGGAGGATTCAAACGCGGATCGTCGTCAAAGGAACCGACCGCAAGCGCGACGCGCTCTTGCTCCGAGAGAGACGACGCGCTCGCTAGCGCTGGACTCGTATGCTCGCGCTGCGCTACGTTCGCGAAAAGATCGACGAAAGACGGAGGCGGAAGCGCGTCCGGCGCCGCTCGGGACTCGTCGACCGAGGAAGACGCCGCGCCGTTCGTAGATTGCGACGCAACGCCATTCGGGGTCGCGTTTTTACGTGGACGACCGCGTTTTCGCTTCGCGGGCTCAACCGGCGGGCGCTCGAGCAAACTGTCGGGCGCGGCGTGCGCGCTGAGATCGGCGCGCGGCAGTTCGTTCGCGGTAAAAATACGCTCAGTCGCGCGCGCGGTCGACGCGAACGCGGACGCGCTCGGCGTCTCGACGCTAGCGGCGTCCTGCGTGGTCGCGGTCTCCGACTTGCGCGGTCGTCCTCGACGGCGCTTGACAGGCGTCGCGTCCAACGTCGTTGGAGCTGGACTCGACGTCGGCGGCGGAAACGGTAGAAACGTCGCGGACGGCGCGGCGTGCGTTGAGGACGACGGCGCCGTCGGCTCGAGCGCAAATTTCACCGTCGCGCTCGGACCGAGGAGTTCGCGCGCCACCATTTCGATCATGTGCGAAAACGTGTCCCGCAGCCAGCTAAGTTGGAATTCCTTCTCCACGCTAACGGTAACGACCGTTCCGTCGAAGACAAAACGCACGTCGCGGGAGAACCACATCGAATAACGTTGGTCCCCGATCTGCGCGCGCAATCCAGACCGCAAGAGCTGGTCGAGATCCGCTGAATTCGTCTGGCTAAGCGTCAAAGGAATACCCTAACTTCACAAGTTCGAACCCGTCGCCGCAAGTAGCGCGAGTCAAACGACAACGTTTATTTCAAACACACCAAGCGCGCGAAAATTTCAAAACAGGCAAAATACGCGTTTTGTGCAAAATCACGCGACACGCGTCTATTCTACATTCGACGTCCCTTTTGTCAAAGGAACTTTTCAACGCGCTTTTCGGTTTATCGGCTTTTTAATCCGACATAATCGTCATTTCTTGACGCTATAGCGTTGCTTTTTGCAAAAAGCTCTAATTATGGCTCAAGATTTCTTTCGCCTATTTTGCTTAACTTACGCAATATGCTGTTTCTTACGTTTATACGGATCCGTTATAGCGGCAACGCGCGAGGGCAAAGGTAATATGCGCGCGGTACTGCGAGCGCGTCGACCGCCTTATTCAACTTCTCTTTCTCAGATTTCACGCTCAGTCCAAGGGAGGATAGGAAATCGGGCTCTTCGTCAAACCGCACGACCTGCACGTCGTCTTTGTCGACGTTGGCAAGTTCGATCGCCGCGTCGATCGCGTCGGAAAGAAAACCGATCTCGTCGATCAAATGCTTCTCCAAAGCCTGAGGCGCCGTATAGACACGACCGTCCGCAATTGCGCGCAACTCCGCGTCTTTATCGGCGTCCTGGAAATAAGGACGACCAGCCCGAACGACGTCAAGGAACTGCTCGTAACCGTCGTCGACCAACGACTGCCAAATCGCAAGCTCCTCTTCGGTCGGCTCCTTCATGAAGTTGCCCATACCCTTCATCGCGCCGCTCGTAACCGCCGCAGAACGCACGCCAAGCTTATCACAAAGAGACGCCGCGTTGTACATCGGAATAATGACCCCGATCGAACCCGTCGTCGTAGAACGCTCAGCAAATAGCTTGTCGCCCGTCATGGAAATGTAATACCCGCCGCTCGCCGTAAGGTCGCCCATACTGACCACGATCGGTATATTCTTCTTTTCCTTGAGTTCGGCGAGAAGATGGTGATAGTAGTCGCTGCCGGAAATTGTCCCGCCGGGCGAATCGACGCGCAAGACGAGCGCGGCGAGTTTGTCGTCCTCTTCCAGCTCCTTAATCGCGGTCGCAATAAATCCGTCTTCTTCGGTCGCGATTTCGCCTAGTATCGGCAAGACGACAACGCGGTGCGACGCCGTGTCGGAACCAGAAAGAACCGTCTCCGTGCCGACAGAAGTCGCAACGCCCGACGAAAGCGCGCTACTCAATGCCGACGCGCCGGCAAAGAGAACGCACCAGAAGAGAAAGAAGGAGAGCGCGCAGAAGAGCGTAACGCCGACTACCGTTACGCATATGTCCTTCAGCACAATTTGCCAGAATCTAGGGCGCGGGGGATCCTGAAGAGGCCGCGGCGCCAAACGAGGGTCGACGGAATGAGGAAACGCGCCGCCCGGGGTAAAGGAGTGACCGAAAGGTTGATTGAAGTTCGGTTGGTTCGGGGGCGTCGGTGAAAAAGACATAGTTCGCTCTCCGGTTTTTCACAATGAAATAAGACAACAAACGGACGGCGCGCGACGACCCGCGTCGCGCGCTATCCGCTTTTATTCTTGGCAACGCGCCAATTGAACGCTAGTCGCGCGAGATTTCAAAGCCCTTGCGTTGTTCGCGCGCCATGAAGCTCGCCGCTTGCTCGTCGCCTGTAATCTGCTCCGTTTGCGGATCCCAGGTAATCTGACGTCCCAAACGCGCGGCGATTCCGCACAGATGGCAGCAGTTGAGCGCTTGCACGTGCGACCATACGTCGGAGACCGGCTTGCCGCCCTCGCGAATGCAACGGATGAAGTTCTCTTTGTGCCCTTCGTACGGCTTGCCGTTGTACAACGCGTTGAAATCGTCTTGCGAGAACGCGTCCTTCGGCAATTCCTCAACAACCTTGCCCTTGCAGCGTCCGCGACTAACGTGCATACGACCCTTCTCGCCTTCGAAAAGAATCCCGTTGCCGTCCGGCGAGGAACTCACAACGTGCATTTCGCAGCCGTTGGTGAGCTGCAGAACGATATCGAACTCGTGGCTCGTATTGTAACGGTTGTCGACGGTCGGATAGCCGTCTTTGAACGGCACCGGATGCTTGGCGTTCTCGCCGTTGACGGTCGTCGGTCCGGTCCCAATCTTATCGAGTCCCATGGCCCAGAGCGCGCAGTCGATATGGTGCGCGCCCCAGTCGGTGAATTTACCGCCGGAGTATTCGTACCACCATCGGAATTCGTAGTGCGCGCGCGTACGCCCGAAACGATTGTCGTTGTTGTTCTTGTCGAGGAAGTCGCCGTCGCCGAGGAATTCCGTGTACGGCGCTTGACCGAGGTAGAAGTTCCAGTCGAAGTTGGCGGGAGGATCCATGCGCGGAATGTCCGTATCGCCCGAGGTCGGAGAGCCGCCGACGTCGCAGACGACCTTCTTAATCTTGCCGAGCATTCCGGCGCGAACGATGAGAGTCGCGAGCGCAAACTGGTCATGTTGCGACCGCTGCTGCGTGCCGACCTGGAAAATCTTGCCGTACTTTTCGACCGCCTTGCGAATGATCTTGTTCTCTTCGAGCGTTAAGGTCAGCGGCTTCTGGCAGAAGACGTGCTTGCCCGCCTGCAACGCTTCCACGGCGATCTTGACGTGCCAATGGTCGGGCGTAACAACGGTAACGACGTCGATATCGTCGCGCTCGAGGAGTTTACGATAGTCCTTGTAGGTATCGGGCGTGATCGTTTCGCCTTTGTCGTTCTTCTTGCCAATGCCGGAGCGAATCGTGCGTCCCAGCCCGTAGTCCTCGTCTAAATCGCAGATCGCTACGATATCGCACAGTCCGTTGAATCCGTGCGCGTCGCCGCGTCCCATACTGCCGACGCCAATGCACCCCATCCGTAGTCGATCGCTCGGCGCTTGCGCCCAGACGGGCTTGAGTGTTTGCACGCTCGGCAACACCGTCGCGGCGGCCGCTAACGCAGCAGAACTCCGTAAAAAGGAACGTCTCGTCAAATTCTTCGTCATAAAAGTGAACCCTTCTCGTATTGGGGGGAGAGTCGTATTAAATTATTTCACATACGAGCGGCGCGATCGCGTCGCACAACTCTCCATATTATACCCCAATCTTCCGTTCGACGTCAAGCTTTTTTACAATATCCGACGCCAAATACCACAATTTGGCTCAATAGCCCAAATTGTATCCGCAAGGAATCGAATGCGAGGAACGAGAAAAAATCTTAGACGCCTCTTGTCAAATTTGTCGTCTGCGTTATAATTGCGAATCGACGTCTTAATTGTTTGGCTACGGCGCTCGACGCCTGGTTCAAACGGCAAGCGCAACCTTGCGCGAGGCTGAAAGCGCGGCGCGAATGATGAGCGCGGCGCGCAATTCCCCTTTGAAGGTCGCGTGACGTCTGAAGCGACGCTAATGCGTCGCGCGCAACCGAGCTCGTGTCTCGTCGCATTGGGACCGCGACTGACCGAGGTTCGCGCGCGCGTTTGGAAGTCAGTCTGCGCGTTGTCCTCGACGACGCGCAAAACGCGAGTAGGATCGCCGCGCGGTTGCGCGCGATCGCCAGAAGATATAAGACAGGAATTGAAATGTCTCGAGTTTGTGAAATTTGCGGTAAGGGCAAGACGATTGGTAACCACGTTACGACTCGCGGTCGCGCGAAGCATTTGAAGGGCGTTGGTACGAAAGTTACCGGTATCACGCGTCGCGATTTCAAGCCGAACCTCCAGAACGTCCGCGTTACGCTACCGAACGGCGGTTCCAAGGTCATGCGCGTTTGCACGCAATGCATGCGTTGCGACGCCGTCGTCAAGCGCGTCGTCCACAAGCCGTTCGAGTTCAAGACGGTCGCGAAGGGGTAGTCGCCCTCGCGTGGAATTGATGGGATTCCGCATTACGCATACGAGAAGAGCGTCTATTGACGGCGCTCTTCTTTTTTTTGTCGCACATAATTGCTTTCTCTTTCTCGGAGCGCTATACTCAAGGCGAGCGACGCGTCGTCGCTCCATCGAACGCCTAATATGCCGGGAGATTACGATATGCCGTTTTCAATAGCGCAACGCGGCGCCGCCGCAATCATGCTTCTATGTTTCACCACGCTCGCCGCCGCACAAACGCCGTCAAGCGCAACCTACAACGCGCGCAATCTAGCGCTCGACGACGGTTGTCCGCGCGCGCAACGCGCCGGCGACGCGATCTTCTGCGACGAGTTTCGCAACGCCGACGCATGGTCGGAAATCGCAAATTATCGCGAGCTGCTCAGTCTGCGGTTCGGCGAACTCGATTCAACTGGCGCGCCGCGTCTGCTCATTACGCGCGCTAAGGTCGGCGAGGAGGAAACGGACACGGCGTGGCGTATCGCCTCGCGTAAGATCGCTATCGCGCCGGAACTGCGCGGTAGAGAATTCGTACTAAGAACGACGGCGCGCGCCTCGAAACGCATAGAAGCCGCCGGATCGGACGGCGATTCCTGGCGCGGCGCTATTCTATGGCGCAACGAGCGCGACGAACTGATCAAACGAAGCGAGACGCTATTCAGCGCGCAACCGACCCTCGCTGAAACGACCGCGTTCGGCACGATTCCAGAAGACGCCGCGAACGCGACTATTCAAATCGGATGCGACGTTCCCAACGTTACCGGCGACGAATTCGTCGCAATATACTCCGTGGCGCTAGAAGTTGTCAACTCGAAACAACCCTATCCGAAACCCGCCGACTTTATCTCCGAAATAACAAACGCCGCAGATTCGATAGCGATCGACGCCGAGATTCCAGAAGGCGGCGCCGTCCTCGTACAAATCGTCGACGTCCAACCGGACGCGTTCAACGCCAACGTAGCGTTCGCCGAGCACAACGGCGCGCAAGAGTATGTATACAAGTTCACGGCAAGCGGCGAACAGAAGATCGCGCAACGGTTCGATTCGGAATTAATACGGTACAAAGTTACGATTATACCTAACGGGCGCGAGACCCCTACTCTGCGCAGCGTGCGCGTCGGAGAAAAAATTGACCGCAACTGGAGTCAAGGCGGCGACGCCGAGCCGCCCGTCGTGAAATTCGTTGGCGGACGCGCCGTCCCGAATCCCGATCCCAAAATTCCGCTCGAATTTGAACTGCGCGACGCGTCAATTATCCGAAAAGAATCAATTGAAATTACCGTCGACGAACGCGCGCTAACAGACGCGTTCGAGATTCTGCCGCTCGACAACGGCGCGCTACGACTGCGCGAACGCGAACCGGAGGAACGCCGACAAGGTCTGCACCGCGCAACGCTCAACGCCGCCGACGTCTACGGTAACGCCGTTCACGCTGTGCGATGTTTCTACGTCGGCGACCCGCCTAAAACGCCGAACGTTACGCTACGCGACGACGGTACGACTCTCATTGACGGCAAGCCCTTCTTTCCCATCGGAATTTACGGCGTTACGAAACGCGAGTTCAACGGCGACAATATCGAAGAAGCGTTTCGCGGACTCAAAGAAGCCGGTTTCAACTTCGCGCACTCATACTCCATGCCGCGCTCCGACGAATTCCTCGCCGCTGCAGAAAAGTTCGGTTTTAAGCTGTGGTCCGTTGCGCGCGAGCCAGACGAAAGGTTCGTCGAAATTGAACGCCATTGCCCCGCAATTATCGCATGGTATCTCGGCGACGACACGTCCTATAATACGCGACCGGAGGAATTGCTAAACTACCACGAATCTGTTAAAGCGGTCGATCCAACTCGCATCACAGTTCAAGCGGACCCGATCGACTCTGGGGCAAAAGTAACTCGATACCGTCCCTACGTTGACGGAACCGACGCGTTCCTACCGGAAATTTATCCCGTGCGCGACGAGGGGGAAGACGCTGGAAAAGCGTGCGTCGCTCAGACGATTCGCGACGTGCGACGCGCTCGCGAAGACGCCAAGGCGTCTGCGACGGGCGTCAAGGCGATTTGGCCTATTATTCAATATTTCCAGGGCTGGGGCTGGAAGCGATTCCCTACGAATCGCGAACTGCGCGCTATGAGTTTCGCCGCGCTCGCGGCAGGCGCTAACGGAATCACATGGTATACGTACGGCGGGTTCGTCGATCCGGAAAAAAATATGTACAACTACGGCGTTACCACCTCGCCTGAAAGATGGCAAAATATCTCAAACTTAGCGACTCAAATTCAAACGCTCTCGCCCGCGCTCCTCGAACCGACCGATCTCGCCGCTCAGCCGAAAGTCGTCGTCGAACGCGGACCCGACGCGAACCTTTACGACGAACCTGCCGTCGTCGCGCTATACAAACGACTTAACGACGAGAACTACGTCATTGCCGTAAATTCGGCGTTCGAGCCCGTCGACGTCCGATTCGTCTTTCCTAGCCCTGTAAACGTCGATATTTCAGCGCCGGAACTAATCTTTCAAGACGAGAACGACGACTCGCTCGCGCGCCCGAAATTCGACGCCGGAACGATTACCGATTCGATCGAACGATTCGGCGTTCGCGTATATCGTTGGAAGGACTAGCCGTATAATACGCGCTAAATTGAGTCGTTCAGACCTACTGTCGCAAGGGAAATTATGAAAAAGAAATCGCCGCAGGATTCGAACTCAACAGGTCAAGAGGAGTCTTCGTCGTTAGTTAGCTTCTGCCGCTCGAGCGTCGCCGCCGGCGTGTGTATCGGTTGCGCGGGCTTGATTTACTCGCGACTCATTGGAACCGCGCTCGGCGGGTACGTCGGCGCGCTCTGCTTTGCCGCAGGCTTGTATTACGTCGTACTGAAGGGGCTAACGCTCTATACGGGCAGGATCGGTTTTCTTTCGGAAACTTTTTCGCGGTTCACTCTTATGTTGATTTTCAATTTTATCGGGGCGGCGCTCGCGGCGATCGTCGCCAATATTGCTTACGAGCCCGAGAAGCTAGTTGAACTCGCGACCAAGAAACTCGCGCTCCCGTATATGACGGTTCTCGGTCGCGCGTTTCTCTGCGGTATGGCGATGTACTTCGCAGTCGACGGGTGGAAGCGTACGAATTCTCCTTTTCCCGTCGTCTTGGGCGTTTTTGTCTTCGTCGCGTGCGGGTTCGAACACTGCGTCGCCGACGTCTTCTATTTCAGCGCCGCGAACCAACTCTTCACGGTCGCCGTTTGGAAATTCACCTTCTTAGCAGTGTTAGGCAATACGCTCGGCGCGATCTTTTTAAAGAAGATTACGGACTAAGCGCTCGCGTTCGTCACTGCCACGGATTGTACAAGACGCCGTACTCGAAGAGCGTGCGTATCTCGCGCGCCGCATGTTCTTCTTCATCGGCTAAGACCTCTAGCGTATGTGGTTCAAGCTGACGCAGGCGGTCAATGTACCGACGTTCGGCGGCGAATAACTTGTCGGCGCCGCTCTCATTGAAGGATATTCCAAAGAGCCGCTCTAGTATGTCGCTTCCGCCATGCTCGACATAGGCGCCTCGCAACACGCTAATTCTCGTCTGATCGAGTCGCGCGAGCGCAATCTCAACACCGTAGTCCTGACCAACTCGTTTAGCGCGCGCTAGCTCGCGACAACACAGGGCGGTCGTCGCGCGCAGATTGCCGCGCACCCATATGACTTTTAGTAAATCAAGACTGGTATAACTCGTACGCTTCGGCGTCATATTCCATCGCACCAATTGCCGCTGGAACTCTTCCTCTGAAATACAGTCCCCTGTCATCCATTCGGTTATGCCGTCGTCGCCAAGCGCAGACGAGTCGGAAACAACGGACAAAACGTCGTTAATCGCAACCATAGCCGGCGTTACATTCTCGGGCTCCTGTGTTGTCTCGCGCGCGCCAAGTCTCAACCAGGCGCGAATCCTATCTATAAGGCGCGGCTTAGTCGTGGGCTTCTCGCGTCCGTAATAGAGCGGTTGAGCGCCGCTCGGGGTGGCAGTCCCTCCCTTTGATCGCGCTTCTCGATTCGGTTGCGCAATCAGTTTTAGTTCGCGATTATGCTCTCGCGCCCATTTCTCGCCGTAGCTACCGGAATAGACGAGCAACTTTGCCGGACAGTTGAAGAATGCGTTGGCGTGGATATATCGGACGTTTTCGGGGATAACCAGGCATTGTAGCGAGGAACAACCAGAAAACGCTTTATTCATAATCGACGCGACCTCTTTACCAAGTACGACGTTTTCCAATTGTGAACACCCGTAAAAGGCGTAACTCTCGATAATCTTGACCGTATCTGGGATATAGTAGTAATCGTTAGAAATCGTATTTGGATAATGGATGATCGAGCTTCGCGCCTTATTAAAGAGCGCGCCAGACTCGGAGGAATACGATCTATTATGATCGTCGACTGTTACCTTCGTCTCTGGGGCAAAAGCGCCGATTCCAATGAGTTTAATGAAAGACGGTATAAATATTCCAGATAGCGCGGAACATCCTATAAACGCAAAATCCCCTATCAATCCGACCGTCGACGGAATAACGACGCTCCTCAATCTCGCGCAATCTTTAAAAGCCTCGTTCCAGACGCCAGCGACTTGCCTGCCGTTGATCGTCGACGGTATAACGACCTCGCCATTCTCGGGAATGCAATCGTTGTCAACGTGGGCGATCATAAGATCGATACCGTGATTCATCGTTGTAAATAGCGGCTTTTTCGCGTCAAGAAGTACAAATTGACGACGATGGCTACGAGCCCAGCGTTCCGCATAGCTATCGCGATATACCAAGAGCGTAGCGGGACAACCGTTGAACGCGTCGGCGTCTATCTCTAGCGCCGTCCTTGGAATGACGAGGCTCGCGATACCGTTGCATCCAGAAAACGCGTACGCGCCAATCTTCACAAGACCTTCAGGCAACGTAAGATCCGAGATCATATCGCATTCGCTAAACGCTCGTTCGGCAATTGTTCTAACGGAGGAAGTAACGACGTATCTTTTGACGGACGGAGAGTTAGCCACATGAAATATCGTTTCCATACGTTTATCAAAGAGCGCGCCGCCGTTTGAACAATAAAAGCTGTTATTTGAATCAACTTCCACGCTACAATTTTCCGAAAACGCACAGCTCCCAATATTCCGCACGGTTGCGGGTACAACAATCTTCGTTAGCGAATCACATCCTAGAAACGCAGACGCGCCGATCGAACAAACGCCCTCTGGTATGACGACCTTCGACAGTTTAGAGCAATTCATGAAGGCGCTCGGACTAATCGTAGCTTTACTTCCGGGCGCTATAATAACAGTGTGCAACGATTGACAATCCTGGAATGCGCTCGAACCGATCAAATCCGCGCTTTTGGGAATCTCAACGGTAGTAAGTCGACTACATTTGAAAAACGCGCTATTCCCTATTCGCGTAACAGACTCGGGAATAACGACGCTGGTAAGAGTCGCGCATTGCGCAAATGCGCCGTCGCTAATCGCCTCAACGGGACGACCGTTAATTTCGCGCGGAATAGCAATTCGACCGTCTGACGAAATAGAAGCGGCGTCGACTCCGGTTATGACGACGCCGTAGCCGGAGTTTTCGTACGTAAGCGCCAACTTTAACTCATACGGTCTACTGTGGGCGATCGCCCAGCGCTCGGCGTAACTACCGGCGCATACTTCAAACGTCGCGTTGCAGTTCACAAAAGCCGAGTCGCTAATCTCTGTAAGCGCGTTCGGCAAACGAACTCTTGCGAGCGATCGACAATGCGCAAAGACGTTATTGCCAAGACGCGTTACGCTTTCCGGAATCGTTACGCTTTCCAGCGCGCTGCACGCGGTAAAAGCGCCGGAACCGAGCGACTCGACGCCGTCCGAAATAACGACGCTTTTAATCGAATCACACTCGACAAACGCATAATCGCCTATGCCTACGACTCGTTTACCGCAGATTTGCGAAGGTATTACCACATTCCCGCTTTCCGGAAGGTTCGCGCGCTCGATTCGCGTAATCACAACGCCGTCGCGCGTCTCTTCGTACCCGTACCAACTTCTGACGTCGTAACTACGACCATGTTCGCGCGCCCAACGTTCCGCATAGCTGCCTTCGTACACGATTAACTTCGCAGGACAATGGACAAATGCGCTGCTCCCGATCTCTGTTACGCGCTTGGGAATGGCAAGCGTCTTCAGCGACCAGCATTCTGCAAAAGCCCAGTCGCCTATCGACGTTAATGTCGACGGCAACGTCAGGTTGGCAAGCGCTACGCAATTACTAAAGACCTCAAATTGCTACCTAGTGTGTCCAGTTAAAACTGGAGTTGCATAAAAACGGACCGTTTGCTATGCTCGTGGCAAACATTTTTAAC
>ONJR01000153.1 GCA_900318195.1 uncultured Planctomycetota bacterium
CTTGCCGTTGCCGCGCGTCCAGAAGGAGTAGTCGTAGACTTCGTCCTTTTGGAAGTTGAATTCGCCTTGAGCTAACGCGCCTTCGCCTGAGAAGCGTAGATATTTGGCGCTATTGCGCGCGTCCCCTGCGCGTTTTTCAACTTGACCCTCGACCGTCCAGTAGCGCACGTCGACGGGCGAGTTCAACTTAATCTGGGCGTCGGCGAGGTCGAAGAGCGTGCGACGGCGTAGGTCGCGAACGAGAACCTGACCGAATTCCGCCGCAGTGCCCCACGTGCCGACCCCAACGCAACCGGATTTCGGCGCGTTTTCATCTGGATCGTAGACTTCGTGAATCAGCTCCTGGTTCACGAAAACTTTAATATTTTGACCCGTAACAACAACTCGAATATCGTAAATCTCGCCGGACTCAATCGGCGGAATACGTTTTTGCCCCCCGATAATGCGACGACCATTGGAACGCGGCGTTTGCTTTTCGATCGCTACGTATTGGTTGTTCCAGCCGCCAAGATTGAGCCAATAGTAGCTTGACATATCGGGCGCGGCGCGGAACAGTACCAGAAAGCCCTCGGAACCCGAGACTTTCTTGGCGAGAACGCGCACGTCATAGTCCGTCCAAGTCGAGTCCACCTGCTGCTCGGCGCCTAACAGGAGCCTGCAGTCGGTTGCGTGGGAACTCTGCTTGACGACGCCGTCGCTGAAGGACCAGCCGGAATCTTTGCCAGCTTCGAGTGAACGGTTCCAAACGAGTTCGCCCCATAGACCGCCGTTACAAGAGTTGTAGATGTGTTCGAGGAAGTGCGAATAGATTCTTTCGTCGATGCGTTGGACGACCTTGTTGGCGTTGATCGATAATTCGACAGATCGGGACGCGCTATCTTCTGCGTTCGCGCTGCGCGCGGCGAACGACGCGTAGCAGGAGAACGCGGTAATTACCGACACGATGAATAATGTTTTGCTGGAAATTTGCATTACGACCTCATGCGACTCTTCGATTCATGGAACTCGAAGTTGGCTGAAAAGTTGCGATTTAAAACAATAACGTTACGCCGCGTTGAGCGACGCAATACCATTCTCTAAGTTTCATCTACGATTTCAATGTAGAATTGCGCAAAGATTGTTCGCTTTTGCGTATACGCCGTCCCTTAGAGCCTACGATCGAATTCTTCGACTCCCAACGCTTCCGCCTCTAGACGAATGAGCGTCCAGAAAGTGTAAGCGTCGACGAATTGAACGCGTTTGCCGCGATGTTCGTCCGCTTGCACAAGCTCGAAGAGTTGGTTCAATTTCGTCGGGCTCCAGAGAATTGTACGGTACGTATTGAACTGAGGACCACGATCGAATCGCACGTCTCCAAGTATGACGTCGCGCCCCTGTTCGGGGGTTGAAATATCGAAGTTCATCGGTCGATATCCGGTTTTGCCACCATAGGGGTTCTGGACGACGCCTATTGTCTCGCCACGATGAGTCGTGATACCGTCGGGCGCATATGCAGCGAGTCGCGTAAGGGTCGCGCGATCAGTGGTCGGCGCGGAGCCGTCGATAACGAAACCAATTCCTGAAATATCCCACTGTTTAAAGTAGCGTTTGCAATGTTCGATCCATACGTCGAGCGCGTCTGGCAACTTGGAGATTGAGCGCGGCGCGACGTAGCCCATCGGATTAATGTATCCTGCGCCTGAATCGCCCGAAATGAAGTGGTCGTTTGGCGTCATTGTTCGTCGAAAGTAATCGAATCCAGGCGCGAACCGATCGGCGAGATTCGGATTAAACGCCCAGTTGATAACGATAGCGCCGCGTTTAGGATCGTGCCAGAAAGCGGGAGTCGCCTGATAGACCCACGCCGCAGAGTCGTAGTCTCCCCCGTAGACGGCGACGAACGTCTTGTCGACCGGTCGATTTTTTTCGTCGATTAATCCTCGAGCGCGTAAATCGTCGACTGTCGGCTTGGGTTGCGCGTACCGTTCTTCAAGAGGAAAATGTTGGAAGAAAGACGCGTTTGCCATAGCGCAGAGTCCTAGCGCGTCGGCGTCGAGATAACCGTTGTAGTTCGATAGGATTTCGGCGTGTCGCCATTCCGTGTCGACTCCTCCGTGTTTTCCTCCGCACGCGCCGTGATCGGTGTATTTTGTATCCCACGGGGTAAATCCTGAGACTCGAATGATTTTTTTGCCTTCGGTCGCGTCATACGCCGCGCGCATTATGGCATTAAATCCGCGGAAGTCGGCGCCTAGCGGTTGAGTCGGTTCGTCGTTTGGCGCTTCGTCTTCCCAGGGCGAGAGGTCGAAGAAGAACCCGCGCCGCGCTACGACGAAATCTCGATTGGTGAGGCAATGATTTTGCACGGCGCCGTTAGGGCTCTTTAGCCAGAATGCGTCGAGATAGTAGCCGCCTTCTGTTGCGTTGACTTTGCCAGGTTTGACGTAGTTCTCGATCATCCATAGATACGCGTCGACCTTTGGCGAGCCGGTCGATTGAAGGTTCGTACCTGGCACGAGCCCCTTGCCGATAAAAAGCGACGCGCCGTCTTCTGCGACCAGTCGGGCGCGGACTGGCAGTCGTCTGCCGGACGCATTGGCGACGAGTAGTGTATAGAGTGAATCAGGGTCAGTGTCAAAACGAACAGGTAGTAAATTTTCAACTCCGGCGACGGTGAGCGCAACGTTGACGGTTGCCGGCACGTTCTCGTCGTAGAGAACGACGCCGTCGTAGTAATCCGCGAATAGCGTAAGTAGTTCGTCTAAATCGTTCACGTTTTGTCGAGGTCGATCGGCGAGCCATCCCTTGACTGGCGGCGACGTATTGGGCGCGTCTTTTGAGAAGGTTTCAAGCCAGAATTCGTCTGTTTCGTAACCAAAGGCTTGAACAAAAAGCAGATAGAGTCTCGGGGCGTCGCGGTTAACGAGTCCTTGTAAGGTCGAAATTAATAGCGTTTGATCCCATACTCTTTGCAGGTCGTTGGGGTTACCGCGATCGACGTCGCGCAACGCGCGTATATCATACACGTAGATAGGAGCGTGTTCTGGCTCTTGCGCTGTAACAACGCGTTGCGATTGCGATAGTAGCGCGCCAAACGCGAGCAATATTAGCGAGACAAGTCGCACATGGTAATGATGAACTAGGTCTTTCATTGTACAATAGAAGGTTCGGATTGAAGAAGAGCCGCAGTGTAGTGGCATTGCGGCTCAGTAATAGCGAGAACGTAAAGAACAATTAGAAGTGATCTTCCGGTTTGAGCTCCTGATCGGTCGGCAGATCATATGGACCGAGTCCAATTTCGTTTGGCGCGTAGTTTACAGGGAAACCGCCTTGCGGCTCTTTGCAGAAGACGCGACGGATTGCTTCATACATACCAAAACCAAATTCAAGATTTGGTTCAATATAGGATCCTTCTCCCCATTCGTTGACGGGACCTAGGACAAGGCGCTTGACGCCTGTTTGATCTGCGAATTCTTTCGCGTCCATCAGAAGGCGAGCAAAGGAATCGAGATTGCGATCATAGACTATGGTCGAACGAAAACCGTGCCAAGGACGAGAATCCCAACCAGTGGAAATATTCGGTATGAAAGGTAGTACTCCAGACTTATAACGCTCTTCCCAGTTCGGTTTGGAAGCGTTGACGACAGAGTCGAAAGAATATAGCTTTTCGCCCGCAAGTTCGTCGCCGGGATACATAAAGTGGTAAATCGTTGTCGCGTCGAACGTACCGTTGGCGAGTCGTTCGATAGTTTTAGCGTCGGTTGCGTGTTCAGGCCATTTAATCGCTATGAAGTAGACGCCCGGATAGCCTGCGTCGACGCACATCTTGCGCGTAATCTCGAACGCGCGTTTGCACCCTTCGCCTTGTTGGAGCTCAATCCCTTCTTTGGCGGCTTCTGCAATCATATCGGCGTCGACTATCGACTGATCCCAAATAACAACGACCGGCTTGCCGTCGATCGTATAGTATTCCGGCGTATTAAAGTAATTGTCGAGCCAATATTTCGTAACGGCGCGCCAATCATCGGAGGAGTGCGTTCCGGAGCCCGTATGGTTAGCCCACATTACCGCCCATTTCAGCGCGCTACGATACCGTGCTTGTTGGAACGCTTTTACCCAATGTTCCAGACGTACTTGACCGTGATACCAATACCAGTCGACAAAGAAGAATTTGATTCCATTTTCAGCCGCCCACTTAATTTGCCAGTCGACGACTTCCGGATTCCCTTCGTCGTAATAGCCTAGCAGCGGTTGACGAATTGGCGCGCTATTTGCAATCTTGTCCCAGCCGGCGCGTTTAGACCAACCAGGGAAATAATACGCGCCAATCTCGTAATCAGATTCTACTGGTTGCGGCGCAGGCAAGTAGGATACGTCTTTCGGCAGTTCGACCTCTGGCAACACGACGACGCGCGTCGTCCATATCGCAACGGCGTCGGCGTCTTGCGAACGCGCCCATAGCGCGAAGGGAAGATCGAAGTCGCCAGACTCTGAAAACTCGTACGTTGCGACAAAGCGAACAGCTTCGTTTGGAAGGAGTTGAAACTCGTTTGGAAACGTTGTCTTTTCCTGTGTGACGGCGCCAAAAATCGTCGGTTGGTTATCCGGCGATTTTGGCGCGTACGTAGTAAGTCTGTCGCCGCTAGGATTGAAGCCGAGTAGCGGATCGACCGTGATCTTCTGCAACGTTACTTCTTTTAGATCGGGCGCGCCGGTCGCTTGAAATTTCGATAGAGTTTGTCCTCCACAATTTCGCGCGACGCCTTCGATTTGTATCGTCGCGCGACCGTCTTGTACGCGCGCAAGCGCCTTCTGACGCGCTTCTTGCGTTTCAAGTACGCCAACCCCTAGCGGTTTCTTCGAGAAGTTGACAACCTTGAGTTCATAACCCTTAGGGGTTGAGATTTCCCAGCGATAGAAAGTCGTTCCCCAGCCGTTTACCGCGCTAAGATCGATGTTCTTTTCATGAAAAGAACATCCTTGAGTCGCAACGTTGTAAAGCGGCGCGTCGAACGCGACTTCGCCGCCGCCTGATTCTGTCAGAAATCTAATCGAGGCTCGTGGGAAAGGCTCCTCGGTTCTTTTTTCACGCTCATTTACGTTCCATGCGAGATAAAGGTAGGAACCGACTTCGCTCGGATTGAACGCCGCTATTTCACTCTGCCAGAAATTCGTTTTCTCGTCGCTCTGATCGCTTAGCGCTAGCGAATCGTCGGACGTCCAGGCGGTACGCGTCGAGCGTTCAGCGTCCTCAAGATTGAGATCGTAAATTCGTATGTAATCGAGTTCGGTTTCAGCGCCGTTTTCGATATCCTTCTCGCTGGGATTACCGAGATCGACTCGGATTTTAATGATCTGCGGTTCAGCGCGCCATGCCGGCATAATTTGATACGTGTGAAATTTACCGTCGTGCCGAATTTGCCACGACGCTGTTTTCGCTTGTGAGAAGCCGTTATATTTACCCTCGTCAGAGGACGCAAAGAAGATTTCGCCTTTACCGGCGCCTGTTGATTTCATGCGAATCTCGACGTACTGACCCGGACGCGGCTTGAGCGTGAAATGCGGACTCACAACAAACGGATCCCAGCTAGTCGGCTTAAGTTTGAAAGAACCGCCGTCGGCCTCCTGGCGGGCAAAATTCGCGGTTCCCCACGTTTGAAGCTCGGCGTTAGAGTCAAATTCCCATGAGAATAGCAAGTTAGGTTCGTGAGCGTTACCTTTCGAGGTTGTCAAGCTAACGCATAGCGAGAGCATGACGCAAAGTGTGAAGGATATGGTGAAGACGCGTTTCGTCATGATAGTATCCTTTCGGTGAATATGCGATTGAAGTAGATTGACGGCAAGCGCAAAAGTTCGGACGTCCCAAATCACTCGTCAAAGTCGACGTCAAAGTCTTCTGTGGCGTCCGTGTGATCTTCTTCTTCTCCGCTTTTGGAGAAAATAAGATCTGTTAAACTGCGATTGAAATATGTGCGTAGTACGTTTTCAATCGTGCGATGTGGCGTAACGTAACGCTGTATGCGCAGGTCTCGATCAATGCTAAATAGCGCTAGGAGTTTAGGCGTGTCGGAGGGAAGGAGTTCGGAGTTCACGACAGGCGCGTTCGGCAGGTAGTAACCCTGTAGCCAGCGATAATACGCTTGCGCCGCAGAAGGATCGAGCAACGCCGCGCCGACCGTGTTCGCGTGCTCTACGTTTGGAATTTGCGCAATGAGTTGCGTTAGACTATAAACCTCGTCTGAATCGTCGGCGAGCGATAGGTAGCGAACTCGCTCCGGTTCGCGCGTCGCTTGATAGTTGTTGATTCCATAACGCGCGAGCGACTCGTTGCCGAGCGAATAGAGAATCGTATTCTTATCCAATATAACGAGATAACCTGTTTTTGCAAGTAAAGGCGCGTCGTCCGCCTGGAGCGCGTCGCTGTTGACTGTCTTCAACATAGACGATTGTAAATCGTCGGCGCCGTCTAGCACAGAGACGAGCGTCTCGACGAACGAGAAGTCGTGGTTAGCGAGCGCGGACGTTCTATGCGCCGTCTTACCTTCTTGTTCCGCGCGCATGAGCGCGCTTTGGCGCGCGTAAGTTTCGAGATCGGAGACGTAAGTCTTGAAGCCGTTGATCCGTTGTTCGCGCATTGCGATCTCTTCGCCTTGATTTTCACCGATTAGTCCGCCGAGCGCCGCGCCAATTGCGCCGCCGAGCGCCGCCGCGCGTTCGGGATCGGCGAATCGTCTGGGCGGTACGCGACGCTTCAATTGGCGATCAAGTCGCGCTTCCGAGGCTTTTCCCAGTAATTGCGAGGCGGCTTCTCCGCCTTGTTTCGCGCCTATGTAGCGTCCGATTTCGCGCGCCTTCGGAATAATCATTTCGCGCGCAAACTGCTCCGCGTCGTCGACTTCGAGATAAAAGAGCCACGATTCCGCCGCCAGTTGATTCGGAGCCGGTAGACCAAGCGAATACTCGACGAATTGCACGCGATTGAACGGTTTCGGAAGCTTGTTCGCAAGTTCTTGCGAGATTTCCATTTGACCGGCGGCGGCGAAAAGCGACGTGGGCAGAATACTAAAGAATCTGTCGGGTTCGAGGTTAATTGGGGACGGCGCACGATATGACGCTAGCTCGCGTTGCGCTTCAGAATTAGGGCGCGGACGCGTTTGTAGCCCGGCGTAGACGCCGTATTTGTCAACGGCGAGATCGTAGCGCAGGCTCGCGAGATTGTCGGCAACGTATCGACGAACGGCGTCGAATTCGATATTGGCGATAGAGGGCGCCGCCATTTTGACGTCGTATACGAGACGATCGACTTCGCGCCAGAAGGGACGACGCGGATCAGTAAGTAGCGCGACCCCAACTGGCGAAACTTCTAGCGTAAGCGCAGTTCGTTTAAAGGCAGGCGGCGCGCCCGACGGCGAGACCGGAACAAGGTTGCCGACCGCAAATTCGTTGAGGATCGTTTGCGATTCCGCTTTCGTTATAACGAGGTAATCCTGGTTAATTTGACGCGCGGCAAGTTTGATTTCGTCCGGTAGTTTTACTGAAAGCGAGTAATCTCCGCCGTTCTTTTGAGGAGCCGCGCCCTTAGACGCTTTAGCGAGCGCGGCGAGCGCAGCGTCAGAATCTTTTTCATCCACGGGTAGCGCGACGGCGACAGTAGGCGGCACGGTTTGACAGAAGACGTACAAACCGATCGGCGCTTCTTGGTCAAGATTAAAGAGAACTCGACGATAGTCTGTTAGCAGTAGCGCGCCGATCATGCTGAAACGTTCTGAGCCGGTTCCCGCGAAAATATCGCCAGCTGCGGCGTCCAAACTTTTTAGGGAAGGAGCGCTTAGCACAACTCCCGCCGAACGTGGAATAGGAAGTTGTTCCTGCCCGCGACGCGGACGCCGCCGCGATTCCTGACCTTCAGAGGAATTCTCCGAGGTACGAGGCGATTTGACGATCTTGGAAAAACCACGCGAAAGGCTGAAGAACGTGGCGACGTCGCCTTTTTCGGTTTGTTCCTGCGCGTACGTTAGACATGGCGCGATTGCGCACGCCAGCGTTACGATGAGCGCGCTCAACGAGTTAGTTGCATTCTTTTGTGTCATCTTGACGATTGATTCCGTAAATGAAACGAGCTAGATTTAAAAATGAATGAAGAAGACGGACGATTTCTGAGGAACGAGCGTGATAACGCCGTGGGAATACGACATTTTTGTTTCAACGTAATCGTGGTCGTAGTCGATTTGCTGGATCGTAACTTCCCCTTCGCTGGACACGCCTTCCAGTTTAATTGTAATTGGTTGAGGATCGTCCTGTTTATAATGCGCAACGAGCAACGTTTTCACGTCTCCCGCCGCGTTGACGGAACCGAGCAACGAAATGTTCCCGCCTGGATCAGTCGTTTTAACTCGATAAGGCGCGGTGTGAATCTGTTCGCCGAAGGAACGCAACGCGTAGTACGTGGGGCGCAACTTGCCGACGATATCGATTAGTCCCCATGTGTCGAGTCCAAACGCGTAATAGTTCGACATTGTGAGCGGACCGTCTTGCCAGCGAGTTAGCACAAGTTCGATAAAAGCGCACGCTTCTGCGCCGTGCAGACCTTCGGGCGAGGTTCCAAGTTCTCGTTTTGCTTCCGATCCTCCGTTAGTACCATGAACGACGCTCCATTCGGTCGGGAAATAATGCCATTCGTTGATATGCAGTTCCGCGTTGGGAAAACCAGCTGCGTCGAGGATTTCGCGCATTTTATAGGGCGGATCGATTAACTGCTCCGGCGTTTTCGCGTAGAAGTGCCACGACACGAAATCGAGCGGCGCGTTCTCGCTTTTACAACGTTCGGCAAGTTGTTTGATCATATCGTAGCCAGGGTGCGTAAGAGCGGGACCGCCGATCTTAATTTCAGGAAATTCCGCGCGCAATCTTTTGGCGACTGTAATATAGAAATCGATATAGGAGTTCCAATCGGGATCGTCCCACATTTGCGGCACGAGGTTCGGTTCGTTCCAAATTTCCCAGTATTGCAGGTTCCATTCTTTCCCGTTAGCCCAGCCTTTATTGTAGTGCCGAACGATACCGGCGCAGATTTCAGCGTATTTGGCCGCGTCTTGCGGCTTTTTAGCGAAGTATTTGCGTTCGGTGTGTTCGATGGAGGTTCCAAGTCGATAGATAGGAATCGCGCCGCCGCGCAGGATATTGGCGATATAGTCGTCGGTCGGCTCGAAATAATAATTATTAGGATCCGATGGATCTGCGTTGAGATTGCCAAATATCTGATGCACGTCGACAAGTCGCATTCCTTCGTTATCCCAGGGCGCGTCGTGCAGACGCACTGTTGAGAAATGACACGCTTCCGCGTACTCTTGATAGTCTTCCAGCGTAACGCGCGAGAACTTCGCCCAGAGATTGACGCCGTTGAGCGGTTTGAGTTCTCCAACTCGCTCGTTAAAATTGACGCTGAATTTCGACGACGTTGACGATTCTGCGGCTGTTTCGTCCGCTAACGCCGCTGGACAGACGATCGATAGCGCTATTGCGAGTAAGGTCGCAAGGCGGGTTGATATTTTCTTCATGTCAGTTACGTCCTGTTATTGAGTTCTATCAAAATATGTTAGTGAAAGCTCACGAGGCGATTAGAAACGAAGTAGGTAGACGCCCGAATCTTTCGGCGGAAGTTGTACAACGCCGCCGCTATATTCGAGTTCCGATTCGCTAAACCCTGTTTGGAAATCGATCTGCGCGACGCGGACGGTTCCCGATTCCGGCGCGCCCGCGACCTTTATAACAATCGGTCGCTTACCGGAGTCCTTAAAGATCGAAACCAGGAGTTTCTTTTGCGAACCAGATTCGTCGACGCCGGCGAGCAACGCAACCGAGCCGTTTTCATCCTGCGTTTTAACTCGATAAGGCGCGTCGTGCGCGAGTTCGCCGAAGAGTAGGAAGGAGTAGTACGTGATACGGCGACCTCCGTACGGCTCGAAAAGACCCCAATTTTTCATCGAATAGCCATAGTGGTTCGACATATCGAGCGGCGCGTCTTGCCATCGGGTTAGGACAAAATCATTGAAGGCGGCAGAAACGTAGCCGTGTAAGCCCTCGGGCGAAGTCAGCCAGTAAATTTTATCCTCTAAATCTCCTTGAATTCCCTTCCATCCGCATGGTAGATAGTGCCATTCGTTGAGGTGGAGTTCCGTCTTCTGGAATCCTAAATCGTCGAGTAGCTTGCGGACAGCATAGACAGGTTCGATAAGCTGTTCTGGCGTCTGAGGATAGCAATGCCACGAGACGAAGTCAAGAGGCGCGTCCTCTTCTTTGCAACGTTGGGCAAGCTCCTTAATTTTATCGAGATTTGCGTTTGTTAGTGCAGGTCCGCCGATTTTTATATCCTTGAATTCCGCGCGTAGACGTTTGGCAACGACGAGATAGAATTCAACGTAAGAATTCCAGTTTCTATCGTCCCACATTTGCGGCACGAGGTCGGGCTCGTTCCAAATTTCCCAGTACGGCATATTCCAGGTTTTACCGTTAGCCCAGCCAGCGACGTAATGTCGCACAATTCCAGCGCAGACTTCGGCGAAATGTTCAGGGTCGCGCGGCTTTTTCGCGTAGTACGATTTCTCTGAATGTTCGATGCTCGTTCCGAGTCGATAGATCGGGGTCGAGCCGCCGTCGATTATGCGTTCGATGTAATCGTCGGTCTGGTCGAAGTAGTAGTTTTTTGGATCTTTTGGATCGGCGTCGTCAACACCGAATATATGCTGTACGTCGACAATGCGCATTCCGGCGCTGACAAGTGGCGCGTCGTGTAGACGTACCGTTGAGAAGCGGCAAGCGACCGCTTCGGGCTGCTGACCGGTCGCATTACGCGAGACGTGTAGGTCGGCCCAAAGATTCGTGCCGTTGAGCGGCTTAATTTTGCCGATCTTTTCAGTGAAGTCGACTGAATATTTGGCAGACGTAGCGTCGGCGTTCTCTTGACCGCGCGTACGTTCAAGCGCGTTAAGCGCGAGTACGCAGAGTAATAGAACGACGTACGACTTTATGGCGAGTAATCTTTTCATATGTTTTCCTTTCGTAGACGCGTCGGTCGTCTAATGCGTTACGACTAGCAAACGCGAATAAAACCTACTCCGAGAATGCTGGCAAGTATTTCCAATTTACGCGCAATGTGTCCCGAACCGATCGCGCAATGATGCGAGGGACCGCGTTTCGACCATTCGTCGATAAAAGCGCGCGCGCCGGTTGGGAAACGATAGCGACTGTTCGTATTACCGATTTCGAGAATGGGACCGGGCTCCGATTCGCCTTCGGCGACAAGGAATTTTACATTTCCGTCGGGCGCGTCGATTACGGAGAGTAGGGTTGCCGGTCCGTACTTAACGGACGTCTCCACGCTGAGCCCGGAACCGACCTTGCCGTGATAGACGTAGAGCGGTTTGAGTTTCGTTTTACCCTGCGCTATTTGAGGATGGCATGGACCGTCGTGTCCTAGTAGTACGACGTCGTCGTCAAAATCGAGCGCGTAGAATTCCGAGAACGCGCCGCCGACGCCAAAGGAGTCCATAATTTTCATCGCAAGGCAATTTTTGACCTCGTATTCCCCGGCAACTGGCACGTGTCGAGCCGTCAGCATCGAATTGCCGACGATAACCGACGCGATGAGATCGGAGTAACGCGCGTCGCCGTGCCCATTATAGAAGTATGCAAGCGCGTCGAGGTCGTGATCTGATACGAACTTCCGCAACGCGACCCCCGTCTTAGCGGCGCGTCGGATCTCGAAGTCGGTACAGTCGGGCTGGACGTCGAACTCTTCCTTAATCAGCGCGGCAAACTCGTCGACTTCCGGTTCAGAGACGGCGTCGCGTAGCGCGAGTAGCTCGCCGAACTCGCGAATTTCAAAGTGCGGACCGACTTGTGCGGCGAGTCGCGTTAAATCGGAATAGACGTCAAGCATCCCGTTGTAATAGTGTCCTAGGAGTCCCACTCGACTCGTGCGCATAATCGAAGCGACTCGCGCTGCGTCGAGCCAATCCTGAATCGCGGCGTCGACGATCGGATCGTTCTGCAAGACGCCTGTCAGCTGGTGAAATTGCACGTTAGCGCGCAGAAACGCGTTGGCAATTTCCGGCACGCTACACGCTTGGCAGTTAGCGAGCCATTCTCCCGTCATTTTCGTGCGATCGCCGAGTGCGTTGAAGGTAGCGTAATCGATTTTCGACGTCGGTTGGAGATTGAGCGTAACAACAGGCTTATTGAGTTTCTTGACAACTGGCAGGACAGTAGACGAAAGCGCGTAGGTTGACACGTACAAAAAGATGAGATCGACGTCCGCCGCTTGAAACTGTTGCGCCGCCGCGCCAGCTTTTTCTGGCGAGTCGACCAAACCCGCATTGACGACGTTCGTGCCGAACGCGCGCAACTTACTCGCGACGACCTCTTGGTAACCTACCAGTCGGTCGTAAAGTCCGTCAAATTGCGGCCAATAGGTATCGAGTCCGATTCCGTAAAGTCCGACTGTTATTGATGATTTAGCGCTCATTATATTCTCCTATAACGCCATATTCAAAGCGAGTAATCGTTAAATATCGACTGTGCCAACCTCGAAATCTTCTTTAACGTCGCGTAGTGAAAAGCCCAATCTCGAACGCGATTGATTCGCGCGCCCGAAATTAGTAACAACTTCCGCTTCGAGATAGATTTCGCCCAAAATCGTCAACGCTTGCGAGCTGAAGTAATCTGCGACAATGCGGTAGCGTCCTGGCGCCGCTTGACGAATAAGATACTCTTCTGGTCCGTAACCGTCTCGGTAGTCGCAACTTAGAAGTCCGCCGCACTGCGAGCGAGGCGCGCTGTAATAGACTTTGTTCCCGTCCGGTTCAAAGACCCAGAGATCAAAATCGGTGTTGTCGGCGGACCAGGTGAGCGTAATTCTGAGATCGAGCTCCAAAGGAACTACGAGCTCGAGGTCGTCGGGTAGCTCCGAGACGTTAAGACGTCGTAATTTCGCAACGATACCGCATGCGTCTTCGAGCGCGATAACTTCTATTTCCGGGAAGCGCTGATCCCAGCCTTCATAGTTACGACCGTAAATTACAGTTGACAAGAGCTCGAGCGCGCGGCGATACTCTTCGATCGCCTTGGAATCTTGACCATTGAGCGCAAGCGAGTCGGCGCGCTCTTCCAGCGCGAGCGCGAGATCGCGATACGATTGCGGCTCCTCTGGACGGTGCGTTAAGACGCGTTCGAAAATGGCGATTGCAAGTTCCGTTTCATCGAGCGCTAGTAACTTTTTAGCGAGCGGGCGCAGGAGTTGCTGGTCGTCCCACGAGGCTTCCGAGAGATTGGAGAGCGCGCGGATCGCAAGTGAATTATTGCCATTTTGTGCGAAGAACTCGGCGCAGGCGAAGAAGAAAGTCGGCGAGCCGCCGTATTCGCGCCGCGCGCGGAGGTACGCGCTCGTTTGTTCATCCCCGGAAAGTTGCGCTAGTCTTTCAACGACGTCGCAATCGGGTTCCCACTTTGTAAGTCGGATCGTTGCGCTCGGCGTCGATTCGTTTTCCAGCGCTGATTCCCATTCGTTCCGACAGGCGTCAATTCCCTCGTCGCAACATGGCATATACGACGCCTCGGAATGAACGCACGATTCAAGAATAAGTTCCTCTTCGTCCGAAAAACTGAATGAAGCGAGTTCCTCGTCCCGCACTGCGGAACTTGGAAGTTGACGAGCGCTCTGCGGCGCGATTGATTCACGGCGTTCGGAACCGCTTAAAAGCGACGAGATTGCCGCTCTAGCGCGACTGACCGGCGAAGGACTCGACGCGCGTTCTTCGCGCTTTTGAACGAATTCGGTTCGATACCATTCTAAGCGCCGGTTCCATAACCTCGCGACGTAATTTGTTCGGTCGATTCGTTTCTCTTCGAGAGACTCTTCGTCGCTTCGTACGCGCGCGAGGTATTCTTCGCGCATCTCGGGCAACGATTCCGGAGGGCAAATCTTATGTTGGAGGTACTGCTCGAGATTTTCGAGAACGATAAGGGACGTTGCAGGGGTTGCTAGTTCAAATTGTAGACCGAGTCGTTCGATTTCATCGCGCTGAGTAGCGATCGCCGGTAGTAGCGCGTTGAGTCGCGTTTGTGCGAAGAAAGATTGAATATTGGCGCGTCGTCGCGGCGTGATTTCCAGGGTTTGCCATTTCTTCGGCTCGTATTCGCGCGCGCATACCTCAACGTCTCCGAGTCGGCAATCGAGCGCGACGGGGCGCGACTCGTCTATGACCTTTGCCGCTACGAGCAGGCGTTTCGCGTTAGTATCGAAGGATTCGTCCGCTAATTCAAGATTACGAACGAGAATGCGCGCGGGGCGGATTTCGCGCGCGAAAATGAGCGCAATTTGTTCGCATACCTCCTCGAGCGCGCTTGCGTTAAGATTGAAGTACGCGCCGCCGGTCGCGTTCGCTAAGCGGCGTAGCGCCGCCGCGTCGGTTGTGGCGCCCGACGAGAAAGTGAAAATCGCGCCCGATTCAGGTAATTCGACCGTTTCGTCGCCCCAGTTGGATAGCCCGTCGCTAAAGAGTAGCGCTGTTTCGCCCTTTTTGAGGCAGCGTACTGCGGCGGTAAGATTCGTCGCGCCGTCGCTAGGGGTGGATTCGACGAGATCGAGAATCTGATGCGCGAGGTAGTAGTCTGACTCGGGTTCGGCGACAAGTTCGCGAATTTCCGATTCGTCGACGTCGTTTCGAAAAGGAACGAAGCGCACGCGTTGCGGTCGAAAGCGCTTGAGCGCCGCGTTTAGCAGAGCGCTTTCCACACTATTGGGCGCGCCCGCTCCGTCTCGAGACGCAGACGCGTCCCATAGTATTGTAATAGAGTCAAGCGCCTCCGTCGACGCCGACGCAACCGCGCGCTCTTGCTCGGGTAGGGTAATCGGCGCCAGCATGAAGACGCCTTGCGCGGTTCGTTCGAACGTTATGTCGGTTGTAGGCGCTGTCGGAAGGAGTACGCGCGCGTTTTTACTCGGCTTGAAATTCTTGCGCTTGAAGGAAGCGAGCCATCCTCGTCGCTCCTCCGAGCGTTGGAAGCCCATTTCTTCCCATTCCTCAACGGCGCGCGGCGATTGAAAGTATTCCGCAATTCGCGCCCCTGATTCCTCCGAATCTTCTTTAACGAGGATTTCAAACGAGAAGTCGTCGACCGGCTCTTCGAAAATCATGCCGACTTCGCAAAGAGCGCCGGAATCTTTCGTTAAGAGTTCGAGCGGCGCGACGTAATCGATACGGAACCGGCGTTCGTCGACTAGCGGATAAATTCGGGTTCGAAAGACGTTGCCTTGCACGTGTTCCGCAACGCCGGGATCGACTTTCCGTCGCTCTTCGCTCTCAAGCGCGACGCGCGCTTTTTCTTTGGTTACGGCAGACGCGTCGACGAGCGCGCCGTTTACGTCGAGCGCGTACCCGTCGATCATGGCGCCCTGAGGCAACGGCACGAGAACTTCGCATTCAAGTTCTCGACGCGGCGTGAGTTCGTTCTTGAACGTCATATCGAGCGTAACGCGGTATAGCGCGCCGTCGACCTCAACGTTTGCGTTATATTGCGCGAGTCTAACAGGGGACTTCTTGCTTTTTACAGGCGTCTTAACGACAATTTTCGGTTGAACCGAAGTTTGCGTTGTCATTTCGAGCATTGCGTTCCTCACAGTCTATGGTTTATATTACGCTGCGCTCCCTACCGGCGCTCCGCCATTATACCGTATGGCGCGCGCGTTTTCAACATCTTCCGCAACAGATGAGAAAAAACGTTTTTTTTGTCAGATAGCGCTCGCTCGTTTGCACGACGCGTTGTCGCGGTTATAATAGAGGTCGTTACGTCGCGCTTGGCGTCGATACATTGCGAACGACGCTGGGATGGTGTGTTTTTTTCGCGGAGTTATTAGTAATGCAACGGATAGTTTTATCGCTCATTGTGTATCTTGCGGCGTCTGTCGTATTCGCGCAAACGCCGACGAGGGTCGGACTACTTGTCGACGAACGACCCGGCGCGCTCGCGCGAGTCGAGGCGGACGAATTGATTGAGATATGTCGCGCCGCGTTCGAGGACGTCGAGCTTGTCACGCTCGCGCCCTCCGACTCGGGCGTCGTTACGCTCAAGGACGGACGACCCGTTAATTTGGCGACGGACGTCAAGATTCTGTTGGCGTATCAGGGAGACGAGATAACGCAGAGTAGCGCTCTCTTTTCAGAAGCGACGCTTAAAAGTCTTCGCGAGTTCTATGAGTCCTCAGAGAGCGGCGGAATCGTACTCCTCGGGGGCGCCGTCGCGTTAGTCAAGCCGCTTGGCGTCGCGTCGGAATTTACCTCGAAACCTCTTACTTTCGGGGAAGATCGCGGACAATTTGGTCTCGCGCCAGTGAATCCGTCAAGCGGACTATTTGCCGGTCGTGTCGACGGCTATGCGGACGACGTCTATTGGATGACGAACGCTGCGTTTCCTGCGTTTGCGTCCGTGTCATACGGGGACGCGGCGTCTGGCGTCGAGGGCGTCGTTTTAGCGAGTTCGTCGAATCCTAGCGCTCCCTTCGCGCTCTGGGCGGCGCTCGACGCGCACGGTCGCGACGTGCGCGCGCTAGCTTTTCCGGCGCGTATTTCGCCGCTCTGGGACTACGCCGCGCCAGAGTTTCGCGAGAATTTTACGGCGCTGCTAACGAATCTCGTTGCGTTAATCGGACGCCCGCTACCCGAGGACGTCCTAACGCGCCCAAGGTATCCTGAACCGAATTTCGACGCGTTGGAACGCGCGCTCGAATGGTACGGCGATAATTTCGACGCCGACGAGATTCCCGAGCGCGAGCGTTACGTCGCGCGACTCGAAGAGTTGCGCAAACGATACGCCGAGCCGACGACGCGCGACGCGTACGACGCGATCGTCGCCGAATTCGCGCGCCTACAGTACGACGCGCTGTTAGCTAACCCGGAACTCGATTTCGACGAATTTCTCTACGTGCGTCGCGACCCTGCGCAGTTGGGACTGCCCGAGAATTACAATAGTAATTCCGTCTTACCAACGACGGGCTATCGCGACGAATTACGGCGTTATAATTTCCGCACGTGCGAATCGAAGCTAGTGTATAAGCCGGAAAAGGACGTTTTCGTCGGCGATCTCGAACTCTACTACGACGCGACGAAGGTACTTTTCTCGTCGCCTGACGCGAACGCTGACAATCGTTGGCGCGTTTGGGAATTAGCGCTGGATCAAGAGAAAGCGACGCCCGAAATTGTGTCCCTTATTAACCAAGAAGACGTTGATAATTACGACGCGTGCTATTTGCCGGACGATCGAATCGTCTTCTGTTCGACCGCGTGCATGTCGGGCGTTCCGTGCATTAACGGCAAGGGGCACGTCTGCAATCTCTATCTCAAGAATCTCGACGGTTCCATTCGTCAACTCACGCTAGAACAGGATCACGACTGGAATCCGGTCGTTATGAACAATGGTCGCGTTATGTACTTGCGCTGGGAGTACGTCGATCTGCCGCATGCGTTCTCGCGCATTATGTTCCACATGAATCCCGACGGCACGAATCAGTCGGAGCTTTACGGCAGCGGATCGTATTGGCCGAATTCGATCTTTTCCGCGCGTCCCTTGCCGGGCGATTCTGGGAAATTCGTTGGCGTCGTTACCGGTCATCACGAGTTGAATCGTCAGGGCGAGCTGGTGATTTTCGATCCTAGCGCGGGACGTCAGGAAGCGTCGGGCGTTGTTCAACGCATGCCTGGGTACGGCAAGCAGGTTCAGCCGATAGCGTGCGATCTGCCGATCGCTCAGAGTTGGCCGAAATTCATTCACGTCTTTCCGATCTCGGAAAACGTCTTTTTAGCGTCGTGCCAACTTGCGCGCGGCGAAGACTGGCGAATTTGTCTGGTCGACACGTTCGACAATATTGTTCCGATACTATCGGAGGACGGCTCGGCGACTCTTGAGCCGGTTCCGTTGCGCGAGACGGAGCGCCAGCCGATCATTCCCGACCGCATCGCGCCGGACTCGCCGACCGCCGAAGTCTTTATAGCCGATATCTATGAGGGCGAGGGCTTAAAGGGCGTGTCGCGCGGCGAAGTTAAGTCGTTGCGTATTTTTAGTTACGAATTTGCGTATCAGGGCATGGGCGCGGAGCCGTACAGCGTTGGACTCGACGGTCCCTGGGATCCGCGCAGAATTTGGGGTACGGTTCCGATCTGCGAGGACGGTTCCGCGTCCTTTAAGATTCCGGCGATGACGCCGATTTCAATTCAGCCGCTCGACGCCGAGGGTAATGCGATTCAGATTATGCGCAGTTGGATAACGGCGGCGCCCGGCGAGGTCGTGTCCTGCGTCGGATGCCACGAACCGCAGAATTCAACGTCGCCCACGAATCCGCGCACTCTCGCGGCGCAGAGCGCGCCGTCCGAAATCGCGCCAACCTATGGCGCGACGCGTGGATTCTCATTCGAACGCGAAATCCAGCCGATTCTCGATCAATATTGCGTCGAATGCCATTCGAGCGAGAGCGCCGTCGTTAAGAGCATGGTTGCGGACGGTAAACTGGACGCGTCGGTCTTCGATTCGGATGTTCGTAACGGCGAACGTTTTCCGAATGCGAACTTGCCGATCTTTACGCGCGGCGAACCGGTTCCGGCGCTCGAGAAGGGCAACTACATTGCGGAGAAATCGCCTATTTCGCCAGCATATTATCAGTTGCGTCGCTATGTCTTTACGCCGACGAAGGAAAGTC
Source organism: uncultured Planctomycetota bacterium (assembly GCA_900318195.1). GTDB lineage: Bacteria > Planctomycetota > Planctomycetia > Pirellulales > Thermoguttaceae > RUG369. The sequence goes on from ONJR01000153.1 coordinate 18,725, forward strand.
AGATGGAGACGCACCGTCCGTACGATTTCCACGTGGCGAGCCAGCCGATTGTGCAGTTGCTCAAAAACGGTCATTACGGCGTCGAACTAGACCCCAAGTCATGGTCGAAACTTGGGTTGTGGATCGATTTGAACGCGCCGTACTTCGGCAACTGGGGCGATATGCTTCGTAAGGACGATATCCAGCTTGTGCGCTCGCAAGCGACGCGGCGCGAGGAATTGCGACAGCTATTTGCGCAAGGCGCGCCGCAACTCGACGATCTACCAGACGTCGGACTCGACCCGCAAGCGACTTCTACGATCGACGCCAATTTGCGCGTGAGATTTGATAGGAAAGTTTGCGACGAAAAAGCGCCTAGCTTTAATACCGATACAGATAATCGCGAACTCGTTTTTACTCTCGACGACGGAATGGAATTCCGGTTCAGAAAGATTCCGAATACGAATCTATACGTTGGCGAGTATGAAGTTACCAACGGTCAGTATCGACTCTTCGATCCGACTTTTACCTCTGGTATCGAATACGGCGATTTTATCCAGTTCAGTCCCGGCGAGCGAGGCTGGTCCCTTGCGCGCGCGCGCCAGCCGGTTGTGCGTGTCTCCTATGAGGACGCAGAACGATTCTGCGCGTGGCTCTCCGAAAAGATCGGGAAAGAATGCCGACTGCCGAGCTATAAGGAATGGCGCTATTTCGCGCTAGGCGGAGACGATCAAGCGCAATTCTGGTTCGGTAACAAGGACGCCGATTATTCCGCGTTCGAGAACCTTGCCGATTCGACGTTCGCCGAAATTTCTGGGTTCGGCTGGCGCGGGCGGACGGAGACGTTGCCCGCATGGCGCCCGGTCGATTGGCGACGCGACGACCACAGTCGCGTCTCGGCGCCGGTCGGTTCCTATCGCGCGAATCCCTTCGGACTCTTCGACGTCCAAGGCAACGTTGCCGAATGGACGTCAAGCGAGCTCATTGAGACGCGTTCGGTCGTCGATTTGCAGTCGAGCGCGACGTCGTTAGAAGAATCGACGAGCCTGAAGATAGTCGGCGGCGGGTCGTGGCGCACGCGCGCTAAGGACGCGATTTCCGACGCGTACCGCGCCTATCCTGGGCATTATAACTCACGCGACGTCGGTTTCCGCGTCGTTTTCGAGGAGTAGCGCGAGGTCGATTCTCGGCGGTAATGTGAAATCAGGGGAACGCGACCTTTGCGGCGCGTTCCCCTGTGTTTGGATGTGAGCGGAATAGGTTCGGATTATAGCAGGTACGACGTCAACTCATTGACGCAACGCCGGTTAGCGTGTCAGCAAATTAATTCGACTTTGGCGGCAGAGCGCCCATAATCTTGTGCGGCAGATAGAGTTCGTCGAGATATTCGACGTCAGCGTCGGTGAGTTCGACGTCGAGCGCGCCGACCGCGTCGTCGAGATATTTGAGCTTACTAACGCCGATAATCGGCGCAAGAACGCCCTTCTTCCAGTGCCATGCGAGCGCGATTTGCGTCATCGACGCGTTATAGCGTTCCGCAAGTTCAGCGACGCGTGCGACTATCTTGACGTCGTTCTCTTCCGTCGAGTCGTATTTCGCAACCGCGACCTTGTCTGTTTGCGAGCGGAGCGTGTCCGTATGCCACGTCGGGCGGCACAGGCGTCCTGCGGCGAGCGGACTATACGGCGTGCGCGCGACCTGCATTTGCTCGCAGATCGGAATCAGTTCGCGCTCGTCTTCACGATAGAGTAGGTTATAATGGTTCTGCATGGAGACGAACTTCGTCCAGCCGCCCTTTTCCGCGACGTCCTGAAGATTATGGAACTGGTACCCGTACATTGCCGAGGCGCCGAGCGCGCGAACTTTACCCGACCGAACCAAGGAGTCGAGCGTCGACATTGTCTCGTCCATCGGAACCGTCTGATCGAACCGGTGGATTATATAGAGGTCGACGTAGTCGGTTCCGAGTCGCTTCAGGGATCCGTCGATTTCGCGCATAATAGCGGCGCGCGAGAGTCCGCCTTCGTTATAATAGACCTTCGTTGCAATAACGACCTTCTCGCGGCTGGTATGCGCTTTCAGCGCGTCGCGTAAATACTCTTCGCTTGTACCTTGCGAGTAGCAGTTGGCTGTGTCGAAAAAGTTGATTCCCAGTTCGAGCGCGCGCGCGATAATCGCGTCCGTCTCGCGGGGATCGAGCGTCCAGTCGTGCATCGTTCCGCGCTTGCCGAAGGTCATGCAACCGAGGCAGAGTTTAGAGACTTCTATGCCGCTAGTTCCGAGCGTACCGTATTTCATTGAGTTTCTCCGTAATTTTCATCGTGTAGGGCGCCTCCGCTCGTTTGCGTTCGGCGTCCCTAGATTATACAAAAATTAGCGACTGGCGCTACCCCGCTTGCGACGGTTATTCTTTGCCGTCGTTATTTACACGGCGTCATGTCTTCCGATCTTCTCCATGAGATCTGCGAATGTCGATACTTTATAGAAGGATACTTTATCTTCATCCGACAATTTCTTCGAGATCTGTTGAAAGTATCGTTCTGCCAACTTATCTTAGCTTGTTCTATCGGGCGCAGTTGCATGGTATCGAGGGATCCTTTCGTTTCCGCGATAAAGAAGATGTGGCACGTTTTACCCTTTTTGAACGCGATCGCCCAGTCGGGCGAGTAGTTCCCAACCGGGGTCGGAATCGCAAATCCTTTTGGTAGTTTTGCATAGACGGCGACCTCGTCCGCCGACTCGAGCGCTTCAGCGAACTTTCGCTCGACGCTCTTGCCGTCCTTGGCGTACCCGTCGGTAAAGACCCAATCTTGCACGCACTTTTTGACTTGGAGCGCTTTCTCATAGTCGCCATGACGTTCGGCGGTAAAGATTGACGAGTCGTACTTGCCGACAGCTTGGTCGTAACTAATGCTCTTAACGAAGATCGTCGCCTTCTGCTCTTTAATTGTGAGGATCGTCTTGCGGATGAACTCCTCGGGATTGCGACGGAATAGCGCGAAGGTATCGGGTCGAATCGTTGCGAGAATCTTGGTGGCGGTGCGGCGCGTTATCGTAGCGCCTTTCGCAAGTTCGCCGACGAGATCGTACTTGACTCCGCTTTCGATATGCGCGTTAAGTTTTTCCGTTGTCGTGCGTGTTATCGTGAACCCGTCCCCTCTGTTAAAGGCGTCGCGATCGACGTCGTGCTCGAGAACGCCGGTCGTTTTGGTATAAGAGACTTGCGAGACGGTAAACTCTTTCTTGTTGTCCATTGCGGCAACGACGTTCCGAATAAGTTCGTCGCTATCGAAAGAGACGCGATAGGCGTATTTCGGCGTGAGCGCGTTCCAGAGACGTTGGAACTCTTCTTTGTGGAAGTTGGCGTTCAGGTCGTTCTTATCGACTGTTACGTTGTTGCCGTCTATTATCATACCGTCGAGCGCGTGTTCGTCGAAGATACTCTGTACGAGCTTTTGCGCGCCGACAGTTAGACCGGCGAGCTCGTCGGGGAGCGGCTTGAAGTCGTCGTTTTCTATCGACTCGTGATAGTCTCGAGTTATTCTGCCTTTCGTATCGATATAATCGTTTTTAACGAGGTAGTGATAGAGCGCCGTCGCTTGCTCGTCCGTGAGCGTAACGAAGGTTTTCTCATCGTCAGCTAGAATCGTTTTACCGGTAAAGTACGCAATCGACGCCGCTTGAGGGCGATCATAGAGCGCTTCTCGAATACCTTGTTGTAAGTCGTTGACGAATGCGCCGTACCCGCCTGAGGCGACAACGGTAAGTTGATTAACTTCGTGCACGCGTTCGGGCAATCTCGTCGCGTCCATACGATCGCCGTTCTGATTCACGCACAGGCGTAGTCCGCGTCCGACTTCCTGACGTTTCTGCGTCGGCGAATGCCCGTCTGGCTTGAGCGCGCAGATCTGAAAGACGTTCGGATTGTCCCAGCCTTCCCGAAGCGCGGAATGGGAGAAGATGAAGCGCACGGGCTCGGAGAGCGATAGGAGTCGCTCTTTGTCCTTGAGAATGAGGTCGTATGCGGACGTGTCGTCGCTTTCGTCGCTCTTACCCTTCGTCTCCGAGTCGACCATACGTTTCGATTTCTTATCGATACTAAAATAGCCCGCGTGCGTCGCGCTCGGCTTGAGATTGTGCAGATACTGGGCGTACGCGCGTTCTTCAGCGTCGCGCATTCCGGCATTTTCCGCGCAGATATTCGAGTACTCCTCCTCGAAAATCCGACCGTATTCCCCGACGACCTCGTTACCTTCCGCGTCGTACTGACGATATTTTGCGACCTCGTCGATAAAGAAGAGGGATAGAACCTTGACGCCCTCCTTGAAGAGTTCGCGCTCTTTCATGAGGTGCGAACGAATTGTCTCGCGTATCTGTGCGCGACGCAACGTCTGTTCCGCCGAGTCCCCGACGAGCTGACCAACTTGAAGTTCGAACCCGTTGCTAAAGCGCACAATTCGACGAATCGGATCGACCTCGACGACGGTGCGAAGCTCTTTGTATTCTTCGAGTCCCGATTCATGGTAGAGGTCGAACCCGTCCTCCACAAGTCGCGTCTTGCGCCTAATGCCGCCGCCCGTTTTGACCTCGAATTCGAGGCGTGCGCGCGGCGGCTTTTTCGGCGAGACCTCGACGCCGGCGAGGAAGAGGTAGCGATCGGAGCCCGCGAGGTTCTTAACGTCGAACCCTTTGACCTCGATCCGTTTGACGAGCTTCTGCTTGTACGCGTCGAGCGCGTCGAGAACGTAGACGAGATCGTGCCGCGTCTTGTGCGTCGCGGAGTAGTTCAAGATGAAGAGCGGATTGAACGACTTGAGACTCTCTTGCGTCGCTTTACCTTCCATCTTCTGCGGCTCGTCCATAATAACGATCGGATTCGTCTGCGCGATCGCTTCGATCGGCGCGCGACTCTCGAATTCGTCCTGCTCCATGGTAATGCGGCGCGCGTCTTTACCCTTGGCGTTGGACGCTTGTGTGTTAATGATCATGACTCGAATGTCGCCGCTATTGCAGAACGTCTTGATCGCTGCGAGATTCTTCGACTCGTAGACGAAATACCGCGCCTTCTTGCCGTACGCCTCCATGAAGTGGCTTTCCATAACCTCGAAGCTCTTGCGCACGCCTTCCCGAATCGCAATCGACGGTACGACGATTATGAACTTGCTCCAGCCGTAAAGCTTATTGAGCTCGAAGATCGTTTTGATATAAACGTACGTCTTGCCCGTGCCGGTCTCCATTTCAACGTCTAAATTGCAGAATTCACGACCGACCCGCGTAAGCGACTTCGACGTCGACATGATATTATTCCGGTTCTGGATCTGCTGTACGTTCGACTTTACCTTTTCGCGCGTGAGTTCAATTCGTGCGTTCGCGTATCCAGTATACATTTCAGCCGCGAGTTCTTCCGTCTGCGCCGTGTCGAACGCCGTGAGGTCGCTAGTAAGATCGCCCCAATGTTGCCCGGGATCGATGCGGTATTGCGCGTTTGCCTTATACGGTTGACCCTCGAAGACGGCGACGACGCTCTCGACGGCTGACGTTTGGTACGCTTGGATCGTGAATTTGAAGGTTAAGGTTGACATTGATCGGGGCTCCTGGTCGGGAAGTAGAATTGC
>ONJR01000128.1 GCA_900318195.1 uncultured Planctomycetota bacterium
ATCCGGGACGGGCGCGAGGGCGATATAATCTATCAATACGTCGGTTTCACGCGCGTCTTCGACGAACAGATGAGACAGCACAAAGATAATAAAGCGCTTGCCGTCGCGGAAACGATTCGCATTTGCCGCAATCGCAATCTGCTCGCAAAATTCATGTCAGAAAGGGAGGAAGAAGTCATGACCCTCTTGAATAATCAGTTCGAAATTGAACACATCCTGAAAATTTGGCGCCAGGAGGAACAAGAAGAAGGAATGGAGAAAGGAATCGAGAAAAACAGGACTCAGACTGTCAAGAATATGCTCGCGCGAGGTTACGACGTCGATGAAATTGCCGCGATCGCCGAAGTGTCCCGTGAGAAAGTGAACGAGATTGCACAAGCGAATAGCTAATCCTGGATTCACGACCAACGGGCTCAATGTGTCGACGCTGCGTCGACGCGCGCCTATATTGCTAGAACAATCGCTCTACGTTACAATTGGAACTCACGTTTCCCTTCCGCGCCGTAGCCTCGGTTCAGTCCGGGGTTCCTCCATTGGCGCCCAGCCATTTCATGCCGGAGAAACGTTGCGCTTCTACCAGCGCCGCAACAACCGCACGCACCTACCAGTCGTCTCCTCACGCAAACGTCGGCGTTCGCGACCGTCGTTTAACTGACATAATAGGAGCAAACGGCAGAAATTTGGGAAAATTTGAAAAAAGGCGACTTTTCTCGCGAATAGTTCTGGACGTTTTACGCTCGACCAATTATGATAGAAGCAGTGCGCTATATCTGCGAATAGGCGGATAATGCGGCGCGAAATTACGAACACAATGTTTTAGAACGTCCGTCGTGGGAGTTCACGCGAACTCAATCCGGAGGAGTCATATGAAATCGGGAATGTTCCAGTTACTAGTAGCGTTGGCGCTTGTAGCGCCGATGACTTGCGTTCGCGCGAACGCGGCGGACGACGCGAAAAAAGTCGACGAATCGCAAGCGATCGAACTCTTCCAGGCGATCGACGAAGGGCTCGTTGAAGTCAAGCTAACGCCGAAAAATTCGTTGCACAGCAGTCTTACCGTTACGAATAAAACCGATAAAGAGATCGTCGTCGATATGCCTCAAGCGTTCGCCGGGGTCCCAATTCTCGCGCAGCCGGGCGGCTTCGGTCGCGGTATGGGCGGCGGCATGATGGGCGGCATGGGCGGTCGCGGCGGTATGATGGGCGGCATGGGCGGCGCCATGATGGGCGGCGGCATGTTCGGTGAAGAAGGCGGTCGCGGCGGTATGGGCATGGGCGGCAATATGCGCGGCGGCAATTCCGGCGGCAACCAGTCGATCGGCGGCGGCATGGGCGGTCGCGGCGGAATGATGGGCGGTCGCGGCGGTCGCGGAGGCGGCGGAATGTTCTCGATCGCGCCGAAGAAATCGCACAAAGAGCAGGTGCGCACCGTATGCCTAGAACACGGCAAAAAGGAGCCGCGCTCGACCGTAAACTATACCATTGTGCCGATCGATTCCTATACCGACAATAAGACGACCCAAGTGCTATGCTCCATGCTAGGCGACGAAGAGGTCGATCAGAACGCGCTGCAAGCGGCGGTGTGGAACACGGAGAACGGGCTGTCCTTCGACGATCTCGCCTCGAAAACGAAGCAAGAGGGACGCAACAATCCGGTGCAAAGTTACTTCAACGCCAATGAGCTCGCGAGCGCCGTCTCTCTACTAGAAAAGGCGCAAGGGCGCGCGCAGGAAATCGAAGAAGTCGAAAAAGCTCAGGAAGAACTCCAGAGCACGACGCTAGAAGAGACCAACGACGCCGTTGAAGCGCTCACCGAGGAAGTTATTAAATAATTGACGCGCGAGCAAGAAACCAAACGACGTAACAATCGACAGGGCGCGCCCGAGGAAGATTCCGGGTCGCGCCCTATTCGCTGTGACGCGCGCAACGTCGCTAACGCGCTCGCACGCTCCGCACGACGCGCGATGTTGCGTCGACTCGCGCTCTTCACGCCGCTCGATTCTGCCGCCGCGCTCGCGTTCGGCGCTACGCTCGCGCTCGTCTTGTCGCCGCGACTCGCGCTTATTATCGCAACGTTCGCGTTGTTCGCATTGATCATTGCGCGCGCGATGATTTTAAACCGACGCCTAGGCGGCGTCTATACCGCCGCGTTGCGTATTGAAACGCACGCGCCGCAATATGCCGGGGTCGTTACGGCGGCGCTCGAACTCGAAGCGCAACGGCGCCCGCAAACGGCGTTGGAACGCGGCGTTGTCGAGTACGCGACCGAGGGACTAAGGCGCGACTTTCTCACGAGAACGACGCGCGAACGCGACGCGATTCTATTCGCTTGCCAACCGTCCCAAATCGCGCCGTCCCAACGCGCGATATTCGCGCTCTCTGTACTCGCTCTCGCAATCGGTTCGCTAGCGATAAGAATTAACGCAAATCGCGAATCGACCGGGCAAACGATCGAAAAGACAAACGTTGCTAAGGAAAAAGAAAACGAGCGCTTCTGGCAAAACGAGAAAATCGAACGACCCGAGTCGACTAACGCGCTAGACAAACCCGAGCGCGACGCGCTATACGCCGCGTTACGCGCAAAACTGCGCGAACTCGAGCGCGCGGCGCGAGAGTTAATGAGCGCGCTCGAAGACGCGCCTCAGTACGCGCGCGCAAGTAAAATATTGCGCGAACTACGAACGGAAAGCGCGCTAAAGGAAAAAGTCGACGCGCTCGCGCGACACGAGGGTCAAGACCGAGCGAACGACGTCGCGCTACTCGTTCTATTGCGCCTGCGCGACAATATCGGTCGACGCGAAAGGGAACGCGAAGCGATAGAACGCGAGTTGGTTCAAGCGACGCGCGAGAGGACGGAGAAGTCGCTCGAAAACGCAAGAGATCGCGCCGAACAACTACGAAACGCGTTAGAACTAGACTACGCCGCGATCACGATTATCGAAAAGCAACCCGGCATTTTACACAACGACGAACGCGACGACGCGCTAAAAAGCCTATATCAAGCGACGCTAGACGCGTTGCAAGCGCGAGTAGGCGCGACGCAGGGGGAAGAGCCCGACGACGCGACGCGCGCATTCGACCAATCTCTAGAAATAGCGCGCGCGCAAACTGAGACGCTAATGCAAGAGCTACGCGAACTGGCAAATCTATGCGACGAGCGCGTCGCTCAATATATCGTCGCGCTTAACCAAGAGCGTTGCGAAAAGACGAGCGTTGCGATCGAACGCGTCGACCTTGAAAGTGTTTTCAACGCGCTTCGTCAAATGGCGCGAGAAGAGCGATGGGGCGCGCTCGCGACCGTTACGCGCGACGCCCAAGACCTAACAGGACTCATTACGACGCTCGGCGCCGTTGAATATGGGGAGAACGCGCAAGAGGCGTCGAACCGCGCGCTCGCTATATTACTGCTCGACGACGCGCAAGGCGAACGCGACACAATGAGAGTCGGCGAAACGAACGTGGACGCTACGACTCTGCAAAATGAAATAGCAGACGACGCCGAGGGATTATTCGACCCTGCGAACGAGCCTGAAACAAACGATCTGGAAACGAAGCTCGCCCACGAACAAGCGCCAACGCCCGACGATGAAAATCAAGCGACAGAAAGCGACGAGGGCAATTCAAGACAGGGCGAACGCGCGGAAAAAACACAAACCGGCGGAAACGCGACCGATCCCAACTACTCGGGAGGACTCGCCAGCAATGACGCTAGTCCGCCAAAAGATCGCGTTCCTGAAACCTTCGACGCTGAACTACCGAAATACGCGCGCGAAAGATTGGAACAAGCGCAATCCTGGCGCCCTGAAAAAGAGACGCTAGAAAAGGCGCGACTCTTTCGGCGAAAATTACAGTGTTATCGAAATTAGCAAACAACATCGACCAACTCTAACCTTTTTGGCTCCATTTGGCTCCTTTCTCCTTGACTAAAACGCCGTTTCTCTTTAAAATCTCCACAGTACGGTTCACAACTGAGCAGACGTTGTGCGAGTCGATTTTATTTAGATATGTTTTTCACCGAAGGTGCGCGGGTTAGACAACGGCTCGCGCAACCTCTGGGTTTGAAGGTTTAACCAATGAAACAATCTTTCAATCGAGCAAACCGCTACTGGGACGCAACTGCTCTACATTCCCTCCTACGCCGCGAACAGCGACAACCGGGCGCTACGTCATTTGAGGGGATTTAAAAATGAATCGGAAACGACGCGAGACGAGGTAATCGTCGCATGACGTTGCCTGCGTTGGCTCTTCGGCTACGTCATTTACGGCTGTTTTACATCCGAACTGTGGCTGTAACGAAGCTGACGGCAACGGGGGCGTTTCCGCGCATTCGAACCACAACGGCGGCTTTACCCCGACGAAACTCGACGGCTCTGTCGCCTTCAATTCCGATACGATCGACGGTGGCTATGCGTACTCGTACGCTATTCCGACCGGAAATCACCATTGGGAGTCTGGGCGTTCGAGGTTCAGCACAAGGTGAAGAAACCTCTACCTCGCTCTAAAACTCTCGTTTATTCAAGCGGTTCGTACAAAGCTCGCAACCTTGCTGTTGCGCGCTCGATATGACCTGCGCGCCGAAGATTTCGGCGTTTGACGCTATGAGCGCATGACCTAAAGGAGCGCTCGAAACGTTTAAGAGAAAGCAAACGATTTATGAAAAGAATTCTTATCGCATTAGTCGCGTGCATATGCATTGTTTCAGTAGGATGTGCGGGCGGCGCTAAAAAACCGGCTGATCTGCCGAAATTAAACCCGACGACAATCAAAATTGTATATGACGACGGAACGCCCGTGGACAACGCGCAGGTCGCGCTTCGACTTGCGAAATCGACCGGCGGACGCGTCTGGAATCTAACAGGCGTAACCGACGCGACAGGGTCGCTCACTCTCAAGACCGACGGTCAATGGGACGGCGCGCCGGTGGGTTCGTATCAGGTTATGGTTACCAAGGAAGTCGGCGAGACGGCTCCAACCGACGATGCGTCTGTTCCGAGCGTCAAGCGGTACGTTGCCAAAAAATACAACGATCCGAACGCCTCGGGACTGACCGTCGAAATTGTCGAAGGCTCTAACACATTCGAGCTCAAGGTCGGCGAAAAGGTTGAAGAAGAGGTCGCCGTTGCCAACTAGCTTCTTGTGTTTTCTCGAATGTTTCTAAAATGAACGCAAAGACGCGATCGCTTGGCGGGCGCGTCTTTGTTATTTTCGCAATCAATTCACCACAAGAAAATGCGTCTGATGAATTTTTCTATCGAAACATTTTCCTATCGCACAAGTCTAACGGGGTTGGTAGTAGATTGTCTGCCGTTTCTAAGGAAGTTTATAAGCAAAGAAGCGCCTATTTTTTACTTTGACGCCTTAACTACCTTGACGGATTTGGCAGAAGCGTCTATAATCGCCTACCGTGTGGCTCGGTTTAATAGAATAAAATGCGAGTCTGTATTGTATGCTGGTATTTCGGACGCCAGGCGTCCTAGTAAGATTCGAGCGGGATAGACGTATTCCATGAGACTCGAGTCAGTAAGGAAGATCCACGAATGAAGAATTCTTCTACTCTCAAAGTCAAGCAGCGCGGCTTTACTCTCGTCGAGCTACTTGTCGTTATCGCTATTATCGGTATCCTCATTGGTCTGCTTTTGCCCGCCGTACAGGCGGCGCGTGAAGCCGCGCGACGTATGCAGTGCACGAATAACCTCAAGCAGCTCGCGCTCGCCGTGCAGAACTATCACGACACAAACAACGCGCTACCCGCCGCGCGCGCTATGCTAGGCGAAAGCGGAATGGGCGTAAATTGCAACAACCCGCCGAAAGCCAAGGGACCCTTTGGCACCGTCGTCTACCTCATGCCTTTCATCGAGCAAAACGCGCTATGGACGCAGCTTCTTAATCTATGCTCGGCGTCCCAGCACGGCGATAATCGCCTGCGATATCCGCGCGAAAATTGGATCAACGGGTCAACGACCGGTCCAGACGGAATGGATATCTCATGCCTAGGCGCTACGATCGACGGCTTCATTTGCCCGTCGGACGGCAACGCGAAACAAAAATCGGTCGACGGTCGAGGACTAGGACGTCTAAACTATATGTCCTGCCGCGGAGACTCAATGTGGAACAATAACCGCCATCCGGAAGACGAAGGCTCGGCCGCCGCTAAGACCGCGCACCGCGGAACCTTCCGCGTCGGCGAATTCCCCTCTATGTCCGTTGTGAGCGACGGAACCTCCAATACGGTCATCTTCTCGGAAGCGCTCTCAACCTCTCAGCTCGGAGGACGTTCCATTAAGGGTCAACTCTTCACCGTTCGCTCAATGTACGACGGCAATTCGCGACCTGGTCCGTGCCTCGCCATCAAGAACGGAACCGAAGCGACCCAAGACGCGCGTACCGATACCTGGCGCGCGCAGCGCTGGCTCGACGGCTATCTCTTCTATAGCGGATTCAATACGGTTCTAGCGCCGAACTCGCCGAACTGCTCGTACGATAGCGGCGACGTCTGGGGAGTCGCGTCGGTGCAATCGAATCACAGCGGCGGCGTCAACGCGGCTAAGCTCGACGGGTCCGTGTCCTTCATCTCCGATACGATCGACTGCGGCGACGCCTACTCCTACGCGGTTACCTCGGGTAAATCGCCTTACGGCGTATGGGGCGCAATGGGCTCAGCGAACGGTGGTGAAACCTCCACCTCGCTGTAATCCAACCACACGATAAAGGCGGCTACTTGAAATCGAACGCCGCCGTTCACTAATCAAGCGACCGTTCGCGTATGCGTGCGGTCCTTTTTTTATCGAGCCGCAATCTCTTTCTGTCAAAAATACAAAGATTTCCTGATTCCACGCGAGAATCTTTCCGATAAAGTCCATACATATGGTTATGTCATGGCGCAGACGCGACGCAGAAGCGCTTGGCGACTAAGATTCAAGGGATTGAAGATGAAACGACACGACGACTCGATTTTGCGTTACGGAAAAAGACGCTCTATGATCGTAATAGCGATCTTTGGCGCATTATTATGCGTAGCGCCGACGTCGGCGCGCGCGCAGTTTTTCGGCGCGCCCTCGCAGAACTCACGGCAGTACGCGACGCAGCAGCCGCAGGGTCGCGCCGCGACGAACGCCGGGCAGAGTCAGGCGCTCGCGCAGCAAGCCGCCATGCAACGGCAAGCGCAACAGCGTCAAGCGCAAGCGAACCAAGCGCGCCAGGCGGAACAGCGCAAGCCGCTATTTTCGGGTTTGTTCGGTCTCGGCTCGAACCAACCGCAACGCGCGCCTAGTCAGTCTCAGCCGAACGCAGCGCAACAGCGTCAGTACGCGCAACAACGCCAGCAGCCGGAGCCGCCTAGGGATCGACGCGGATTGATACCGCAATCGTCGAATGATTTCCATCATTCGTCGCAACATATTCCGGTCGGCGCGCCTCAAACGGCGCCGCCAAGCGCTGCGATGGATCCTGAAATGCTCGCGCGACCATCCTCTGATCCTCGAGACGCGCGCGAAGCGCTCGCTAAACTGCCGCGCGACGTCATGCCGCAAGCGACCTACGACAAACTTATGAGCATCGCGTCGAACGCGACCGTGTACCGACGACTACCCATGGGAGGGTGTCGCTGTAATCCTGAACTCTTCGATTATTTTCTTTCCTATCCGAACGCCGTCGTCGAGCTATGGAAGCATATGGGCTACAATGAAATCGACATGAAGGCGATGGGGAACGATCGATACATTCTCAGTGAGAATAACGGTTCGCGCGGCGATCTACAAGTCATTTACCAAGACTCGGAGACGACGATCGTGTACGCGACGGGCAACTACCGCGCGCCCGCGATGATTCGCGCGGTGGAAGGCGAAGCGTTCTTCATACTGCAGACGCGCTACACCGAAGACGCGGCGCTAACTCCGATCGTCATATGCCGACTCGACGGCTTCATTAAGATTAAGAATCCCGGCGTCGATTTCCTAGCGCGCGCCTTCAATTCGACCGTCGGTAAAATTGCAGACGCAAACTTTGAGCAGACGTTAGCCTTTATCGACAGCGTCTCGCAGACGGCGGAGCAGAATCCTATTGAGTTCCAAAGTATCGCCGCAAATTTACGAGGACTATCGCCGGAAGCGCGAAGCGTACTGTCGACAAAGGCCTATGAAATGGGGCGACAAGCGGCGGCGCGACAGCGAGGACAGATCGTAAACTATAGACTGCTCGCGAAACGCAACGCGCCCAACCCGGGATACGCGCGCATACTATCGCGCGGCGACGCCAATTACGGCGAGTATCTCGCCAATACCGCGCCAAAAAATCTGGAAACCGGACCAAACGCTTTGCCGTCTTCTCTCTCGTCGACCGCAACGTCGGGAGCGCCCGGCTTCGCGTCCTCTCGTTCGCTTACAAGTTCCGGTAACGACTTCGCGCTCTCGAACGACGATTTTGAGAGCAGTATCGAATGGGAGGACGACGGAAGTATGATGACGGGAGAGGAATTCCTATCCACGCAGTCCGGTTCGTCCCTAGCGCGCGTCGGCGCCAAACCGATCTCCAAGCCTAACGCGATTAACGCGCTGGAAGCGAACGAACGCGTTTCGGCGAACGCGACCGCGCCGTTAGGAACTCTCTCGACAGAATCCTTCACCATCGGCGACGACGAGACCTTTGAATACGAAGACGAGGAGCTCGTCATTGAGGGCGCCGATTCGACAACCGCGACGAGCGTCGCTAGACCTAACCCGATGGCGTCCTCGTTGCGCCCTACCCCGTTCCCACCGACTCTACACGCTCCGAATCGTAGCGCCAACACAGCGCAACCGTTGAACGACGAGCAAATCGAAAGCGAACACGTCGCCGATATTACGATCGGCGAAGACGGCGCGCTGGAACTAGATTTCGTAGAAGACGAAGGCGCCAACGGCGTAGAGAGCGGCGACGTCGGAACGAACGACGCTCTTGCCGAGGCGCAACCTCTCGTACTCGAGCCTGCCTCGAAGCCAGAACCAGCGCAGGCCCCGCAACTAGCGCCCTACGCAGAATCGCTACATACGCCGGAAATAAACAAAGAAGACGAAGTAGAAATACCTGATACGGCGAACGCGCGAACCGAAGAAGAACCGAAACGTCCGGTCGATTCATGGACGCGCGCTACTCTGCCAAGGAATTTCCAACCCGGGCAGATGTTGGAAAGAAGACCTCTGCAAAACGCCGCTAAGCAGGTTGAAAAAGCCGCCAAGCAAACCGAAAGGAACGTCAAAAAGTTCGAGAATAAGGTAAAAGAGGCGCTCGACGACGAGGACAGACCAAGGTTCATAACAAGGCGATACGAACCTCTCAAGTTCAGAGCGCTCGATCCAAACGGCAAGAGTACTCAAAACGCGCCCAAGCAAGAGGAGCCTGTGACGAATTACAAGTGGCTGCCGACGCAACAGAGCGAAGTCGTCGCTAAAACTGCCGCTATTGACGAAAGCAACGCGCACAGAACCGCTACTTTTAAAAAGCCGGAAGTAAAATAATCAACCGAAACGGTAAGATTAAGCCCGAAGCGAGCGATCGTTTCGGGCTCAATCTGTATAAAATCGCCGTTCTAAACTCGGAAGTAAAACGGTATACTCCAACCGCGCACAAGCGCGACGTCATTAACTTTTTATCGAGGAGACCGTTTTATGAAACTCTCAACAACCGCAATTGTATCGCGACGCACGGCGCTCGTCGCGCTCATTCTCGCCGTTGCGCTACCCAGCTTCGCGACGGAATACTTCGTCGACGCGCAACACGGCAACGACGCGGCGTCGGGCGCGTCGCCAGAGACGGCGTGGCGCTCGCTCGACCGCGTTTCTAACGCGCAAGAGTTGCAGCCGGGCGACGTTGTGCGCTTTCGTTGCGGCGACATATGGCGCGGCGGGCTCAAGCCGCGCTCGGGCGCTAAGGACAACCCGATTCTTTACACGAGCTACGGCGAGGGCTACAAGCCTAGCTTCTGGCGCTCCGTCTCGCTCGCGCATGAACGCGACTGGGTTAAGGTCGGCGATCGGCTTTGGGCGACGCGCGCGACAACGACTCGAGTTCTACGCACGAACGACGCGATCCTCGCCGGAAAATGGTCGTTGCATCATGAGGGTGGCGCGAAGGTTCAATATTCGAGCGCGGAGGGTAAGCATACGTTTACAGTCGTTTCTTCGGGCTCGTCAGGCAATCACATTCAATGGTTCTTATCGCCCTTTGCAATCGAATCCGGTCGTTCCTATCGTCTTAGTTTCGATCTAACGGGGTCGGACGCTTCTGGCATAACGATAGCGCTCATGAGTCAGGGCGCGCCGTGGTCTCGCTACGGCGACGTGCTTGGCAAGTTGCATAGGAGTGAAACCTCGACGCGTCAGTCGATTATCTTCACGGCGAATCAG
>ONJR01000133.1 GCA_900318195.1 uncultured Planctomycetota bacterium
ATGCAGCGGAATAAATGGCTGTTCCCACCGTAGGTCAAAAGCGCCAACGGCGCGCAGCCCCCGACTTCAGTCGGGGGGTATCGAGGCATAACAACAACGCGGCGCGGATTAGTAGCGCGACGTTTCCCCCGCCACAAAGCGCCGGGGCTGCGGCGCGGAAAGGGAATGCGGATTATTAACCCAACGTGGATTGGTTGGTCTAGCTGAGCAATTCATTCTACGTTCCGAACGGTTCTTTGGAAAAACGAGTCGTTTACCAGTAGTTGAATCGAATAGCGCGAATGAAACTTTTGGCTTTTTCGCGATAGACGTCGAGTTCGGCGAGTTCGGCGTCCGGCGAGGCTAGCGGGCGATCGTGCCCGAAGACTGCGCCGATTCCCTCAGGGTCGAATTTCGCGAGTAGTCGTTCCAGCGCGGCGTTCCAGACACGCCACTCTTCCGCGTTCGCGCGCGCTAATAATCGCGCCCTCGCGCGGGACGCTAGTCCTAGTATCTGAATAAGCTCTCCTCCGTGTCGTGAAATCTGATAGCCGTACTCGTAGAACTTGAGCGCGCGCGCTTTGCACTGATCGCGCACCGCTTCCGGCAGGGTCGAGTCGTCGTACTGCGATTCATAGAGCGCGCCGATCGCCTGGCATATTAACTCGTACGGATGTTCAAAGGAATCGCGCGAGTCGGAATTTTCGATCCGTTTATATAGCGCGGAGCCCTCCCAGCGATTGAGAAAGCCGCGAATATCGGCGTCGGTTCCGAAATAGGCGATCGCCTTAACGAGCAGCGCGAACGTGTAACGATTGCCGTCGGCGAGCCGCTCCATAGCGTCCAGGTCGTTCCACGCCGGCAGCGACTGCGTCGGGAAGAAAGAGTTCCAGCGTTCGACGAGCTCGCGCCATAACGACTCGACCCGTACGACGTCCTCGTCCGCCTCCGCGTCCCTGGCAAGATCGCAAAGGACGTGCCCTAAGTAGATGAGATCGCGCTCAATATCGCCGGGGAACGCGTGCGCGTCAATGTAGGAAATCGCGCGATTGAGCAATTCCATCGCCGCCGCGCCCTCGCCCTGGAACGCTTTATACTGCCCCAGCGCGCCGTAACATCGTCCGAGCGAGAGTCGGGACGCGCGCGGTCGGAGCCGACTACTCGACGCAAGCTGATTAAAGAACGAAAAGGTCCGCTCCTGTAGCTCGAGAACCTCTTCCACAAGTCGACTCGCGCCCGAATAGTCGAACTGATCAACTTGCGTAACCGCGCACCGCAGCGCCATATCGGTCCGATATTCCAGCTCCTCCTCGGGCAGAAAGGAGGCAAAGACGTCCCGATCGCGCGCCGAGACGAATTCGTTATACGACTTGACAAGCTCGCGCCCTTCGAGCGAACGACCCAAATGGTTCGCGAGCGTAATCTGCACGCGATATTTCGTGAGCTCGAGCGCGTCGGTCATGGCGTCGGCTTCGTACGTCGTGTTATATTGTAATAGCGCGTTGTAAATTAACGTGAACGCGTCGTAAACTTTCTTAAAGCGGACGAGCTCGCCCAGTCCGGGCTTATCGACGTCGTCCCGCACGCGCGTGAGCGCCGAGTTGAACCCGCTGAGAATAAGTTGCGCGCGGTCGGGCGAGAGGCTCGCGAGGAACTCGATAAAGACGCGCTCGGAGACGTTCTCCGGCTGGCGCACGATCGCGCGCCAGAATTCTTCGCTTGACCGGCGCGCTAAGAGTATCTGCAGTTCGTTAATGAATTTCGTCGCGGTTACGTACGCCCAGCTATTAGTCGTCGGGTCGAACGGCACAATGAGCGCGTCTTCCGGCTGGCGATTGCGCACCTGACCGAGAAAGAGGTCCGCTAGGTAATAGCACGCGGGACTCAGATCGACGTCCCGATCGGGTATGAAGAAGCTGGGATTATTCGCCGCGACGTACGTGAAGTTCGGATACTTGATCTTTTCAATCTGAAACTCCGCGCGACAGGTCGAATTCTGCCCGATACGTTCCAGACTTTGATTAAAGACCTCGTACAAGCGCCCTATATCCAAAATATTCTGTACGGCGATCAGCGATCCTTCCGGGACGACGACGTACTGTCCGGGCTCGTCGCCTTCCGTTATACCGAGCGGTTCGAGCTGCTCCGCGATAATGCGCTCGCGCTCCGCGTCGCCCTGATACCGCAAGACCGTCGTGCGACTCGCAATGTGGAAGTGAATCGCGCCCTCGGGATCGAGACGCTTATACCCGTTCCAGAGCGCGCGCTGTAAAACGCACTCGATTAAAAGCTCGAGCATGCGCTCGTAACGATTGTCCAAAAACGACTCGGAAACGCGCGCGTCCTCAGACGAATCAAACACGTCGTCTTCGAAGCGCATAACAAAACCCTCGAGGCGATCATAGTCGTCGCCAGCCGCAAGACTAGCGCGAGATTCCTCAATAAAACGCGTCTTCTCGTCCCAATACTGATCCCGACCGACCCCGCGCAGTCGCGCCTCGTAATGATAATGAAGGTGCGAATAGTCCACGCAACGGTACTCGTAATCGTAGCAGTCGTGCAACGCGTGCAGTAATTTCACACGAATCAGACCGTCTTTCTGAGAGCTATAGTCACCCCAAAAGAAAACGCCGCCCAAAAGCAGCGCCTCGGCGCCAATATGGTCAATAAAGTCCCCGGACTCGTCTATGAAAACGTGAAGATCGGTATATTGCGGCATCTCTAATCTCCTTACTCGCTCTGCCAAACCACAACCGCTAGCGACGCGCTAACGGTCGTCTCTACAGTATACCCGAGAGCAATGTGAAACGCTAGTAAAAAAAGAACGCGCGCGCAAGAAAATCACCAACGTTATCACGACGCCGCCGCAGATCAATCACCCCCACCTCCGCCCGTGCGCCAATCCGCACGCACTAAAATCGCCAACGCACGTCCCGACAACGTAAACGCGTAAACACATCCCCACCGAAGGTCAATCAGGCCCGGGCTCCGCCCGGGCGCCAATCTGCACGCTCGGTTATCTTTGATAGCGGAAAGACAAAGGATTGGCTAACTCATTGGAATGTAAGAAAAAACGGAGAAGTCTCGCCATAAGGAGACTTCTCACTTCTTCTTATTGGTCCTGCTTATGTAGCTCAACAGTGTAGCATCTCCCCATAAGGAGACTTCTCACCAAACTGTGTATCGAGCGTATTGAAGATGAGCTAAAAGTAGCATCTCCCCATAAGGAGACTTCTCACTTATCGCCTTAGTGGTGAAGGGGATCTTTCACATCATGTAGCATCTCCCCATAAGGAGACTTCTCACAATAGGTTTTAAAAATACGCCGCCTTTTTTAAAAAGTAGCATCTCCCCATAAGGAGACTTCTCACTTTCAAGTAACGAGGGGCGGAGTACTTTCTATAAGATGTAGCATCTCCCCATAAGGAGACTTCTCACAACTTATCCGACAAGACTTACGACACGCCATAAAAAGTACGCAACGTAAACTCACGG
>ONJR01000130.1 GCA_900318195.1 uncultured Planctomycetota bacterium
CGACGCGAACAACCACCTGCCTTACCAAGGCGCGTGGGGCTCCAAGATCCGCTATTATGCGTCCGACGTCCGCTGGAGCGTTCATTACCAGCTTCTACCCTACATCGAGCAAATGCCCCTCAAGGAAGCGCTCGACAGCAACGCCAACATTCTTTGCCCATGGCTGCCACTTAACGACAAAAGCGCCGCATGGGAGACGCGCACCGCTAAAGTCGAAACGTTCCTATGCCCGAGCGCTCAAGGCGACCAGCTCCTCAAGCTGAGCTCCGCGAACGGCGACGGACGCCCGACCAATATCGTCTACTGCATGGGCGACAACGCGTCCCGCGTCGACCGCGCGAACGACAGTAGCCACCGGCTCGCCAACGACGGCAACGGCGGCACGAAGCTCATCGCGCAAATCGGTCCGGGCGACCCCGGGTACGACGACGAAGGCGAAGGCGACGTCGGCAAGCGCTCGCTATTCTACTACTACGAGAAGCGTCAGTTTGCGTTCTGCACCGACGGCACGAGCAATACGATCGTATGCTCAGAAGCGGTCGCCGGCGACTGGACCTCCAATAAAATCAAGGGCGCCGTCGCGAACGATAAGGCGTTCGACTCCGGACACTGGAAGATTACGCCCGCGCTGTGCTTGAACCTCAAAGACCCGAACAACCCGACGGTCTACAGTTGCCCCGTTACCTCCTACGCGCGTTGCGGCAACTGGGTCGACGGCAAGCCGGTTCATACCGCGTTTAATACCGTTAACCCGCCGAACTCCGCATCCTGCACCAAGCGCGACGCAGAAGAAGGGGGACCTGGTATTCTCGCGCCGACCAGTAATCACAGCGGCGGCGTCAACTGCGGAATGCTCGACGGCTCCGTGCGATTTATTTCCGACACCATCGAATGCAACGGCGCTGTGGAATCGCGATCCGGGATGTATCTGACCGGTCCGAGTCCGCGCGGAGTATGGGGCGCTCTGGGTACCCCGAACTGCGGCGAGACCGTCTCGCTATAGCGCTTGACGAACGCGCTTAAAACGACCGCAATCGACGTCGCTGTGCGCGTGAAAACACGTTCATAACGTTCGAGCGGCGAACGACGAGATTCGCGCGCCGCTCGAACTAACACTACGAAATTTCAAACGCCTCGCTACAAGAGCGACGGAGAAATAATATGAAAAGATTAACCAGCGTTCTTACGCTCGCGACGCTCCTACTGACCCTAGCCGTCGGATGCCATAAAAACAGCGAACGACCCGCTGATCTACCGCCGGATATGACCCCGACTAAGATCACAATAACTCAGGAAGGCAAGCCGCTAGAAGGCGCCTCGGTCATGCTCAAGTACAACGAGCCCGTTAAGTACCCGACGAGCGGTATAACGGACGAGAACGGGGTCGCCACCATGGTAACCTACGGTTTTGCAGGCGCACAACAGGGAACGGCGAAAGTGATCGTGCTGAAGCTCGTTACCGAGGGCGAAACTCAAGGCGAAGAATACGGTAAAAACGGCGACTACGGTACGGATTTCCACGTAGTGGACGCGAAATACCGTTCCGAGGAAACGACCGATCTCGAAATTACGATCGGCTCCAAGAACGTTAAAGAAACCTTTGACGTCGGCGCGCCGGTTCACGAGAAATAATCAGCGCGCGACACAAGATCGTAATATAGAGGCGTCCGCACGAGCTTAGTCGTACGGACGCCTTTTTATCTCTCGCGCGCGTTGGCAACTTCCGAAACTTGCTCTATCGCCCCGTCGCGTTCGGCTTTTCCCAATATTTTAGCGACGCTGGAAACAGGTACGTTACGTAGAACATCTGGATAAAGCACGTTAGAATCGTCCCCCAATACCCTGGAACCGCGCTTTTAAGGATCGGCAGTAGAATCAAGACGATCGCGTAGTATCCTAACGCGCCCGTTACGCAACGCGCGATTTTCTGCGTCCAAGCGATCTCGGTCGAGAAACGTACGAATCGCCGCTCCAACGCCCAACCGAGAAAGAACGCGAGCCCCCAGCCGACGCCCTTAAAGGTATCGTTCGCCATTTTCGCGCCGTCGACGATTAGTTTGCCCTGCGAGTCGTAATCCTCAGGGTACGACTTGAACGCGGCGTATAGTCCTAGCAGGATGAAGAGCGCGACCGCAATTACCGCGACGGTTACGTCTTTTTCCGGACGACGTTGCAACCATTGCGTTAATTTAAGGACGCCCCACATAACGGCTATTCCGACGCCGAATGAAACGAGCACGTCCTGAGGCGTGTGCACGCCGAGGAACATACGACTGAGCGCGACAAGCGCGACGATTACGAAGAAGAGAACGCGCAACATTCTCGGAAATTCCCTACGCAACGCCGAGCCTCCGTAGACCGTCGTCGCGTTCGCCGTATGACCGCTCGGGAACGAGTAGCCGGTCGCGGACGCCTGCGCGTCGGCATATGGAATAATAGCCGCGCTTCGTATCCACGGGCGGTAGACGCAGAACGTAACCTTCAGTAAACTATTGACGAAGCGATTGCCGCAGTAGCCCATGAGTAGATAGACGCCTAACTCCTTGTTCACGCACCAATATAATAGCGCCAAGGCGATCGCGATGAAACTGTTCTCGCCGAAGAACGTCATCTGATCCAAGAAATCGGTCAGGCAGGCGCCCGCGCCGTTACGAAAGGACTGTAGCGATAAGAGAATTGATATGTCCATTGCACAAATTCCTTGCAGGTACTAGCGCGAAACTCTCGCGCGTTAATCTCGCGGCGCGAACGGCATAACGGTAACTTCAAAATCTCGCGCGAACGCGCCGCCGTCGGCGAACTCTAGCCGCGCGACGAATTTCCACACGATTTCATTGTGCTCCGAGCGGAACGAGTGCATTGCGCCGACCGGCAGTATCGCGACGAAGCGTTCCGTTTCGCTACTCTTGGCGGGCGCGTCCACGTCGTATTTCGTAAAGACCGATTTACTGTAGACTTCGCGCCGATGCACGATCGTATTCGTTCCCTGCGAGAAGCGCGCGACCTCTTCGCATTTCAAAAAGACGTCGAGCCGCTTCGCCTGAATGCGTCCGCGCAGCGTTAGGTTTAATTTGACTTTCCTGCCAGGGAGTATTGGGAACGCCGAGCTTTCAAGTGAAATGGAGCCGACGAGTCGCGCGATTCGATACTGTCCTAGCAGTCTCAGAGCAAAGACGAGCCCTACGCCGCAGAAAACGACGAAAAAGAGCCACGCGCAAAGTTTGTCGTTTAAGCTCTCCGCGCGATAGAGGACTATGAGAAAGAGCGTCCAGGACGCAATGTTCCAAATGAGCGCCCCGAACGTCGCCGCGCTGAACGCAAAGGTCGATTTCGCGTCCGGAACGAGCTGATAAAAGAGTCCGTTCGCGCGTTTGACAGCGCGCCTACCGCCTTGCGGTAACGTGGGATACGCCGTTTCGCGGCGTTTCGCGTTCGCCTTTGCTTCCGCCGAGAAGAGACGGTCGTATAGCCGTGAAATTAGTAGACTGCCGCCGGAAACTATTAATAGGGTCGGAATAATCAGAAAGATCCAGCCCCATACGTTCGAGCGTTTAACGAGCACGACTTGAGTCGGATCGTCGGAGCGCGCCCAGCATATTGCGACGCGTCCCTTCTCAAAGGGCGCGAGCGCCTCGAGGGTCGCGCGCTCGCTGTAATCGAAGCCCTGGTCGTCCGTTAGGGTTAGGCGATCGTAGGTCGTCGTCGCATAGGATTCGCCGTTGATCTCGTACTGAATAGTAACTTCCGGTCGGTATCGCACGCCGTCTTCGGTCGCGCGCGCGCGCGCCTCAACGCGTTCGACGACGCAGCGGACCGGCGTGTTGAACTTCGCTTCGCGACGCGCTTGAACGCCCCAGGTCGCGAGATGAATCGCGAGTATGACGATTCCTAGCGCGCATACGGCGCCGAGCGCAATGAGCTCGGAGAAGCGCCATTGCGCGAGAACGATCGGTTGGCGTCGAGCTTGCGCGGCGCCTTCGCTAATTCTATCGTGCATGATGCGTTCGACGCGCGTCGCGTCTAGGTTGACTGTTAATCTTGAGCTTGCGAGCGCACACGCGCCGCGTTACTTATTGGACTTTTTGCGCTTCTCAACGATAGCCGCCGCTTCCTGAGGCGCGTATCCGTCCTCGGACTGCCGTAGCTCGACGCGCACGAATCCAATGCGTTCGAGCGCTTGCAGGACTTCTTCGAGCGTCTTTTCGCCGAAATTCGGAATGTTGAGCAGATCGGCGCGTCGGCATTTTAGCAGATCGCCTACGGTCGCGATTCCTTGTTCGTCAAGGCAGTTGGTCGTGCGTACGGACAGCCCGATTTCGGCGAGACTCATTTCGAGCTTTTGCGCGCGTTCGCGCTGTCTTACGACTTCGGGGTTAAGTGGAACACGAGTAACGCTCATGATCGCCTCCTACGTAGTTTTATCCTTATGGTAGCGCGCAACGCGTCGCCTTTATTATTGAGCGAATTCGCGCTCGTCGCGCTTTACGAGCGCGCGCACAAATTTCACGGCGCCGACGTCGTCGAATCTACTGTCCCTCGACGCCGGCGAGTTGTCGCCTAGAACGTAAAAGAGCCCTTGCGGCACGGTCGTTTCCGCGCCGAAGTTGACGCTTGAATAGTGCAGGTCGCGCGCTAATTTCAGCGCCGTCACGCGCGAGGAGTCGCCTAGCACGACGAACGGGGTCGCGATCCCTACGATCGGGTCGTTCAGGTCGTTCGTTTCGAGGCGCGCGCATAGGTTTCCGTCGACGACGAGTATTAGTTCGCCGTCGACGATCGCGAGCTTAACGTTGTAATTCTTCCGCGCGGTTTGCGGCTCGACGTTCCAGTCGAACCTCGTGCGTTCCTCGCGCGCGAAGTCTGCGCGCGTAAGGCTCTCGAAGGTTCGACCCGAAGTCGCGCGCCCGTTGTACAGGCGTATTGACGCGACGTCGATCGCGCGCCGCGCAGGGTCGAGTTCGACGAGCCACGCGCCGGTCGGGCGGCGCGCTAGTATTGCGAATTTGGCGAGCGCGCCGTCTCGCGCGAACCACTCGAAATCGACGAGGAAGTCGCGCGCGAATTCGACGTTCGCGACGTTCGCGCCGTTCCAGGCCGGCGCCTGCGATTCGTTCGTGATCGCCGTTTGTTGAACGCGCGTGCGATCGTCGTCGTCGCGGTATCGCATGACGCGCGAGACGAGCGTGCGATCGGAATATCGCGTCGTCTCGGTCGCGCCGACGTCCGACGCCGTCGACCAGATCTGCCGCCAATCGCGTTTCACAATCGCGCCGTTAATATATAAGTCGCCGTTGCGGAGCGCGACGCGTTCGCACGGCAACCCGACGACTCGTTTGAGCGCTTGACGACCCGACGCGTCCTTAAAGACGGCGACGTCCCAGCGCGCGAGCGCGACGTCCTGCTCGGCGGCGGCGACCAGTTCGCCGTCGTAGAAGACCGCCTCGACGGTTGGAACGCGGTCGAACCCGCATTCAGCGCACGACGCGTAGCGCGCGCGTTCGCGAAAGTCGCGCGCTTCACGCGATTCCGCGTTGCCGCGCGCGGCAGGGTCGGGCGCGACGTCGAGCGCGAGGTAGAAGCGCGCGCCGCACTTGGGGCATTGAAGCGCGAACCTTGGTCCGAGGAACTGCGGCTCCATGGACCGACTCTGCACGCGAAATCGCTCGACGCGTCGCGGCGCCTCGCTTCGCGCGCGTTCGAGCGCGCGCAACGTCGCGACGATTCCGCACGCGACGATCGCGAGACCGACAAGCGCGAGCGCGAGCGGCGCGCAACCGCGCGAGGCGCTCTCGGATGACGTCATTGTAGCCTTTGCGCGCGTCCGTTGCAACTAGCGCGCCCTTTTTCTACTCTTCTAAACTAGCGCGAGGATTTGATCGACGTCGTTCGCGACGACGACGGGACGATTCGCGAACTCGCGACTCTTGACCCCGCGACTGCCAAGAACCTTCTCGTAAAACTCCGCGTCCGAACCGTGGTACGCGACCGTAGCGTTCGGGTCCTTAAGCTCGTGCCCCGTAAGAATGCAAACGACGCGCTCGTCCGCGCCGATTACGCCCTCCGCGACCAACTGCTTCGCGCCCGCCACGCTCGCCGCCGACGCCGGTTCGCACCCGAAACCGTTCGCGCCAATCTGCGCCTTCGCGTCCAGAATCTCCTGCTCCGAGACTTTGCGAACGACTCCGTTGCAGAAGTCGAGCGCGCGCAGGCATTTCGTTAGATTGACGGGACGATTGATCTCGATTGCGCTCGCTATCGTGTTCGCGCGACGATTTTCCGCGTCCATTTGCGCGTAGAACGCGTCGATCTTCGCATGGTCGATCTGACCGCCGTTCCAGCGCAGATTCTCCTCGTTATAGAGACGATAGAGCGAATCGGCTCCCGCCGCGTTTACGACCGCCAAACGCGGAACCTTATTAATGAGTCCGAGACGACGCAATTCGATAAACGCCTTGCCGAACGCGCTCGAGTTGCCGAGATTGCCGCCGGGAACGACGATCCAGTCGGGAACCTCCCAACGGAGCGCCTCCAGCACGCGGAACATAATGGTCTTCTGACCTTCGAGACGGAACGGATTAAGACTATTCAGGAGGTAGATTCCGCGCTTCTTAGAGACTTCCTGCACGCGCGCCATGGCGTCGTCGAAGTCGCCCTCGATCTGGATCGTGCGCGCGCCGTAATCGAGCGCCTGCGAAAGCTTACCGTACGCGATCTTGCCAGAACCGATAAAGACGACGCACTTCATAAGTTTCGTCGCCGAGCAGTAGAGCGCCAGCGAAGCGCTAGTATTGCCCGTCGAAGCGCACGCCGCGCTGTGAGCCCCGACCATACGACCGTGCGTCGCGCCCGCCGCCATACCGTTGTCCTTGAAAGAACCGGAGGGATTGAGACCCTCGTACTCCAAATAGAGCGACCCGGGCTTTAGCCCTGCGTACGCGCCGACCCCGTCGGAACGACGCAGAATCGTCTGACCCTCGCCGACCGTAACGACTTGGTCGAGCGGCGCGAAGGGCAGTAGTTCGTGAAAGCGCCAGACGCCGCTGAAGCGCGCCGGCGACGTGCGTTCGCTCCAGAACTTTTCGAAGTAGGCGAGACTAGTCGGCGTCGTCGTCTTATCCCATTCGTAATCGACGTCGAGTAGCGCGCCGCACGTTGGGCAGCGATGCAGAACTTCGGTCGTGTCAAAGGTGGCGTTACAGTTCGGGTTAATACAGCGTTGAAACGCGTGCATGACGTGGTACTCCTCATTTTCTACTACCAGAGCGTACAAATCCGCCTCGGAGCGCCGCAGACGCGTTAAGCGCCGATCTTAACGCGCTTCGCGCTACTCCTTGCGTTCGCCGCGCGGTCGCCTGTTCTGTCTCCATGCGTTCGCCGCGCTCGCGCAATTTTACCACAAACGCGCGTCTTTTAAAGCCCCCGAACGCCGGATATTCTTGTTTTGACTGGAGCGTAAAATAAAAAGAATAAGTAAATTGCAGAAGCGAACGAAAGGACTGCAATTGCCTTTGACGTCTTTGTCGTTTTACGTTAGAATACGAGCGTGTCGCGTCGTTTGTTCGTCGCGCGTCCTTTAAACCGTTAGTTTGGAACCACGTTATGTCCCGTCCTCATTCACGCGCCTCGCGTCTTACGCTCTTCTTTTTAGTCGCGCTCATAGCGGTCGTCGCCGATCTTGCGACGAAACATTGGATTTTTGCGAAACTTGGTCGTCCGGGCGAGCAGGGCGTATGGTGGCAGATCGAGGACGTTTTCGGTCTGCAGACGTCGTTGAATCAGGGCGCGGCGTTCGGTCTGGGACAGGGTCAGATCCCGCTTTTCGTCGCGCTTTCTGGCATAGCGCTTTTCGGGATCGTGTGGTGGGTCGCGAGCGACGTTTCGCGCTCCTTCTTTTTGCCGACGACGCTCGGGATGATCGTTGGCGGCATTTTAGGTAATCTCTGGGATCGACTCGGCTTGCACGGTATGACGTGGACGCAGTTCGACGCCGACGTCTGGAGCTGTGCGCAAGAGGACGTCGGTCAGCCGATGTACGCCGTGAGGGACTGGATTCTCGTCTTGATCGGCGATTATCACTGGCCGAATTTCAATATAGCGGACTCATGCTTGGTATGCGGCTGCATACTTGTCGGCGGCTACGCGTTGCTAGCGCCGACGGCGCCGCGCCTTCCGGGCTTGGGCGTCTCGTCCGAGTCCGACGCCGGTTCGGCGGACGCGGTCGAGTCGTCGGACGATTCTTCCTCGGCGAAATAGCGCGCGTCTTTAGGCGAGTCCCCAGCGTTTGCGCAGTATCCAATTGATGGTCGTTAGCGCGAGAAAGACGGCGAACGCGGCGCGCGTGTCGTAGAGCGTTCGCTTGACTTCGCGGTAGTCGGCGATCGTGTCGCGACGCTGTAGTAGTTCGTCGACGTACGCTTTAAACTCCGACGGCGGCACGACCTTGCCCTGCGTCGTTGTCGCGAGATATTCCAGCGTTTCCGGCGACGCGCCCGGGTTTTCTAATTCAAGATTCTGCGCGAATACGAGAAAGCGCGCTTGAGCAGATTGCTTCGCGTCGCTGCCGTCGGCGCCGCGCATGACCGCTTCGACTTTATAGTCCCCGATCGCCGACGTCTTGACCGCGCGACCGCGCCATACGCCCTGATCCGACGTTAAGGCGACGACTTCGCGACGACCCGACGGATCGACGACGACCGCTTCGACCGCGCGACCTTCCAGCGTCTCCCCCTGCTTCGGACGATAGACGACCTGAAATTCTGCGCCTTCGCCCGACGCGATCCGCGTACGATCAAGCTCTACGATCAACTCGCCTTCGAGCGCCTCGTCCTCTTTCAGCGTCCACATAACGAGCTGACGCCAGAATTTCGCGTGCTCCGACTCCTTGCCGCGCATACGCCAGCGCCAGGTCGAATCGGTCGCGAGCACGGCGACGCGACCTAGTCCGTAACGCTGCGCGACGAGCAACGGCGTCGCGGCGCCGCCGTTCGACGCGCGCGCTTCCAATAACGTCGTCGCGCTAGGCTTAACGCGACCAAGACGATAGACGCGCGACAACGGAGGCAGCGCTCGCCAGAGTTTCGCGTTTTGAACCGCGTCCGCGCTCAGACTCACCGCGAACGCGTCCCGACCAAGCGACTCGCTCGGAAACGCGCGAAATTCGCCGTCGACGCGCGCGCCGCGAACGTCGGGGTCGCGCGCCGCGTATTCCGCGAGATCGACGTCGAGCGGCATGCGATCCGACGCGTTGACGACGACCGGCAGCGCGTCCGCGAGCGGACTGTCTGCGTAGCCGCCTAATCCGAGTGATCGCTCGCCCGCGAGGATAATGAGTCCTGCGCCTTCTTCCACGCGTTGCGCGAGCGCTTCGAGCTCCTCGCGTTGGAACGCGCTCGCGTCGACGTCGCCTAGAATATAAGTCGCGTATTTTCCGGCGCTAAAGAACGGCTCGACGAGCGATTTGCGCGTTTTCGCTAGTTGCGCGACCATTTCCGCTTCCGTCGCGTTCGGCGTCTTACCGACGAGCGACGAGATCGGCGGGCGCCAGTATCGCGTGCGAACGTCGGACGAAGAGTCGAGCGCCGCTCTTAGAAATTTCTGCTCGTACCGTCGCGTGCCCTCGACGTATAGCGCGCGCGCGCCGCCCTCGACGACCTCGACGAAGCCGTCCATGACGTTGTTCGACTCCAGCGCCTCGCCGCGCTGAACTGGGGTCGACACGCGATATTTCCACTCGCCGGGCTCCGCTGGCTTGCACACGAATTGAAAGGGAATCGCCGCGTCGCTCGATTGCGCCGTAACCGTTGTGCGACCGACGACCTTGAACTCGCCGTCCGCCGTCTCAAGGGATAGTTCAACCGGCGTCTCGCGACCGGAAAAGCCGAGGAGGCGCAACTGTCCAGAGACGGTCAAGTCGTTGCCGAGAAAGACTCGGTCGTTCGCGCGCAGTTCCGCGACCGCGACGTCGCGCGCGCCGGACTCGCTCGAGCGCGACCCCAAAATAGTCGCGACGATCGGAATCTCCGCGTCTCGATAGCGTAGCGCGACGTCTTGCGGACTAGCCGCCTCTGGGTCGCGCGCGCGTTGCGCGCCGTCGGAGAGGAGCGCGAGATTCACGAGACGTTTACCGGCGCTCGCGCGCAACGCGTCGCTCAATGCGTCCCCGAGTTCGGTCGCTTCGCCCAGCGGCGCGTCCGGTAGTTGGGGAACGCCGTCCTCGAGCGGCGCGTCCTCCAGCGAGTCGCTGAAGGAAAAGAATCGCACGTCGAACCGTTCGCTGAGCGCGCGCAACGAATCCTGCGCGTCGCCGAGCGCCGCGCGGAGCGCGTCGTAACGCGTGCGACCGTCCCGCCCGTCCGCGATCGACATACTCTCAGACGCGTCGCACAGAAAGTAGACGGAGGCGGGCAACTCTTCCTTTTCGACGCGCAACAACGCGGGTCGCGCGAAGAAGAACGCCAAGCACGCGATCATTAGCGCGCGCAGGATCGTTTCGATACGACGTTGCCCGCGTGTGAGCGAACGTTGCGGCGAGAGCGCGAGCATAACGATCGCTACGATAGCGACGAGCGTCGCGACGAGCGCCCAGCTGTCTCCCAACGGGTCAAATGAAAATTGCAACGTCATTTTCTTCCAGTCCAATTCTTCCGATCTACCGAATAGCGCACGCGCGCGAGGTCATTATATGAAATTTTTGCGGATATAACAACAAGAGAAAGTTTGCGCGTTACAAGCTACGCGTCGAGAAGACGCGTTGAAATTGCGTATAATCGGTTTATTTTATGTCTTTTAACGCAAGAGAGATGAAAAAACGCGCGCCGTCGAGAGGAGACAAATCTCGACGGCGCGACTACTGCTCGCGAGCGACCGCGCGCCAGGACGCGCGGCTCCTTCGACGCGATAAAAACAATTCGGCGCGCCTCTATCGACGTCTGCGGATGAGCCGCAAGAGCATTTAATTGCAATATGGAATTGGGAGCCGGATTACAGATTTTGCTGAATCCATTCGGCGATCTGCACGGCGTTCGTCGCGGCGCCCTTGCGCAAGTTGTCGCTCACGCACCAGAACGCGAGCGAGTTCGCGGTCGAGAAGTCTTCGCGAATGCGCCCGACGTAGACCTCGTCGGTATCGTGGCAATGGAACGGCGTCGGATACGTATGGCTCGCCATTTCGTCCATGAGTACGACTCCGGGCATAGCGGCGAATAGTTCGCGCGCTTTCTCCACCGAAATCTTGCGTTCGGTCTCGACGACAACGCTCTCTGAATGACAGTTCGCCACGGGCACGCGCACCGCCGTCGGACAGACCTGAATTGCGGAATCGCCAAGAATCTTGCGCGTTTCGTAGAGTAGCTTGAGCTCTTCGGAGGTGTAGCCGCGCTCTTTTTCACTGCCGATCTGCGGAATGCAGTTGAAACCGATAGGATACGGGAACGTTTCACACTCGCAATCGCAATATTGATTATTATTCTCGAGCCACGCCTTCGAGCTCTTTACCAGATCCCTATTGCCGGCTACGCCCGCGCCGCTCGTCGCCTGGTACGTGCTTACGACGACGCGGCGCACGCGCGCGTAATCATGCAGCGGCTTGAGCGCGACGACCATTTGCGTCGTCGAGCAGTTCGGACTGGAAATAAGCCCCTTGTGCTTGCGTATCGCTTCGGCGTTGACCTCGGGAATAACAAGCGGCACGTCGGGATACATACGCCAGTATCCGCTTTCGTCGACGATTACCTTGACGCGTTTTCGCGCTTCGGGAATGAAGTCTCGCGCGACGTCGTCGGGCGTGCTCGCAATAACGAGATCGACGTCGTTAAACGCGTCGGGGCACAGCTCTTCGACGAGAACTTCGGCGCCGTTGAATTGGATCGGCTTGCCAACGCTTCTTTTCGAGGCGAGGAACTTGATCTTCTTATACGGGAACTTCCGCTCTTGCAACATTCGAATGATTAAAGTTCCAACCGCGCCGGTGGCGCCAACGACAGCAACAGAATCGTACATTCTTAATCCTCGCCTTAAACAGTGCGTGCAAAAGTTAGTCTATTCTAATTTTTGAACCGATATTTTAATCGGTTCGCGAACCTTTGATAACATTATCGTACGAATCGGATTTCTTTCAAGAGATTTTATCTTTCAAAAGTCGATTTTAGCGCAATTTTTCGCCAAAATAGTTAGTTAAATCTAACTTTTGAACTGAATCAATCCTTTTTTATCGATAAAAAAAGATGAAATAGACCGCGCTTTACGCGCGCGTTCTCCTACTGAATTTGACTTTTCTTTA
>ONJR01000131.1 GCA_900318195.1 uncultured Planctomycetota bacterium
CAGAATGCAGTGCCTCAATAACGTTAAGCAATGGGGACTCGCGCTCATGAACTATTCCGAGTCGCAGCGCGCGCTACCGCAATTTACCAGTTGGGGGCGTAGCGCGAGCGCGGACGCTGTCTACGATACGGGCTATTCGATTCATGCGCGCGTACTGCCCTATATTGAGCAGGGCGCTTTCATGATCGGAATCGACTTTGGCGATTACGATCGCTATCGAGTTTGGAGCAATAAGACGTCGCTCAATAGCGCGCTTCACGACAAATGCGCATTTCCATGTCCTACGCTCTGGTGCCCTAGCGAAGATCAAGAGAAACGCGCGTTGCAGCCGCGTAACGCCAATCTTTACGCGAACAACGTGAACTATATGTTCTGCACGGGCAGCGGCGCCGGGCAGGCGAATAATCTTAACGACGGTCGCAACGACGGCGCGTTCCGTTTCAGGCAGACGAGTTATGCGACGATGACGGACGGAACGTCGAATACGATGGTCGTTTCCGAGGCGCGAATGCAGCTTCCTAGTTTTACGAGCGCGTCGGACGAGCGTAATATGGATCGTCTGAGCGTTCTCGGCGCGGGGGCGGTTGCCGACTATGTCGAACCCGACCTTGCGTCGCTCAGCTCGCAGGTCAGTCTCACGCATCGCGGTTCGCCCTGGCTCGCGGGTCGTCATTACGCGACGGGCTATTCCGCGTACTCGTTGCCGAACGCGAAGGTTCCTTCGGTGTGGTTGCGCGGGTCGGAGTTGCTCTTCGAGGGCTCGTCTTCGAACCATGCCGGCGGCGTAGTCGTCGGCAATGGCGACGGTAGCGCGCGCTTTGTCTCAGACTCGGTCGCGCTTGCCGTCTGGCGCGCGGCGTCGACGACGAGCGGCGGCGAAGCGACTGCGCCGTAGGAACAATATCTATTCTTTTCAAAGTCAAAATAACACAAGGAACTATAATATGCAGAAAATTTTTAGAATCGCGACGTCTGTTCTGGCGTCGACCGCGTTAATCGTCTCGGTTCAGAGCGCGGCTCAGGACTCTTTCGAGGTTCGTTCAAACAATCCCCAAGGGGGTATAGAGAAAAACATGACGACCCCCCAGGGGGTATCGTTTGGCGCGCGCGGCGGCGAGTTGCGCGGACGCGGCGGACAAATGGGACGCGGCGGCGCTCCTGAACGCGCGCCGATTCCGAAGAAGCGTGCGAAATTGAGCGCCGAGATCGAGCTCGACGCGCTACGCCGCGAAATGATCGCCGACGGCGTCGCGTACCTTACGCGCGCGCAGTTGGATTCCGGCTCATTCTCCTCGTCGCCGCGCGTGGGGATTGGTCCGACGTTAGTCGATACGATCGGTTTGTTGCGCGTCGGCGTTCCGGTAACGGAGCCGGTCGTCGCGAAAGCGCTCGCGTACCTCGAGGCGTCGATTCAGAAGGACGGCGGAATCTATTCTCAGGGCGGGCATTTGTCGAGTTATGAGTCGTGCCTGGGGTTGGTTTGCTTTTCACTTGCGAATAAATCGTCTGGAGACGGTCGTTACGACAAGATTCTCGCAGACGCTGAACGTTACGTTCGTTCAACGCAGTACAACGCGGCGTCGGGCGTTTCGCCTGAGGACGAGCGTTTCGGCGGCGTCGGTTACGGCGCGGGTAGCGACACGCGCCCCGACTTGTCGAACACGCAGTTCTTTATGGAGGCGTTGCGCGAGATAGGCGCCGAGGAAGACGATCAGGCGATCCAAGACGCGCTTGTGTTTGTGAGTCGCTGTCAGAATCTTGAAACGGAGCACAATGCGGGAATGACAGGCGCGACGAGTAACGACGGCGGCTTTATCTACACGTTCGTATCGCCGGAGGAGAACCCCGCCGGTCAAGAGGCGAGCGGCGGGTTGCGCAGTTACGGCAGTATGACGTACGCCGGTCTTAAGAGTCTGATCTACGCCGGCCTTACTGCGGACGACCCTCGTGTGGTCGCGGCGACCGATTGGATTAAGAACAACTACACGATGACGCAGAATCCCGGCTTGGGTAAAAAAGGTCTGTACTACTATTATCACACGCTTGCGAAGTGCTTCATGACGCTTGGCGCTCCGACGTTTACCGATAAGTCCGGGACCGAACACGATTGGCGGCGCGAGCTGATCGAGACGCTTGCGCTCGCGGAGAACGAGGACGGCTCGTGGGTGAACGACGATCGTATGTGGTACGAGACGGACGCTAATCTTGTAACCGGCTACGTGCTGACCGTACTAGCATATTGCGCGGAAGGAGCGGTCGAATGAAGGACGAGATCAAGAGCGACTATGCCGTCGAGACGCGCGCGCTCGTTAAGAGCTACTACCGAGGCGGCGTGAGCTTCAACGCGGTCGACGGGATCGACTTGCAAGTTAAGCCGGGCGAGTTCGTCGCGATTATGGGCGCGAGCGGCTCGGGTAAGAGCACGGCGTTACACCTTATAGCAGGTCTAACGCGCGCGACGTCGGGAGACGTTTACGTTGAGGGGGAGCGTTTATCGTCGCTTAGCGATCGCGCGCTCACGATTTTTCGTCGTCGTCGACTTGGAATCGTGTTCCAGAGCTACAATCTTATTCCGCACCTTACGGCGGAAGAGAACGTTCTGTTTCCATTGCGCGCGGACGGTCGGAAATTGGACGAGTCGACGCGCGATAAGTTGCGCGCGCTCATGCGCGAGCTTGAGTTGGAAGAGCAGTTGAGTCAGTATCCCGACGCGTTGAGCGGCGGTCAGCAGCAGCGCGTGGCGTTAGGTCGCGCACTAATAGGCGAACCCGCCGTAATTCTCGCCGACGAGCCGACCGGCAATCTCGACTGGACGAGTAGTCAGCGCATTTGCGCAATCTTCGACAAGCTCAATCGCGAAGAGGGACGCGCGATCATCCTGGTAACGCACGAGCCGGCGGTTGCGATATGGTCGAGCCGCGTCGTCGTCTTGCAAGACGGACGCGTGGTGAGCGACATTCCTCGCGCGGCGTATGCGGACGCGAGCGAACTCGCCGCGCGTTATCAAGAGCTTGCGCGCGTAGGCGCTGAGCGATAGCGTACGAGAGGAGAACGAATTATGAAGTTCAATTTTATCGTGTCGACGCTACTGTCGCGTATGCGTCGTCAACGCGCGCGCGCATGGTTCGTACTGCTTGCGATCGCGGCCTCGTCGTGCCTCATTGTATGGACGGTAGGAGGCTATAAGGCGCTCTTTCTGGACGCGACGTCTCAAGACGCGCCTTACTTGGGCGCGTACGATCTTCGCGTGTCTCACGCCGAGCTTGCTATGACAACGACGCGTCGCGGCGGAACCTTTGCGTCCCCGATGGCGCGCGAATCCTACGTTCATGAGACGCCGCACAAAGCCCAGGACGACAAGGACAAAGACTCCGGCGACGCGCGCGGCAAGGCGTCGCCGTCGCGCGGCGGACGCGCGGACAAGCTGAAGACGATACCCGCGACGCTTGTCGAGCAGTTGCGCAACGACGAGGCTGTCCTCGCATGCGACGAGATTGCTACTTTGACGATGTTCGTGTACTCGCCCAATTCCGCGCGCTCGATACTAGAAGACGAGGACGCCGACCCAGAGGGAAAGAAACCGAGCTATAAACGCGAGCTTGATCTTGACGACGACGAGTTCCTTCCAGAGAGCGCGACCCACGAGGAGGTTGACCCGGAACTGCGACGCAAGGCGTTCGGCGCGTTGCGCGCTACGATGGGCACGCCGCTCGGAATGGGCGAGCTCTTCTTCAGTACGACGGCGCGCGAGTCCTTCTACGAGCTCAACTCGGGGCGCTGGCTGACCGCGCCGCCAACGTCCGGACGCGCGCCGCGCGAGGCGGTTCTTACGACGCAGTGCGCGGAACGTTACGGCGCTAAGGTTGGCGACCAGCTCTTTCTGATTGGTAAATCGTCGCTGATCGGTCGCACGGCGGAGTTTCAACTTACGGTCGTCGGTATAATCGAGGAGCCCGAGACGTCGAGCTTTTACGTCTCGTCGGCGCTTGGCGCGGAACTTGCCGCCGAGACGGAGCTTCCTTACGGCGTTCAGGCGCTTATGCTGAAATTGCGCGGGGACGTCGAAGGTTTTCGCGCGCGCTGGCACGACCGTCTCGCGCGCGCGGAGCTCACGACGACGACGTCGAGCGAAATAGCGACGCGTCGCGCGGAGGCTTTCAAACAAGATCAGGCGTTTAAATACCAGGCGGCGAGCGGAACGCTATTGGCGTCGTTGGCGGCGCTCCTGATTATCTTTACCGCGCTGAACATGAGCTTGGAGGACAATAAGCGGTTGATTGCGCTCTATCGCGTCGCCGGCATGACGCGCGGTCAGATAGCGATTTCTATTCTGCTCGAATCGGCGAGCTTGGCGATTCCGGGCTGGTGCGTCGGTATGGCGGTCGGTTGGGGCGTTACGCTGTGCGCATCTGGTAAAACGACGGCTTTGAATCTCGAATCGGTCGGATTTTCTTTCGTTTGCGCAGTCTTGGGCGCATTTTTTGCGGCGCTGTATCCCATGCTCCGTAGCGCGCGCGTTCGTCCGCTCGACGCGTTTGGCGAACGCGTCGAGCGCGAGTCCTACGCGGTGAGAATCCGCCGCGCGCGCGTTAAGTTGGCGGTTGTGAGTCTCCTTGGGCTCGCGCTGATTGCGTTCGACTTTCTTTTGATACGCGACGTTTCGCTCGACGCGCCGAAGCGCGCCGCGTTGCATTCCGGTCTAGGCGTCCTCTCGCTCGCGCTAGGAGTCGCGTTTTTGATTCCGCTTGCGATTCGCATAACGGAGCTGATCTTAATGCCGCCGCTTGCGTTTCTGTTTCGGCTCGACGCGCAGACGATGCGACGCGAATTATCTGGCAACGGACGTCGCGTCGTTGCGGTTGCTCTCGCGCTTAGCGTCGGCGGAGGATTGTTCGTAACGATGCAGATATGGGGATACTCGATGCTCGATCCGTTTTTACCCGGTCGACGTATGCCGGACGCGTTTGCGGCGTTCCTACCGACCGGTCTGACGGACGAGAGCGTTGCGGAGTTGCGCGCGTCGCCGTTCGTCGACCCTGAAAGGTTCCTCACCGTCGCGGTCGAGCAGGCGGCGTTTGCCGCGAACTCGGTCGCCGTACCCGAGGGTAAAGCGCAATTTGCGAACGTCGTCTTCTTTGGCGTCGACGTAGAGCGCGCTTTTGAGGGCGCGAATCCCATGGTTGGGGTACGTTTCCGTCAAGGTAACGCGCAGGACGCGATTCTTGCAATGAAGAGCGGTCGCGGCGCGCTCATAACGGATTCGGCGTTCGTCGATTACCGTCTCAGCGTCGGGGACGTTCTGAAGGTCGCGCATCCTCGCGAGCCGGGTAAAACGTTGGAGTATCCCATTGTCGGGGTAGTTTCCTTTCCCGGTTGGCAGTGGCTTTCGAAGACCGGCGGCGTTCGACGTAATTTCGGTCGATCTGACGCGCTCGTCTTCGTGCGGTCTAGCGTTATAGAACACGATTATCAGCTCGGCGCTCCCTCCTATTTCTGGTTCGACGCTCCCGACGGCGCTCCGCTCTCGTATCATGAGGTCGAGGCGCGCCTTGACCGTTTGGCGCGTAAGAATCTTCGCCGTCTAGAAGGCGACTCTCTTGGCTCGCAGGTCGCGTACGCGAAGCTTTCGACGCGCGATTCTCTCACGCAATCGATCATGAGTCGCGCGGAATCGGTGATTTGGGGCTTGAGTAAGACGCCGCTCACCACGTTAGTAATCGCGTCGATCGCGACGGTAGGCGCAGTTGCGAATTCCGTGCGCGCGCGCCGGTGGCGTTACGGGGTCATGCGCGCGCTTGGCGTAACGCGCGGCGAGCTGATTCGTATGATACTCGTGGAAGCGTCCCTGATCGGCGTCGTTGCCGCCGCGACGAGCTTTGCGTTTGGCGTTCTTGCCGCGCAGGGCGCGTTAATGTTGGGACGCAGTCTCTTCGGAACGGAGAATCCTCCGATGGTTATGCCGTATCCTGGTCTGGCGTTGGGGTTCTCGCTCACGCTCGCGCTGTGCCTTATCGCGGCGCTTTATCCCGCGATTCAGACCGGTCGCGCGGAGCCGATCGCGCTGCTACGAAGCGGTCGCGCGCCCGAGTAATCTACGC
This sequence comes from uncultured Planctomycetota bacterium, assembly GCA_900318195.1. GTDB lineage: Bacteria > Planctomycetota > Planctomycetia > Pirellulales > Thermoguttaceae > RUG369. The sequence continues at coordinate 6,099 of ONJR01000131.1, forward strand.
TTTGTACGCCGTTGAAACGCATAGACGCGCTCCTCGAAGATTTCGAAGAGCGCGTCTTGACGTTGTATTGCGCGAACCGTTAGCTGTAGGATCTTATTTGCTCTCAGACGCCTGCTCGCCGACGTTGTCGCTGCTCGTCGCGTTCGAGCTTTCGGATTCTTTGCCGCTGATCTTTGCGACGACGTCAGGGAATTCGACGCCTCCTATTTCCTTCATGACCTCGAGCATAGGCGGCAACGTCTTCGCCATATTGCGTAGCCAGTTCGCGGTCGCGGTTTCGGAGCTAGTCGAGGTTCCGCCGGCGCCGTCCCATACGACGACCTTGTCGAATTTGATCGACGAGATCGCCTGCGCGGACGCCGCGATCAGTTCGTCGAAGTGATCGAGCATGAGCATCTGGAACGCTTCGCTCGCGCCGCCGCACGCCTCGATAATCGCTTGCAGACCCTCGCCCTTCTTTTTGAGGATTTCATACTGACCGCGCGCTTCAGCTTCCAATTTCGCATAGATCGCCGCCGCCTCGCCTTCCGCTTCGATGCGCTTCTGTTCCGCCGCCGCTTCCGCTTCGACGATAATGCGCGCCTTTTCCGCCTTGGCGGGCGCTTCCAATTCCGCGCGTCTTTCCGCTTCGACGCGTTCGGCCAGCGCGGTCGCCGCGATCGCTTGCGCCTTGTGTTCCGCTTCTTCGACCGACGCGTTCGCCTGACGTTTGCGCGTTTCCGAGAGCTCGAACGCTTCCGCCTTCTTAACGGCGAGTTCCGCCGTCGAATTGACTATGACCGCTTGCGCGAGGTTTTCGCCCTTAACCGCTTCTGCGTTCGCGTCCGCGAGTTTGATACGCATATCGCGCTCGGCCGCCTTGACCTGCGCGTCTTTCTCGAACGCGGCGGACTGTTCGCCGACTATCTTGACGCGTTCGAGATCGGCAAGTCGCACCGCCTGCTCTTGCTCGATTTCCGCCGTCTTGACCGTCTGCTGGCGATTTGCTTCTCGCGTGCCGATCGTCTGATCTTTCTGCGCGTTGGCGACCTGAATCGCCTTGTCCTTTTCCGCTTCGGCGACGCGAATCTCGCCCATTCTCTCGTTGTCCGCGACGTCGCCGCGCGCCTTTTGGATCGCTTCCGACGCCGCCTTGCGACCGATCGCTTCGATGTAGCCGGATTCGTCCGTAATGTCCGTTACGTTGACGTTAATTAGCACAAGTCCCAACTTGCGCAGTTCCGGCTCCAACGACTGCTGAATATTAGCGAGGAACGCCTCGCGGTCGCGGTTGATCTCGTCAATCTTCATTGACGCGATCACTTGACGCAGTTGACCGAAGATGACGTCTTCAGCTTGCTTCGCGATCGCCTGCTTTTCCATACCTAGTAGACGAATTGCGGCGTTCTGCATGAGCTCAGGGGTCGTGCCGATCGCGATCGAGAAGACGCTCGGCACGTTCACGCGAATATTCTCCATGGAGAGCGCGCCGCGCAACGGAATCTCGATCTGCATTGGTTCAAGACTCAGGAACGAGTAGTCTTGCAATAGCGGGACAATGAACTTCGCGCCGCCGTGAATGCAGAGCGCCGAAGATTTGCTCGACGATTTACCCGAAATAACCATGATCTTATTACTCGGACAACGCTTGTAGCGCGAGCTAAAGAGCATGAGAAGCCCGAAGAAAATAATGGCTAATAGAACCGCCGC
>ONJR01000108.1 GCA_900318195.1 uncultured Planctomycetota bacterium
AGGGAAAACAGTTCCCAGTTTTTGTCAAACAGACGTTTTCAATGTCAGACCAACCAGAGAACGGTAATTTAAAAGTGAGCGGCGAGATAGTTCATACTATCGAATTACTCGACAAATCGCCTGACAAATCACGATTTCGACTAACTCATTACGGTTTTCCCGAACCTATTTTTGACAACTCCAAAGGGGATATGACCCGATTTGTACTATTTATAGTAGGCGGCGGCGCTGTGCTACTCGCTATGTGGATTATGATCGTTCGTAAACGTAGAGAAGAAAGCAAATAGTATCGTTAATGAATCGTTACCATTTTCGTGGCAAGGACACTTTTAACCGAGTTGCCAATTCGAATGGAGTGAAATGATAATGAATAAGACTTGGATCACGTCATTTGTTTTGATAGTGATCTTCACGACCTGTGGAATTTTGCCGGTTAATAGTCGATTTGGGGCGAAACTTGGGAGTCAGATTAAAGGCGAGGAAACGTTACTGTATCCCTTGACAAACAATCTTGGTCAGTGTGAAGCAGAGGAAACACGAGAAATTGTATTTGACCTGTGCAATCTGTCGTCAAGAGACGTTCTTGTAGATGGTATAATAACCTCGTGTTCTTGTACTGCGTGCGACGAACTGCCGCTAACAATTAAACCGAAATCCAACGTACAATTAAAGATTGAGGTACGACTTCCAAAATATGATTCTTCCTTTAGCAAGGAAATAACTTTTTTGGTTGAAGAAAGTCGCGGCATGGCGATGCGCAAGGCACGAATTTTAGCGAAGATCCCCAATCCGCTTCCGATTCCAGAAGAAGACGCTTCCGCCCCCGAGGATAAAGCCTCCGAAGAGTCTCCAAGCGGCGACGGCGCTGATTCTGACAGTTCCGACGTTCAAATGGTCGGAACGTCCGTTGGAGAGAATTTAACCGATTCTGAATCGGAGACTGAAAACGATGGAGAAAACGCCCAAAATGAGGAACGTTGATCGAAAGGTCTTCCATGAGATAGAATGACGAGCGCACGTCTGCGTATCTCATATCCAAAGAGACGAGAAAAACCGTGCGTCCTTGGTTAGCGCTAGCAAACAGGGACGCGTTGTGTTATAGTAAAACGAAATCTGCCCTTTTCAGGAGATAATCAAGTGACGCCAATCAATCCAAGCAGTGTAAAAACACGTCGACGCGGTTTTTCCCTTGTAGAATTACTTGTCGTCATAGGCATAATCGGCTTGCTGATCGGTTTATTATTGCCCGCTGTACAAGCGGCGCGCGAGGCGGCGAGACGGTCGGAGTGCGCGAATAATCTGCGTCAACTAGGGCTGAGCGTACAGCTTCACGCGGACGCGCATAAAGGTCGGCTTCCGCGCGGCGCGAGAGAGTGGAATTTCCTCACCTGGGCGACCTTTATTCTCCCCTATATCGAACAACAGAACCTCTATGCGAAAATGAGCGTTGGATACTGCCCAGCGGGCTCGAAAACGGGTCCCGACGGGTTCGTCTACAACCCGAACGACGAAATCGAAGGGGGACGCTATTCTCGCGAACAGAATCGCCTCGCATGGCAGACGCGCGTTCCGACGTACAATTGCCCTTCAGACTTAGAGAACGACTTCTATATGGAAGGTTCGACTAAATCGTGGCCGAAGGCAAGCTACGTAGCGTGCGGCGGCGCGACGGCGATCGGATATAAAGGGGACGCGCAGTTCGGTTGGTCGTCGGACTATTGGGCGTTACAGGGTCAAGGGGGCGATTCCCGGGACGTTGTGGCGAAGAACTCAGCGCTCTTCGGTATGCTCATGGAGATCGGCAGTCATGAGGAGCGCGCGGCAATCTTCCAGACGAACGTCGGCATGGTCTCGCTAACGTCTGTTAAAGACGGGCTTTCTAATACGCTTGCCTTTTCTGAAACGATTCAAACTTTCAACGACCTTGAACGTAGCGTAGAGCAATCGGATATTCGCGGCGGCGTCTATCGAGGCGACGCGGCGTTCTTCTCATGCTATTACGAGCCGAATAGCGAATATCCGGACGAGGTTATGAGTCCAGGATACTGCCATTCTCCTGACAAAGTTGTAACGCTTGGCGCGCCCTGCGTCGTCGAGACGAGTTCGCGCGGCTCGTGGGAAGTGCGTATGTCGGCGCGGAGTCGACACGCGGGCGGCGTGAACGCAGCGCTGGGGGACGGATCGGTCAAGTACTTTAACGATTCGGTCGAGCGCAAGGTCTGGCGTGCGCTGAGTACGGCGAGCGGCGGTGAGACGGTTGCCTTTTAAACGATTGGGAAAGGACAGACGCGACGATGGACGAATCAGACAAGAACACGAAATGGAACGATAGAACAATTAAAATAGAAGTTTAATTAACAGCGTCGTCGTCCAGAAGTTGTTCTTCTGGACGACGAGGTAATCCCCTTGTATAATGGATTGATTATGTATAATCGTTTTATAGTTAATATTGTAACGCTAGCGCTTCTTTTGACGGGTCTTGTCGGTTTTGTGAAACCGTCGGCGTCAGAGGAAGTAAAGGTTGATATTCCATCCTTTAAAAAGAATGCAATCAAGAGATGGAATGAAGAATTTGAAGCCGCAGACAACTATGAGTGTACGAAGCTTTTTAAACGAATCGAAGACGGTAAGGTTGTAAGCGAAGATCGAAGTCGAATCCTCGTTCAATTTCCTTGCAACCTACTGGAGACTGGAAACGTCGATGAAAACGGATATCTCAATGTAAAGTGCAATAATACCGCTTACGGCTTTTCTCTCCATAATGAAGAGCATTCCTGGAAGATTGATCTTGTGCATAGGAATGTTGGTAATCTTAGCCGAAAAAAAGACTGGCATATGAGGAACCATGCTTCATATTATGTCGAGGAAGATCGGTTGGTTCAACATTATAGCGCAGAAGAGACTCAACGCGGTCTTGACTTCATGGTAAATTCTTCGAGCGTTTGGGGGCAGCTCAATCCTTCCTATCTTCTTCCATGTTTAATAACGGATCCCGACTTTACAATCACGTCGGTAACCGAAATAATCAACGAATCCGGCGTTCCTTGTTATAACGTAGAGTTCGCTTACCAATCGGAAAGCGAGCACAATCTGTTCAACGTTAGAGAGGGTAGAATCGAGCTTGACCGTACGAATTACACGATTCAACGCGCGGTTTACAATTGGGGCTCTCCTGAATACGACGCTGTTAAAGACGTAACTCTATCCTATGCGAAAAACGATTCGTTGCCATTCCCCCTGGTAACAAAATCAGTAACGAAGGATATTGAGAACGGAAAGCTACGTTTTACTGAAGAAATCGACTACGAATTTCGACCTTTGACCGATCTCGCCGAAGATCGCTTCAAGCTATCATACTATGGTTTTCCCGAACCGATCTTTGAGGACGATTTTAATTTCGATAGTCGTTGGTATTTCCTTGCCGCTGGGGTATTTTTTGTAGCGCTCGCGACGTTAATTGGTCGTCGCAAGCGAATGCGCGAGACCTCGGAGGAGGTCGAGGCGAGATAAATATGCCGGGAGTCTATTATGAAGAATAAGAAGTTGCTTGACGTATTGTCTGCGCGGAGTCGACACGCGGGCGGCGTGAACGCGGCGCTGGGGGACGGATCTGTCAAGTACTTTAACGATTCGGTCGAGCGCAAGGTCTGGCGCGCGTTGAGTACGGCGAGCGGCGGCGAGACGGTTGCCTTTTAAACGATTGGGAAAGGACAGACGCGACGATGGACGAACGAGACGAGAATGCGAAATCGAGGGACGCGGGACGCGAAGGAACAAAGGATAACTGCTACGTTCGCGTCGCGCTCGCGGCGCTCTGCGCGACGATGATTCTCTTGCAGGCGTTCGCGCTCTGGAGCGATTCCTATGCCTTTAACGAGCACGGTCGACTCGCCTCTGGGCTCGTTAAGCTCACGCGCGGCGATTTCTCGCCTTTTCGCGTGAATCCGCCGCTGCCCGATATGGTTGGCGCCCTGCCCGCCAAGGCGCTCGGCGCCGTAGCTCCTAAACGCGCCGATCTCAACGTTGCGCCGTTCGCGCGCACGGAATACGACGCAGGAGAATGGTTCCTTGAACACAGCGCGAACCATTTTCTCTATCTCCGGCTCGGTAGAATCTGCGAGTTGCTCTTTTCGCTCGTCGGCGCGCTCGCCTGCTTCTATTACGGTCGCTGGCTCTTCGGCGCCTCCGCAGGACTCTTGGCGTGCGGTCTTTGGGTCTTTTCGCCGTACGTTCTCGGGTTCGGCAGACTCGTCTGTCCGGACGTTCCCTCGTCGGCGCTCGGGATCGCGACGGTTGGCGTCTTTCACTACTGGCTAGCGAGTCGCAATCGCACGGCGCTCCTTGCGTCGGGTATTCTCCTGGGACTTGCTGAGTTGTGTAAGTACACGTTGCTCGTATTTTACCCCGTCTTTTTCGTTCTCTGGCTGATCTATCGCAGTCGCGATCTTTTGCGCGTCGGGTTGCGCGCATGGTTTACAGAGTTCGGCGCGCTTGTAATTTATGTCTTTGTCATGAGCGTCGTTGTGATCAATATGGGGTATTTCTTTGAGCGTAGTTTTGTTCCTCTCGGTGAATATCGCTTTCAGACGTCGCTCTTTACTGGCGCGGATTCGTACGCGAAAGTCCAGGGTAGCGGCGGCAATCGATTTGCAGAAACGCCGCTCGCGAAATTGCCCGTTCCATTACCGTACAATTACGTTCTAGGAATCGACACGCAACGTCTCGACTTTGAACAGGGTATGAAATCCTACTGGCGCGGCGATTGGCGCGAGCGCGGCTGGGTTCTCTACTACGCGGACGCGCTTCTGCTCAAGACGCCGGTCGGCGCGCTTATCCTTTTCCTGCTTGCGGTTATTCTTGCGACGAGTAGCGGCGCGTATCGTTGCAGGTGGCGGGACGAGCTCGTCTTGTGGACTCCTGGAATAGTAATCTTTCTCTTTGTGAGCTCGCAGACGGGCTTTTCGATTCACTCTCGGTACATGATTCCAGCGCTTCCGACCTTCTTCGTCGCGACGAGTCGCGTTGGTCGCGTCTTTTATTCGATAATCGCCAAGGAGCAATCGTGTAAGAAGTTACGCATTCTTCAGACGCTCGTCGTTTTAGCGGCGCTGTGGAACGTTGTTAGCGTTGTTGCGATCTATCCGCATGAAATATCATATTTTAACGAATTAACGCCGTTACTGAACCCGTCAAAGGAATACGCGCGCGTTCCAGCGGCGCCGGCGAATGCGAGCGCGCTAACTCGAATCAAACGCGCGCTAGCCTGCGGTAGTTACGCGGCGCCGCGTCATTTTATCGATTCTAACGTCGATTGGGGCGTCGAGGAATATCGCTTGGCGCAATGGCTTCGCGAACGTTCCGATATTGACAGGCTTGTTCTCGTATTACATAGTGAATGGAATATGGAAATTAAGAAGGAATTTGCCAACTTGATTTCCACAGAGAGCGAATCTGAGCCGTACTGGTTTGCAATCAGCGTCAACGTACTCTATGAAAAAGATTGTCCCTATCGATATCTCTGGAATTTAGTTCCGGAAACAATTATCGGCTATTCGATATACGTGTATCGCGTCGATCCTAAGATTGATCGCCCGTCTCAATCCAGATCGACGAACGGCGCCAACGTCGCGCCTGCCGACGAATCACACCATGGTTCAATAACGGACAAATGAAGTAAAATGACCTCTACTAACGAAGAAGCTCGTTCGAGAACGAGCAAACTCAAAAGACCGGAGTATTGGATTCTGACGATTGGAATTGCGATCGCCGTTTTAGGTTTTGATTCCACGCGCCAGTTCGTCATGTCGGCGCTCTTCTACCTGAATCCGCGCTACTATCCCGACTGGACGCGCTACCTGCTAGCGCTCGTGCTGATATGGACGGTCGGCGATTACGTCGCGCGCGCCGTCTACCTTGCGCTACGCGCCAAAATCACGACGAACGAAGGCGCTGAGCGCGCCGCCGAAGCGCCGCAGCTCGAGAGACCCGCGACTCTAACGTTGGAGCATAAGTGGAACGGCGTTAGCGCGATTCTCTTGCTAATCGTCGCGCTAACGTGTAATGCGATTTTTCATTGGAATTATCATTCGGTAACGCGTCAAACGCTTTTGGAAGACGCGCGCGCTGTTCCAACGTTGAAAGATTATGCGTCGCGCGGCGCGTTCGTCGGCGGCGCCAATCGCGTCGAGCCGCGTTTTCTCGCGCTCGGCTACGTAAGCGTCGCTGTCCTAGCGGTCTTATCGATTGCGTATGTCTTGCGTTGGGAACGTTTTCAGGACTGCGTTCGCTCGTTTGTCTTGCGCGCGTCGCGCGGTGCGCTTGCTCGATCGTACGTCTCGTACGCGATCGCGTTCTTTCTGTGGGACGTCGGCGTCTATTTCGTTTTGTTTTTATCGTGGGCGCTATATCGCTATTATTATCTCCCGATAACAAACTTTATGTATTCGTATAAAATAGGCTGGGAACAGTTGCGCGCGCTCGCGCTCGTCGCGTTGGCGTTTACGAGCTTGCTTGCCGTCGCTTCGATATGGAGGAAAGAAAAATGAAAGGGAACGTTTTCAAAGGCGTTAAAGAATCGTGGGACGTCCTTCTCATTGCGGTTGTCGGCGTCGTTTTTATCGGATTGGCAATCTTTGGCGATCCGCGTTCGCTGGAACGCTGGTTCGCCTTTATGAACGTTAAGAAATGGGATATTACGCTCGTCTTTCCGATCGTTCTGACAGGTTGGTTCACGTTCGTCTGGTATCGGATCTTCGTAGGATTTAAAGAAGAGACGCTCGACGAGCGCGATATGGCGCTTGCGGCGCGCTATATGCGCATGTCGGTCTTTGTAACGCTCTCCGCGTGGCTATTTTATGTCGTTACGCGTCCGAGTATTTACGAGCAGATACGAATTGCGATGGATCGTATGTTCCGATTAGGCGTCTACTCGGCGAGCTGGCTGACGCTCTTTCTATTGGGAATCGCGCTGGTCCTAACGACCGCCTACTTTTTTATTCGGTGGATTCTGATACGATTCTTTGATATATAATGGGATAGTATATTATGAATAAGAAAACGTTTCAATCGATCATAAGACGACTAGGCGCCTGCTGTTTGATCCTTACGTCGTTTCTTACGACTTACGGTATGCAATTCGCTTTCGGCAAGAACGTTGTGAGAGCGTATCCAGACACGTTAAAAGAGCTAGAAGCGCAAGCTCGACCCGATTACGACGCAACGGCGCTCGACGAAATCGAACGCGAGAAGTCGAAAGTAGACGCGTCAAAGTCTGGATTCTTTGCCAATCCGAAATTAGTCGCGCTCTTCGCAGCTTATGAAATCGACGTAACCGACGGCGATAGGCGTGTTACAATTCCATTTCGACTCCATGCGCCCGAGACGATTCAGGAAGGCAAGCGTTATCCGTTAATCGTCGTCTGGCATGGTCAGGGCGAGAGCGACGACGACAATAAGAGTCAATTATCGCATTTGCAATATGGAATACGTTCCTTCTACGAACCTAGCGCGCTCGAAGCGTTTATATTAGCGCCGCAATGCCCTAGAAACGCTCATGGGTGGAGTTCTCCGGAGAATCGCTATGAACTCGTACCTTTAGAATACTCCGTCGCGATCTTACGCGCGCTAGAAGAACGGCTTCCCATCGATCCAAAGCGTGTGAGCGCTCTTGGAATCTGTAGCGGGGCTGGCGCGGCGCTCGCAGCGGAACAACGGTATCCGGGTCTCTTTTGTGCGTTCGCGCTTTGCAGTTATCCTGCGAACGAATATGAGACGTCGGAAGTTAAAGCGCCTGTCTGGATGTTCGGTAGCGTTGAAGATAAATCGGCGCCGATTGTTGAACTACGCCGTATAGTCGCGCATTTACGGCGGCGCTGGGTAAGAACATTATTGTCGGAATGCAGTAGCGGTCACGATTCATGGACGAACGCGTTACGCAACGAACAGGTTATAGCGTGGCTTGGTCGTCAGACAGGCAAATTGACCGCGCCGCCGCCGGGCGCGACGCTCTTCGCCGATCGCACAACGCGCGAAACCGTTTGTCAGTACGTCGCGCCGCTTGCGGTTCTGATTCTGCTCTTTGTGTTCGTCGAGCCGCGCGTTCGGCTACGCTTTCGAGCGGAGACGGAGTAGCGCGCCACGCTGGCTTGCGTTCACCCCGCCATGACGATTTTTTATCATCGCATACATTATTTATATATCGTCGATCGTCAACAATAAACAGCCGACTCGAACGGAAAAAGCCCCTACCGGCGGGCGGGATCTCGCGTTCGAGTCGGCGGCATTGCCTTACAATGCGGGTTGTTCGGTATTGTAACGCGGCGCTGTGGCGCGCCGTTTCCACTGCCATGAAATGGCGGGGCTCCAATGGGGGAGAACCCCGGGATGAACCGGGGCTACGGTACGCTACTTTTTATAACGACGCGACGGTTCTTTTTTTCGCCCTTCCGTTATTCAAATTTCAATAGTCCAAACGCGTTCTTCCCGCGATCAGAATTTTCCGCGTTCCATATTTCTACGCCTTTACCCGGCGCGACGCGTCGTATCGCGACACGCCATATACTTCCCGGGCGCGGGCGCTCTTCCGCTAGCGAGTCAAGAGGAACGGCGAATTCTAACGTCCATTGCGCGCCGTCTTCTTTCGTTGCTAGGTATGCCTTCGGGTTCCAACTCTTGTCGCGCCACAGCGTGTCGTTTAGCCGTCCGTCGCGCGCTACGGTAAATTGATACGCGGTCGTGTAGTCGCCGTCGACGTCGAGCATGAGTTCCACTCGATCAAGATCGGTTACGTCGCCGTCGCGCTCGCGCGGCGCGTCCTCCGCCGGACGCGCGTCTGATTTGCCCGCGTTCATGGTCGATATAGGGCATGTAACCCCAATATAAAGATACTCGGCGTCATATAAAAAGGCCGCCGTCGCGCCTAAATTAGTCGAGAGCGCGCGATTCCGCTTCTGACGTTCCGTTAGCTCCACGTCGTACGGGATCGATAGCGGCACGCTCGCCGCCGCGCTCCAGACGGCGTCCTCCAACTCGCCGTCTAAATACGGTCGTCCCGGCGCGCCTCGACAGGATAGAACAAGCGTCGGACACGGTATTGCGCCCGGTCCGCGCGGATCGCCGACCGGCGCGCGAAGCCAATATTCCGTCGCCGCGCGCGCCCCCCAGAGATCGTCGCTCGAGATTAACGAACGGTTCAAATAAAAACGCATCGCGCTCTGCGCGTCACCGCGTTTAAGCTGCGTCGTCGCGTACGGAAAACGCAACTCCGGGGACATAAAAACGTCTGGCGCGTAGGCGCGAATCAGCTCCGCAAGGCGCTCGCCCTTAACTAAGCGTTCGCCGCCCCCTGCGTCGTTGAACGTGTAGCGCGCGCCGAGCGCCTGACCCGACGACATATTCCGCTCGCTCAACGCCGCTAACGAAGGCTCGCCTCCGCAATAGAATTGCAAAAGCGTCGCTAAGCCCTCGCGCGCGCGCGGCTCTTGGTAATTCTCGACCGGAGTCTGCGTTAACGCCGTCTCCGCTGAAACGTACGCGCCGCTATTCGTAAATAAGCGACCCGATTCTACTAAATACTCCAGTCCGAAATCGACGTCGCGACCCGAAATCAGCCCGCGCGTCTGTCCCAAGGTCGCCGACGCAAGACGTTCATTGCCGCCCATACGATCAATTACGGCGCGCAAAACGCTAAGATTACGACGACGCTCCGACGCGCGAGAAGACAACGCGTCTATCGAACTTAACACGCCCGATTGGCGCGCTCGGCGAGAAACGCTGCCGTACGGGATTTCAAGACCAGCGAAAAACGTCGCGTCGGCGCTAGAACTCGAGGACGGCGCGTATAACGTGTCGAAACTAGTCGAATCGACCGCGCGCTCAAAGCCCGGAAGATACGTTAGCTTGCGCGCATAATCGGAAATCTCGCCTACCGAACGCCCTAACGTCGGACAAAAATATTCCGCGCCAATAGATAGATTGCCCTGCTTTTTACCGCGACATACGACGCGCGCCTTCGGCGTCTGATACGGCTCGAGACGGCAGATTGAAATATGCTCAGGGTAAACCGTCGGATCGGCGGCGTCTCGCAACGCGCGCGGTAGTTCCGATAGAATTAACTTGCGCAACGGATCGTGCCCAGCCGCGTCCGAGCCCTGACCGTTTGCCGCAAGCGCGGCGACAAGTTGCGTCATGCCGCGCTGTGAATCGAGCGGAAGATTCGTCGTCGCAATCGTAGACGACGCGTCTAAGCTAGAATCCGCGACGAGAACAACGTCCGGACGCCAGATCCTAATCAGACGCACCATGCGCTCGCGAAAGCGCGCTAGACCAAGCCCGTCGTTCTCCGCGTTGAAACGCGCGACGATAGCGTCCGATGAATCCGCTTGGCACGAAGGATTCAGTATAAACCGCCGCTCTTGAACTACTCCGTGCCCGCCAGTCTCGACGATCGCCTCTTGAAAGCGCTCGACAATAGGCGTCTCGTCCGACAAACCCTCCTGGTCCGCTTCTCGTGTCAGCAACGCAACTTCCGTTAGAAAAGATTCGTCCCCTGCAAGCTGAACAAAAGCTTCCAGCGGAGCGTCCTCAATACGCCCAAAGAGCCCTAAAATAGCCGCTCGTTCGCCGCCGCGACGCTGCGCGCGCCACGTCCGACCACCGTCCGTCGTCGCGATGATCGTGCCGAAATCGCCGACCGCCCAGCCGAAACTGCCGTCGATAAAACACGCGCTACGCAACGGCGTCGAGACGCCTGTCGAACTGGACGTCCACGTCGAACCGCCGTCCTCGCTACGGAAGAATTGCGCGCCAGGAGAGCCAAAGACCCCAACGAAGCCGTCGCGCGACACGACCCCGTAGAGATCAAAATAATTCTGCGCGCCGTTCGGTAACGCGCCCCCGTGCGAACGCCACGTCGCCCCGAAATCCGTTGAACTTAAAACGAGTCCGTCTTCCCCGACGAGCCACGCCGCCCCGGTCGCGCCGTCGTACGATACCGCGTAACCTCGACGACCGCCTAACGCGGACTCCGCGCGCGTCGACTGATCGCCTTCAACTCGTTGCGCCGCGCCTTCAAGGGTTATACCTAGTCCTAAAAGTTCGATCGGATCATAAAGCGCCGCGCGCCAGCCAAGAGTGCGATCGCCTTGAACCGGCGTCCAGTCGAGCGCGTCGTTCTCGCTCGTAAAGAGACCGCTAGGATAGAGATTCGAGGCGTCGCCGGCAAGCCACGCGCAATCGCGCGAGATGATGCGCGCGTCCCGAAGAATTGGGTACGACGCCAAGGGAAGTTCCGTCCACGTCGCGCCGCCGTCCACCGTGCGCAAGAGCGCTCCCCGACCCGAGCGCGCCGTCGGAATAACGCGCCCTCCACACGCTATGCCTAATTGGTCGTCTAGAAAAGAAACCGCGTATAAATTCGCGTCGGTCGGCGCGTCGACGAGACGCCAGTCTTTGCCGCCGTTATTCGTGATGAAAATCGTGCCGCGATCGCCGACGGCGCACCCGTGATTAGGCGAACTAAAGGAAACGTCGTTTAAACGCGCGGCGGCGCGCATCTCGGGAAACGCGCGATAGGACGGCGCGTAACCCGATAATAGCTGCGGCGCCTGAGGCTGAGACGACTCTTCCTCTTGCGGCTGGGGCGACGCTTGCTCCTGCGCCGGCGCGCCCTCCTGCGCGGCGAACGACGTCGACTCGTCCTGCGGCTCGACTTTGAGCGCGTCGTCGCCCAACGCGTTGGAGAAATCGAGTAATCTGCCTGAATTACCCGGCGTTCCGCCCTGGAATTCGACGTCTTCTGGCGCCGCTATGCGTTGCGCGTTCGCTTTTTCATTTGCTTCCTGCTTGATCTTCTCGGCGAATAGCTTCCACGATTGCGCGTAGATTCGTAGGTTAGCGCCGGCTATTATCGTGATCGCCAGCGCGCCGAGCGCTATTATTCTTGCGCATTGACTCGCGCGCGAAATTTCCATTTTCTGCTCCGCACCGTTATACACCGCCGTCCTTCTAACCATGCGCGCAAGTTGTGCGCGCCGCCGTTTACGGTAAGGTTAGCGTTTCTTAGGGTAGGCGTCAATAGGTTTAGCGTCTGCGTCTGGTACGTATAAACGCACCAAGCGGAAAACCCACGTTGTGAGTTTTCCGCATGAGCTTGAATTCGGTCGTTCGCTGCGAAGAGCCTTGGCGCCGCGCGCCGCGAGCGTTTATGTGCGACTACATGGTCGTTTCAGGTTGCTGTTGGACGGCGTGGAGGTGGTCTTTATCGATGTAAAGTATCTCTTGCGCGTCTTTCTTTTCCATGGTGTACGGAATCGGCCAACCTACGCGCACGTTCTGCTCGTAGTATACCGTGCACTTGTAGTGGACGTGGTGTACTTGCACGGCGCCGACCATTGGGAAGAAGCGCGGCGGGTCGACGTAATCTGCGATCAGTTCCTTCTTGATCTTGACGTCGTTGCGATAACGCGTTTCTAGGAAGGGCACGCCTCCGTTATCGGGCTTAGCGCGCTCCAAAAGCCGAATGACTTCGTCGTCAGTCGGCGCGTCTAGTCCTTCCGGTACTCCGTCTACGATCGGCGGGAGAACGGGCACTTGATCGTAGCGATCGTTCTCGAAAGCCATGTCTTCGTAAGCGCCCTGGAAATACGGACTGACCGGAACCGGAACGCTGAAAATACCGAGCGAAAAGCCTCCAAAACCGAAGCAGCCGCTCGCGACTGCCGCCGCCAACAGCGTTAAGCAAGCGACAATTCTGTAATTCATCTTTCTCATCTTTAACTTCCTTGACGAATGATTTTCAAGACTGAACAACATGGGGCGGATCACAACTCGCGACTCGCGAGCGTCATCTCAGGTTCCTGATTCCCGCTGATTCTCTCGTGAACGCAAAGCGTTCAAAAGCGTCTTCGCACGAAATGACCGAATTTTCCGCGAATTTTACGAGGCGTCAGGATCGTCAACACGGCGTCTCTCCCCGTCAATCCATTTTGCTAACCGGAATTGACGATCGCCAATTCCGCGTCGGTTTCTATATCGACGATAGACCGACCGCGACTTTGAACTTTTTGCCCAATGCGATTATATTTCGCGAAAAAGCACGAACTCTCGCGTCGAGCGCCGTCTAATCGCGGATCGGTTATGTTGACAAGGTTGGCGCGCGTCTAACTCGCGCAACCTGTTTGTCAGTCTATCGACCATTGTCGCGTACGAAATTGACTCATTTTGCCGATTTTTCAGTTTTTTTTAATAACGCGAGCCTGTCGCGATAAAAAGATTCGATTTCTCACGCGTTCTATGAGCGCTACGCGCTTTCTGCTATTTATAATGGAGAAAGACGCGCCTACGAGCGAACGCTGTCGCGTTGCGTTTGACAATATATATTATTGTCCGCTCGCTCAAGCGTGGTGAGTAGCGCTCGTTTTAAATTGGATAGTTTGTATTGATTGTTAGGAAAATATAGAACGCTTTGTGCGTTTTATGGGCGTTCGTTGAGTTTTCCGCGCAAAAAGACGCGATTTTTTACCTTTCGCGGTCGATAATCTATCCAACAAGCGCGGCGCTCCTTGCGAGCGTTGCGCGAGCGAGTATCGCTCGCTTCCGTGTCGCTCGAATTTGAGCGGTCGCGCCGGTGGACGCGATTGTGACAAACGTTGCGATTGTACCGCGCGCCGTCCGCAATAAGTCGAGCTTTGACGCGGAAAAATACTTGAAAGATTTTCGTTCTCGTAATATACTAGCGATTGTGTGAAGCGTCTGCGGCGTTGTGAAACCGCGACGACGTCATGCGCGCTGAGTCGCGAGAATTTCAAGTATGCGAAATTAGCGAAACTTCGTTAGTTGGAGAAAAGAAGAAATTAGCGGAAATCGGTTAAACTTGTATTCTCCGACAGTCGATAATTAAGAGCGATAGGTTTTAAAGGCGAAAGCCGTTTTTAACAATCCCTATATAGGAGTTTTTTCAGATGAAGTGTCGTACCCTTCTTCTCGCC
>ONJR01000132.1 GCA_900318195.1 uncultured Planctomycetota bacterium
AATTCCCGAGTGGCTGAAACTGGACTTGAACCTGTGACCTACGGCTTATGAAGCCGTCGCTCTAACCGACTGAGCTATTCAGCCATCATCCCGCGCGCTACGCGCTAAGGACGTTTCTCATTGTAGCGCCTTCGCCAGAATTGTAAAGGCGCATTTTTTATTTTTTCAACTTTTCGGGAGAATCGCTCATTGAGTCGACTAGCTCTTGGATTTGAATCGCGTGCGCGCCGCGATATATTCCAGGACGACCGCGCAAAATAACCTTGCCGTCGAGCACAACGTCGAAAAGCTGCTCGGAGGGTGCGGAGGTCGTGAGCACGTCGCCGGGCTTGAGCGCACGCCACGCGGCGATCGGCATAGTTCCGCGCGCAACAACAACGTCGAGTCGACACTTACCGTCTGTGGCGTCGCTCGAGGGAGCAGACGTGCGGTCTTCATGGGACGGCGCCGCAGGACGTTTAGTCGCACGGTCGCGAGCCTCATACTCGGTGGTATCGCGTTCTGCGTTCTTTTCTCGCGTTACGTCGCCGTCGGAAGCGCCGAGTAAATCCTTCATCGGGTACATGGTCGTCCATGGAAATTTTCGTTTCCCGACGACAATCGAGCTCTCCTCGAAGTAATAATCGTCGCGACCAAGTATCCTCGCTACTCGCTCAGTATCGTTCGGAATAAAATCGACGCGCCATTCTTCTTCTGTTTCCAAGTCGTCGTACACGATTTCAGAAAGCGTTATTGCGGGCGTTAGAATCGCAAATCGCCGCCGTAGCCGCTCAAAAGTAGCGCATTCTAACGAGGTCATAACAGCGTCCTCGCGCGTCGCGCTTTCGAAGTCGCGCCAGACGCTACGATCGCGACAGAACGCTTCAAGATCGTAGCCAAGCTGAGCGAGAAGTAAAATCAACGCCGTACGCGTCGGCAATAGCGCCACGACTTGGCGTCCGGAATCGCTCGTCGCCACAAGCGAGTTAGTACGTCCAAACGCGGCGTGCGCGTCAAGGAGCTCAAGACTAGGACGCGACCACCCGAACCGTAGGAATTCCACGTCCGCGCGGGCGCTTCGCGTTAGCGAACGCGCGGCGCCCGAGAAATAGTCGCCGTACTCTGAAAAGAAACGCTTCTTGGTCGAACGCGCCAGTCGTTCCGAGAGCGCGCGACCTTCGCGCCAAAATCGACGCAGACCCGCGCTGTTGGGAAAACGTGCGCCACGACGCGCGCACGCCTCAACGTGAGCTCGAAAATCTTCTTCTAACGACATAATCCTAAGTCGAAGCCTCCTGAATACCGTTATCCCTACCTGCGCGCTAGTGGACGCGCCCTGTAGCATAATCTATTACGCAACGAGAGACAAGACCTTTCGACGGTGAAATCAAACGCGGCGCCTTAAATACCTTGACGCAGGCGTTATTTTTTCTACAATAGCGCTATCGTACGGGGGCGCGCGCTCTCATACGCTCCACTCGAAAATTCTCTTTCTATAAAGGAATTCACATGAAACTATTCAAGCGTTTCGCCGCCTCGCTACTTGCCTTCGTTGCTTGTTGCGCGTTCGTCTCGTTTACCACAAGCGCAAACTCGCGCGCGGACGAACCCGAGAGTCCCGTCTTCGCAACCGTAACGATCGCGTCCCTCGACGATCTCCAAGCGGCGGCAATGCGCGTCGCGGAAAAACTCGAGAAACAGGATCAAGCCAAGATACTCTTCGACTTTGCTCGCTCTCAAAAATTGATCGGCGCGCTCGATTCCACGCAACCTATCAGACTCGCCTTTGCAACCGACAACAATACGGTGGCGCCCTTCTCGCGCATTGCAATACTAGACCCCGAGTCGGAGGCGATCAAAGAGTTTATAGAAACGATCGTCGCGCGAATTGGAAATCTCGACGGAGAAGCGCGCGTTAAAGACAACGCGATCTACGTCAGTCAGGCGGCGATTATGGATTTTATTACCTCCATTCCGCTTGAAAAGCTCGCGATTACGCACGAAGAGTCAAATGCGCCGTCCCCGATCGTCGCAATTGATCTCAATCTCCTGAACTTACCGAAGGAAATGCTTGAAGCGGGTTCGTCAACCTTGCGCCTCATGGTCGCCGAAGCGATTTCAGAGCTAGACTCGGAAGAGCAAGTCGAGCAGCTCGACAAATTGTTCGACTATATTTTCGACGCGCTCGATTGTGTAGAAACGTTGCGCGCGTCCATTGCGCTCGACAATACGTGCGCGCTCGTCGCAACATTAACCGCAACGTTCAAAGACGGGAGCTTTCTAGCAGACGAATTCGCGCGCTCTCAACAGTCGCCGACGCGTTGGGCGGCGTTGACCAATTTGCCAAATTCGATCTACAGCGACGTCTCGACTGCCGTCGTCTCGGAGCGCGTGCGTGAACTCGCGAAAGGCGCGTATTCTGAACTCTCCGAAGTCGCAGAAATTCTGGATTCCTCTCGCCCGATAACGGCTATTATTGACGAACCGGAAAATTACCAGCTCGTTAAGGAGCTACTTGCGCTACTTGAAAAAGCCGCCGAAAAATCTTCTGAACTCGACGTCTTTGATTCGGGATTTGCTTTCCTTGCCAGACCGGCCGCTATCGTCGCGGGGAGTAGTGAAGCCTCGACGCAAGAGTATCGCGAGATACTCGGTAAGATTGCCGAAAGACTGATAAAAGAGAACGCCAAGTTTAGCGAATATATTGCGCTTGACGCTGAAGAATTCGAAGGCTACTCCGTCTCGAAGATCACGTTGCCTATGAAAGAATTCTGCGCGTTAGAAAGTTACTCCGACGCCTCGATCGTCGTCCGTCTGGCGCTCGCTAGCGACGCGGTCGTCTTCTCAGTCGCGCTCGTCGACGACAACGGCGCGCAACTCGACGAAACGCTCAAGACCGTTCTCGCCGAATCGAAAAAGACAACGCCGCAGCCGACCGAAGCCGTCTTCGAACTCTCGCAACTGGCGCTACTCGCAAAAAACATTCTTCAGTCCCTCGAAGGCGAAGTCGAACTAACCGACGAAGCGCGCGCTACCCTAGAATGCGTCGCAAGTAATACCGACGCAAAAATTACCTTCCGAAATGAATTTCGCGACAATAAACTGACAGCGCAGGCGATTGCGTCCGGATCGATTATCGATTCGATCAAAGCGATCGTCGACAACGTAGAAGAAGCGAAGGCAAAAAATTCCGGGGAAGATATCGACGATATCTTTGACGAAGAATAACACGTTTTTAAATTAATGCGAGTCCAAGCGAGGACGCCCCAAACGGAAGAGGCGTCCTCTTTCTATATGCAACGCACGCCGTCAACGCCGTGACTAGAAGTCGATTTTCAGACTCATTATCAGCGTACTCTATGATTGCTTTGATGCGGATAAGAAGGGATTTCCATCGCAACGTCTTTGTAGCTTCTTCTTGATACAAAGAAACTGTCAAATCAAGTAAGGTAGAGCCCGGCGAGAGGAATTCTCACTGGGCTCAAAGCGCTACGACGTCAAAATGGAATCATTGGAAACTCGTCGTCAAGTTCATTATCGGCAGGCGGCGGCACAGGGGCTGTCGGCGTTACGTTATCCGTTTGCAGGTTCGGCTGGGGCGCCTCGACTGGCGCAGACGGAACGCCAACGGGAATCTGTTCGAGCTCAGGCGCCGTTTGCACTTGCGGCGCGGCTAGTTCTAAAGGGGTCAGACCGGGATACGTCGGTTCAAAATCGTTCGTCAGTACAGGCTGTTGCACAGGCGGCGCGGCGTTTAAGGTTGCTTGACTAGGATTTGATGTTGTAACGCCTTGCGTTGACGACGGCGGTAGCGCCGTCGCCGTCGCTCTAGTCTGAACCGCTGATTGCGGAGGCGTCGCCAGATTCGCGTTGCCGCTGAGCGACGGTGGCGCGAAGACAACCGGCGACGATTCAGGTTGCGGTTGCGCGTGGAACTGCTGCGACGTTTCAGGGACGTTTACCAAATTGCTCGTTGCCGCCGTTTGGAGCGGCTCGGACTGTACGTTCGTAGCTGGCGTGCGGTCGTAGACGACTGATTGCACAGTTACAGTCGGATAGCTCGTTGCAACGCTCGGTTGAGCCGCCGAGTCGTAGCGATTCGGGTCGACCGGTTGCACAGTCGCGCTCGTTACGGCGTTAGTCGAACTCGTGCTCGCTATCGTTTGACTGGGCATAACGAGATCTGGCTGCTTTGAAAGCGCTATGCTTGCGTCGTTCGCAGTCTGCCCATTTGGAAAGGCGACAAGACCGTTGTTTCCGGTTTGAGCGCCGGAAGGAACGTCAACAGGGGCTTTCCAGTTCCTGGCGTCGTCTGTGCGCGCGACTTTTGCCGGCGGAGTCGTAGTCGTAGCTGGCAAATTTCCGGGCTTGGATTTCTGCGCGGTTGAATTTTTGCCCCCGAGATCAACGACAGTCGCGCCAGTATCGGTAGGCATTTGAAATAGCGCGTCCTCGATCTTTGACGGATCGTTTAACGTTGGCTTACCAAGATCGATGATAACAGAACCAAACTTTCCGGGCTGTCTAATCTCCAACTTACGCGGCAAAACGACATTCTGCTCTTCAATGAATTGTTGTTCGTTACATTCAACGGTCAGGATCGCTTCTCCTTTAGGATTCTGAATATCTTGGCGTTTAATCGCGGCAGTGCGCGGCTCGACGTATATTCTTTTGAGATAGACGCCGTCGGGTCGAGTCTTTTTCGCCGTGATTAAAATAACGCCGTTGCTTTGCGCTTTTGGTTCTTCCGCTAGATCCTCCGGTTTAATTTCGACGACGCCCAAGAATTCGGGAAACCAGGACGGATCTACCGGAATAACGTCGCCAAGTCTACTTGAATCATACTCGCTAAGTTTGCATGAATACAGTTCATTACCGTTAAAGAGCTTGTTCCAAAACCAGAATTTCTCGCCGTCGCACCCCGCGTCAATCACGCGACCGGTCATAGGGGACGATCCAAGCAGGCGAAGTTTATTCGGTCGCAGAAAGAAGACGCGACAGTTAGCGGAGCCAGGATGACCACTAGGGCTAAGACTAGCGTCCGTAGAATAGAGCGCTTGAATCTTCTCGCTATTCTTATTAATCGCGTCGAGTAGTTCTGCGGTTGTTGGATTCTCGCCGACTACGACTGGCAACTTTACCGGTTTCGTCGTTTGGCAACCGATAGCCAGCGCGGCGCTAAGCGCGATAACAAACGCGAGCGCTCTTAGGCGTACTGCTGGCGCAACGTCGTTCCCTCGGCGTCGCGTGAAGGCGTGTGATTGGATAATTGCGGACGATAACATTTCTCTATCGTTATTGTAACGGCGCTAAATCATGTCGGGAACGCCGCAGGTTGACGTGCGACGTTCGTAAGTTCCATCTAATCCGACGATCAAAAAATCGCGGTCGACAGGATTATAGACTATTTTAGAAACTCCTGCAAGCGCAAAAAATCACGTGTTCTCACGTTTCGTACCCTGCTCTTCCAACGCGGCGGTTGGCGAGTTGAGCAACGCGACCAGTCGCTCCTGAACACGAGATATTTGAGCTACGGTCATATTGACAACGGGCACGGAGTAACCAGCGTCGTTTCGGGACGAGTAGACGTATATCGAGTCGGGGCGTTCGTCGTCGCGCTCGCGCGCGTTTTCGTCAAATTCGAATCGAAAGACGCGTCGTCGCGTGAGCAGTAGCGCGAGCGCGTAGCGTAGATCCGCCTGATCGGGTCGATCCGCGAGCGCCTCGAAGAGTTCCGCCAACGCGTCGTTTGGCGCGAGAATCGCGTTGGCGTCCTTTTCAGAGTCTGCGGCGCGCGCGCGTGAAGACCACCATGCAAGCGCAGTCTCAGGGCGTTTAAATTCGCGCCATGCCTCGGCGCACAGATCGGCGCGTCGAATCTCGCCGTTCTCTTCGTAAATAATCGAATAGACGCGCTCGCCGAGCTCAAACGGTCTACCGGTAACGGCGCATACGCGCGCGGGTCGCGGCGATTCTTCTGGTGGAAACGCGGATATTTCTGAAACGCTCATTTTCTGCTCGCTTGGTCGCCGCAGGAAATAGATCGCAGGCGAGGCGACGTCGCTTGCGTCTGTGGAATAGTTTCGGTTACAGTAGCGTTTTTCAACGCTACAAGCAAGAGCGTTCGCTAACAAGAAGCGCGCGAGCACGTACAAACAAAACGTGCTCGCGCGCCGAAATGGAGTTGCGCTAGGATTGCCGCGCGCTAATTGATTTCAACAAAGACCCCCTCGCCGCTCGCAAGGTAGAAGTCGAACCAGCCGTCGTCGTCGGGCTCGACGAGTTGCGGCGTTCCACGATACCACGCCGTCGCGCTATTGCCGTCGAGCTTCATGCGCACGCTCGTACCTCGCGCGTCTTCCAGCTCTGTCATATTAACGAGCGTAAACGCCTTGCTCGATTCGGCGCTCTTCTTGGAAAAGCAGCCGACGAGTAACGGGTCGGGACAGTCGATCTCGCGAATAAATTCAGACGCGTCGTATTCGTTTGTCATCTTGAGATAAGGAGTCGCGTCCGTACAATTGTGCGTGAACGCGCCAAGATTGCGATATTGGATATATGTGTCAGAGAGACGACGCAACTCCCAAAAGACGGGGCGCGCGTCGTACCACGCCCGACTCTTATGACTCGTTATGTCGACCAAAGACGGGAAACCGTCCTTATAGCCCGCATACGTCCAACAGAGAATGCACTTGCAGCCGAAAGAAAGCATCGAATAGCACTGCCAGCGATACTCCGCTTCTGTCGGCGTGCGTTTGCTCGGAATCCACGCAAAGGTCTGAATATAGCACCAGAATTCGCGGTCATACTCGCGCGCAACGGACGCGATCACGTTGATCGACTCGACGTATTCGTTGTACGTAACCTTTTTACCGTCGACCCAATTGAGCGGATAAATATCCGTGCAGATGTACTTCGTCTTGAACTTCTCGCAGAACGCGGCGCAGTATTTCCGGAAGAGATCGGGATCGGAGTCGTAATATTCGATCGCCGCTGCGCCTGCGCCGTATTTCAATTGAGCTGCGTTAGCGTACATCGGCAGAAGATTAATATACGCCGTCTTACCGGTCGCCTGTTCGTAGGGATTACAGATCGCCGCAAGTTTGTCGTAATCGTCAGATCCGGGCTCGTCGACGACGAAACACCCGGTATAGCTCGGATGATCGCAATATTCCTTCGCGCCGGTTTCGGGATTACGATGCGATCCGTCGTTCACATACGTCTCGACCCCATATTTATCGGCGTCCTTAAGAACTTTCACCGAAGGAACTGCGAGATTCAGGAGAAAATCGAACCCGCAGTCGGCGTACGCGCGCATATAATCCTCGTCGTAGTCCGCGACTCTGAAATTACCCCATGCGCCGATACGCAAGCGCTCGCGTGTAAAATACTCGGGAGGATATGGGGACGCCGTATTGGTACCGAGCGCGTCGCGGATCGCCGTCATAATGAGGGACGCTGTTTCGCCGCGAGTTATCGTGCGCGAGTCAACGTCGGCGAGGCGTGATTGCAACGTGTTAAAATCGTCCGGACGCGGCGCCAACTCCGCTAGATCCTTAAAACGGCGCGATAGCTCGACCGCCGTCTTGGCGTCAAGTTGCGCGTCCGCATCGAACCCTTTTTGCTCGTCGACAAGAGTCATTAGCCCTCGCGCCAGTACAAATTTGATCGCCGCTGAATCCGCGCGTCCAGACGCTTTCGCCTGCTCGAACAGGTCGTTCTTATTGACGACGTTATATTTGCCGGCGCCGAGCGAACAGTAGGTCATATATCCTAGCGAAGTCGCGTCGCACAACGGGTCAATCTGCTTAACGCCGTCGCGTTTGCAGACTACGACGTACCCCTCGCGGTCGCCTTTGAGCGCGCCAATCTGCCAACTCTCAGGAGCGATTACATAATCCGCGCGGTCAAACCCCTCGGAGACGAGTCCTTTCGCTACAAAGCAGTAACACGCGTCGTTTGAAAAAAGCGCGCTCATATTGTAATTAGGAGTGTCATCCGCCTGATTAAGAAACGCGCGCGCAGAATCTGAAGTTTCAAAGAATCCGAACCGCGAAATTCGAAAGATGGAATCGGAATCGCTCGGATTCGCCGGATCGAGTCGAAACGACTTTATGCGTCCCTTCCAATTCTTATGGGCAAATTCTCGCATATCGACGACAACCTCGCGCCACGTACCGTCCCCTACGATCGGAAACTGAGAGTAACTAGCGTCCGAGAGGCGCGTCAGACCGGCGTCGTTCGTAAAAAAGAGACCGCCAAACCTTTGCTTCGTCGTCGCGTTATAACGCAACGCAAAGAAAGGTCGATCAGACGCCTCGAACTGCTCGTCTTCCGTCATCGCAACGCTAACCGTCGTATCGGCGCCGGTCGCGCGAATACGAAACAGACCGAACTCGCTCTCCGCGACCCCCTGCCCGACAGTCGCGCGCGGCGCGTCCGCGCCTCCATTAAATATCCACTGCGGTTCCGCGCCATAAGACGCCAAGCTAGCAAACGCTGCGATAAGCGCTGCGACGCACATTCGCGCTCGCTTGCGGCTAACGCTCGTTGTCAAAACCTTCATATTCGATAACTCCACATTATTGCGCGCGCCGATCGTCAATCGACGTCGCGACACGTTGCTCGTATGGTTGCGAAACAAAGCGTTTCGTGTAAAATGGACTTTTTGCCATTATACGACGCGGCGTTCGAAAGTCAAGAAAAGTAGCGCGTCGGGCACAGAATCAAAATCACGAGCGCGCCAAGTACAAGCGGCGACGCAAAACACACTATAATGGAGCGGGAAATGGAAAAGAACGTTCGCGTAGGAATACTCATGGGAAGCGACAGCGACTGGGAGAAGATCAATGGGGTTGCGAAGGCGCTCGACGAATTCAACGTCGGATACGAAATTCATGTTATGAGCGCGCACCGCACTCCCGACAAGGTTCTCGAATACGCGTCGACCGCGAAATCGCGAGGACTGGGCGTCATTATAGCAGCTGCTGGGGGCGCCGCGCACCTGGCGGGCGTTGTCGCGTCGCACACGACCTTGCCGGTCATTGGCGTCCCGGTTAAGACCGACATGATGGGCGGACTTGACTCGCTCCTCTCGACCGTTCAAATGCCAGGCGACGTACCGGTCGCGACTGTCGGAACCGGCTCGGGAGGCGCGCGGAACGCCGGAATTCTCGCGGTTCAAATCCTCGCGACTGGCGATCCAACGCTAGCGGAGGCGCTCGTTGCGTTCAAGGAAAAACTCGTCGCGAAAATAGCGGCAAAGGACGCCGCCTTCCAGGAAAAACTTAGTCAACCAAGCTAAACTGTAACACTTTTATCTTTTTTAGCGATTTTGATTATTAAGACGTCGGTAATGGTCGATACTGAAAAGTAGCGCTTGGTGCGAGCGCTACTACACGAGAAGAGTCCTAGAACGTCGCGCGATAAATAACAGCACGACGTTCGCAACCAGCCGAGGAATCGCCATGTCAACGCAAGCTCCTATTCTTGACGCCGTAGTCGCGTCGACGCCAGTACCCCCGCGACCAAACGTCCGATCATGGAGACGCGCGCCGAACGATTCTGCGACATTAGTTGACGAGTCAGGGCTCGCTGCCGAGCTTGATAGACGAGAAAGCGCGCTCAACGCACGACTCGCCGCTTTCGAGGCAGCCGCGCGCAATTACGCCGACGACGCGATTGTTAAAAGATCAAACGAGCGGCGCGAAGAGGACGAACGCGCTAAAACGCTCGCAAGCGCGCTCGACCTGCGCGAAAAGGAATTGGATCGGAAACTGAGCGAAATCGAAGACAGGGAGCGTAAACTCGCCGATATCTTTGCGAATTTCGAATCGCGCGAGGCGGAAATTGCGCGCAAGAACAAATCGTTGCAGGATCGCGAAGAGGAACTGGCGCTACAGACGGAAGCCAAGCGCAACGATCTCGATCAGAAGACGGAAATGCTACGCTCGCACGAGGCGCGACTCAGTACGATAACGACCGATCTGGAAGCGCGCGAGAATTTAGTTGCGCAACGCGTCGAAGAGCTTAAGGAACGCGAGCAAAAGATCGCTAAATATTCGCTCGAAGTGGAAGCGCGCGAGAACGAGCAGGCGCGACGCGCAACGGAGCTCCAAACGCGCGACGCGAGACTCAAACAGTTCGAAGACCAACTTTCGCAGACGGAAAAGGACGCGCGACGCCGCGCGCGCGAACTCGACGCGCGCGAAACGCAACTGAGTCAACGCGAGGCGCTCTCGACCGCGCGAGAACGCGAGCAGACGCTCAAAGAGACGCAGCTCAAGTCTTACGAGTCGAAGCTGAAGCAGGAAGAGCAGTCGCTCGAATCGCGCGACCAGGCGCTCGCGCAACGTAGCGCGTCCCTGGATATGCGCGAAGACGAGATCATGCGTCAATCGGCGTGCTTCCAAGCGCGCGAGGACGATTTCGCACAGAAGGAGTCCGCGCTCAAAGCGCGTGAGAAAGAGATTCGAAGATTGCGCGGTGAAAGCGATCAAGCAACCTTGCGCCTACTCGAAACGCAAGGCAGGCTCGACGAAAAAGAACGACTCTTTGAAGAGCGATCTCGCCAAGCGCTCGACACGATACGACGGCAGAAGGCGTTGCTGCTGCAACTGCGCCAAGATCTAGAGAAAGAAGTCGCGTAACGCAAGTGGACCATATGAACAAACGAAGCCGTTCTGATCGTCTTTCTGCGATCAGAACGGCTTCGTTCGCTACGTCATACTGAGCGCTCGTAGAGGTCGCGCGCCCCGCTTTATTGGTCGCCGCTTCTATGTATAATGATGACGTCGGCGCTCTCGAGCGTTCGACCATACGCACACCTCAAGCCTTAGGAGCCGATTTATGAAAACCAACGCGTGTATTGGCAATAACGCGCTTACGATTTTAATTCTCGCGATCACCGTCGCGTTCTCCTGCGCGACAGCGCGCGCGCAATTCTCGACTTCTAACGACGCTAGCGGCGGGTTCTCTGCGAAAGACTTCGGCGCCGGACTGTCGTTCTCGTCGAGCTTTTCCGAGTCGACGGAGGAGACGATTAAGGTTGTGGCTAAGATTGTCGTCGCGCCGGAAGTGGAAGTGAACGAGTCGAACGAAGACGAGCGCGCGCCAATCGGCTACGTGGCGATTACAACCACGATTGCCGACGGCTGGCATATCTATTCGCCCACGCAGGGAGAAGGCGGCAAACCGACGACTTTTAAAAAGCTGTCGTCCAAAGACGCTGACCTTGAGTTCGGCGCTCCGATTCTGGCGAGCGAAATAACGCTGGCGCAAGACGCGCTCGGCTCGACTCTGGAAGAGTTGTTCGGTAAGGTTGAGTGGCTCATACCGATCTATGTCTCGAACGCGTCGGTCGATCTGGCGTCTCTCGTCGTCAAGGGCGAAGTCGACGCGCTCGCGTGCTCCGAGGGCGAAGGCGGCGCCTGCGTGCCGCAGAACGTAAAATTTACCGCGCGATTCAGCGACAAGCTCGACGTCGCGCCAATTTTAGCGGAGGCGCGCGAACTCTCGCAAGCGACCGGCGAACGTCAAAGTCCTGAGTCGAACGACTACGAGACGGCGTCGTCGACTTCGAATGGCGAAACGCAGGAAACTGACGCAAACGCGCAAAGTTCAGTAACGACCTTCGCGTCCCGAAATATTTTAGCGCTCCTTGCGATCGCGTTTTTAGGCGGATTTATCTTGAACTTTACGCCATGCGTGTTGCCGGTCGTCGGTCTAAAGATCCTGTCGTTTTTTCAGCAGGCAGGCAAGAGTCGCAAGCGCGCTTTTATGCTCAACGCGTGGTACGCTGTTGGAACGCTACTCGTTTTCGGCGCCTTGGCGTTTGCTAGCGTCGGTCTGAGTTTCCTCTTTACGCGCGCGCTCTTCCAAATCATTATGAGCGCGATTGTTTTCGTTATGGCGTTGAGTCTTATGGGAGTCTGGGAATTACAGACCCCGGCGTTCCTAGGGGGCGAGAAGTCGAACGAGCTCGCTGAGAAAGAGGGCGCGGTTGGCGCGGTATTTAAAGGCGTAATTACGACCTTGCTGGCGATTCCATGCGGCGCGCCGCTACTAAGTCCGGCGCTCGACTGGGCGAGTGAAACCTCGCGACAAGGGGACGTCGCGCTCGTCGTTGTGATTTATCTGGTAATTGGTCTGGGTATGGCGTCCCCCTTCTTAATTGCAGGCGCGTTCCCGGAACTACTGAAATTCTTCCCGAAACCTGGCGCGTGGATGGAAACGTTCCGCAAGACAATGGGGTATTTCCTGCTAATCGCCGCGCTTTGGATTATCTATTCCGCGCCGATTGAATACCAGCTTCCGACGATCGCGTTACTCTTTGCGTTATGGTTCGCGTGCTGGAATATCGGGCGGAACCAGTATGAAATTGAAGCGGGCGGTAAAAAGGCGATCGGCTGGGTTATTTCGCTGGTCGTCGTACTTATTGTGGCGCTCTTCTCCTTTAACTTCCCGAGCAATCCGATTAAGACGACGCTACAGAGCGCAAGCGAAGCAAAGATGACACGCTGGGCGATTCGCGCGACCCGGGACGGACGACTCAAGCAAGAGCATTGGGCGCTATTCGATCGCGAAACGCTTGAACGCGAACTCGCCAACGGTCGCCCCGTCGTCGTCGACTTCACCGCCGACTGGTGCATGAACTGCAAGTTCCTTGAAAAGACCATTCTCCATACGCAAGAGATCCAAGAGGCGTTCGACGCTAAAAACGCGCTTACTCTGACTGCCGACTGGACTAACCAAGACGCGCAGACGCCAGACGTCGTCGCGATCAACGAACTACTCGACGCGCACGGAGCGCGACAAGTGCCGACCCTAATGATCTTCACGCCAGGCGCGCCTGACGCGCCCGTCGTTCTCCGAGGGCTCTATACGAAATCGGCGCTACTTGAGGCGATTGAGAAGATTAGCGATAAATAGCTCAAATGGACTAAGAATCCTGCGCCCTTCTCGTGTTCCATGAAACATAGTAAGGGCGCAGGTAGCAATTTGAGAATTTAAGACGCAGGGCAACTCGCTACGACAGATTGGTATCAAGTTACCTTGCGTTTGTTCTCCTTGTATGCAATATGGTTGCGCTAGGGAGGTTATAAGTGAAGCGCCGTCCACGCTTCAATCTGTATGCAAGCGCTCGCGCTAAAATCAACGCGGCGTCGAACCGATTAAGTTCGACGCCGCGTTACACTGTCTAGCGGTTCCACACGCCAACCCAGGCGTCAACAACCTAGCCTTCCGTACTAATGGAAATCTTCGGGTTCTTCTTCTTGAACTCTTCGCGCAACTTGACGCCCGCGTCAGACGAATCGCCGAACTTCGTGTCTTTAACGTAGATTTTGCGCAGATTCTTCATATCGGCGAGCTTCATGAACGCTTCCGGCGAAATCCCGGTGTTCTCGCGAAGGTCGAGCGTTACCAGAGAGTCCATCTTGACGATTTCATCGATCGTGGCGTCGGTGTTCTTACCACCGGACGCGCGTATGCGAAGGTTTTTGAGTCCCTTCATATTCTCGGCGATTATTTTAACCGTCTCGTCGGTCACGGGAACGGAGAAGAAATACAGAGTCTCCATATTTTTCCAGTTCTCACATCCGCAGAGCTGATTGAGCGTGTCCGCTGAGATAGCTAATTCAGAGAGCTCGACGAACGTTAGTTTCTTAAGTTCTTTCAAAGACGCGACGCCGTCGTCGGACGCGCTGAGGTCGCGAAGCTCGAGACGTTGCAGACCAAGATTCGCAAGTCCCTTGATTCCGTCGTCGGTAAAGCCCTTACAACGGAAAATGCGCAGTCCGGTGAGGGACGGATAACTTGCAAAGGTCTCGGCGCATGCATTGTCGATTCCACAGTCTTGGAACTCGACAAACTTCAAGTTCGGCGCGGCGGCAAGATAAGCAACCCCGTCGTTCGTAATACCAAATCGGAAGTAAACCTCTTCCAGTGTCGCAATGCGCGCAAGGTATTTCGCGCCGGAGTCGGAAATATCGGAGCATCCGCGCAAGTCGACGATCTTCAGCGTTGTCGACTTTGAAATCTTATTGACGCCAGAATTCTTGAACGAGTTATAATACGCGTTGAGGCGCTCTAGCTTCGGGAACTCTTGGATGACGGTAAGGTCTTTGTCCTCGAGCTTGAGATTGCGGCGAATATCAAGCGTCGTGAGATTCTCCCACGTCTTGAACATTTCGAGAGTCGCAACGGTAATATCTGAATTCTGTATCGTCGCCGACTTGATATTCTTCAGACCGCTGAGCTTCGCTAGCATCTCGTCGTTAAAGACAGCGCCCAGGAAGAAGAAGCTTTCCAAATCGGCTAGACGTCCGAAGAGTTCCATATCCTCAAGAGTCGTATCCGACGATTCAACGCGAATACCGATAATCGCGCCGTTCTTCGCCGTCGTTACGGAGCCGCGAAGTTCATCAACGCGCGCCTTCGCAGCGTCGATATCCTCTTTGCTGGCGAGCGGCGCGGGCATTGCGGGCATTGCGGGCTTCGGCTTCACAACAGGCGCGGCTTGCGGCACGGCAACCGGCGCCGCAACGTGCGTGGCGTCGTACTTCGCAACGTACTCGGCAAGTTTCGCGTCGTCGACCGCTTCAGGCTCATGAAACATCGTCTGATCTGACGTGTCCTTAACCGCAGGATCGAGCGCGTCCGGTTTATAGAAGTAATTCACGCCCGGATGTAGACTCGAGTCGCCGCATCCGCCAAGAAGAAATGCGCAAGCACAAGCCGCGCAGAGTGAAACCGTCAGCTTTTTCATTATATATTGACTCCTAACACACGCCGTCTTGCGAGCGACGATCATTCGGTATATTCGCATATGCGCCGCGCGCAACGCGAGCTTTCTGTCCGCACAAGGTTACCGCGCGCGAACGCCTAATGGCGCACACAACGCACAGGAAACCGTCTGCCACAATTATAGCAAAAGGGCGCTTATTGAAAAGAGAATAAGCAAAAACATTCGTTTCAATTTTCCTACTTTCAATATTTTAAACCGATTATAACGATTCTCGCGACCATAACAGCGCGGCAGAGGCTATTCCAACGCACTTCGGATTTTCTCACGCAACTCGCTTTCAGCGACCCCCTCGATGACGAACTTCTTTTGAGAAGCAAGTTCTCCGCTCGCTAATGTAATCTGCGATTTGCGCAATTTCAGCGTTTTTGCAAGAACTTCAATGATCGCCTTATTGGCCTTGCCCTTCTCGGGAACTTGGGTAACGCAAACTTTGAGAGCGCCGTCTAACGCTGCGCGCAGTTCGTTTTTACCAGCGCCCGGTTGCGCCTTGACTGGTAAAATCACGTCGTTTCCACGTGTTTCCAGAGCGATTGTTTTAACGGCGTCGAGTGGATTGAGCGCGCTTTCATCCTTCGGTTTGGGCATTGTGCCTCCTAGTAATATCGCAACGTTCCGTTTGTCGTAGCAAAAAAGGTTGAAAAAATAAAAAACGCTTGCGCTCGACTAGTAAAAGCGATATACTTACATATAGGAATGAACGCCTTGACGAGCGTCGCGCGAGGTTATTGAGACCAGTATATAGAAAGCGTCGCGCGCGTCAACCT
This sequence comes from uncultured Planctomycetota bacterium, assembly GCA_900318195.1. Taxonomy (GTDB): domain Bacteria; phylum Planctomycetota; class Planctomycetia; order Pirellulales; family Thermoguttaceae; genus RUG369. Next base: position 15,550 of record ONJR01000132.1, read on the forward strand.
CCAACTCGGTTGCGCGCACAACGGTTCGCGCCGTGCGTAACATGAGTCGTCTAGGCTTGGTTTCACGTGAGTCGGACTATCCGACGTCAGGAGCGGTTATGAAAAGAAGAGACCTTTTGAAAGCGGTCGTCGGCAGCGTAGCCGGCGCGAGCTTTACCGGATTCGCTGCGTCTTCCGCGCGCGCTAATGTCGCGGCGACGACGGCGGCACAACCAGCAAACGAACCTACAGGCAATTCAATGAAAAAATACGACAACGACTTTTTCTACAAGAATGGCGTCTTCCAGCAAGACAAGGCTTTTGAAGCGTTCTATGAGATGTTCGCGGAAATGAATTATTCGCTCGCGGACTCGCTTCGCACGAACAAGGACTTCTGGGTCTCCGACTTCGGGCTCGGCGACTTTGCGAACGTCGGCATGGGCGGAATTTTCTTCTTCAACGACAAGGAATTCCGTTATTTCGGGCACGACATTTACCTTCTTCCTGGTCAAATGATTCCGGAACATCGTCATGAAGCGGCTGAAGGTTTGCCGGCGAAGCACGAATCTTGGCAGGTGCGCAACGGCAGTATTTTCAATTTCTCCGAAGGCGGCGAGAAGACGCCTCAGGTTCTCGCAATGTTGCCGAAGAGCCAGCTTGACGCGAACGCGATCACATGCTTCAACTACAAGAAGATGACGGTCGGCGATCAGGACAAACTAGGACGCCTTACGGCGCCGCACTTCATGATGGCGGGTTCGGACGGCGCGATCGTGACGGAATACGCGTGCTATCACAGCATGGACGGTCTGAAATTCACGAATCCGAAGGCCCATCCGTAATGGATCGTTTATACCGCGCAGGCAAGCAAGATTAACCGTCATATTAAAAGGAACGTCTTATGCTCAAACCGGGTCTACGCTATAGCCACATCGGCATTCCCACCAAAGAGCGCACGGATCTACCGATCTACCTCGAAGGTTGCAAGGTTCACATCAACGACTTCAACGACGAGCCCTACGCCGTCGAATGGCTCAATTTCGAAGACGGCAGTCCGTTTCCGGAGATTCTCCAGAAGCAAGCGCACGTCGCTTATGAATGCGATAATCTCGAAGAAGCCATGAAGGGCTACAAGGTTCTCGTCGAGCCGTTCGACGCTGGACCGGGTCTCAAATGCGCCTTTATCGAAGCGGACGGACTGGGAATCGAACTCATGGAGCGCAGCTAAACGCTCGCTTTGTTGAATAACGCCCTTCCCCGAGCGTAAAAGAGCCGACAAGCCGTTCTCGCGACGACTTGTCGGCTTTCTTTACGCCGTTCCATAGAACGAAAGATTACTTGCGGTCAATGATCTTGTTGTCAATGAGTCGCGTAGCGCCGATACGCACGGCAAGTAGAACGACTGCGTTGCCGGCGACGCGCTCGAGAGGTTGCAACGACTTCGGATCGGCGACGCGCATATAGTCGATTTTAGCGCTCGGCGCGCTCTCGATAATAGCGCGCATTTCAGCATAGATTGCGTTCGCGTCTCGTTCGCCGGCGCGTATCATTTCTTCGGCTTTCGCGAGCGCTTCGCTCAGAACGAGAGCCTCTTTACGTTCTTCGTTCGAAAGATACTGATTACGGCTACTCATTGCCAACCCGTCGCGTTCGCGGATAATTGGCAACATTTCAATCTGAATCGGCACGTTAAGATCGTCAATCATCTTCTGAACGACCTGAACCTGTTGATAGTCCTTCTGCCCGAAATAAGCGACGTCTGCACGCGAGATATTAAAGAGTTTGAGGACAACAGTTGCAACGCCGTCGAAGTGCGTCGGGCGAAACTCTCCTTCCAGTAGTTGCGAGACGCCGCCGACGTGAACCTTGGCGTCGAATCCCTCGGGGTACATATCGCTCGGTTTCGGCGCGAAAATGTAGTCCGCCCCGATTTTGGAGAGTAGATTGATATCGGCGTCCAGAGTTCTCGGGTATTTATCGAAATCTTCTCCGGGCGCGAACTGAGTCGGGTTGACGAAATCAGAAACAATAACGACGTCGCATTCGTTTTTAGCGGCGATCGCTAGGCTGAGGTGCCCTAGGTGTAACGCGCCCATAGTGGGCACTAGCCCAATGCGCTTCCCTTGCGCGCGCAAAGCGTCTGCGCGTTTGCACATTTCCTTTACGTCGACGACTAAATACGGTTTGAGTTCCTCTTCTTTTCCATTAAACTCGGCTTCTGCCATGACGCTCTCCCAAAAGTTTCCAAGACGTAAAAGCGACCGAGGCGCAGTTCCACGTTTGCGCGCTCGCTTAAAAATCGAATAATCGCGTTGTTCCGACGTTGAACTCCGCGTCGTCGGCAACCTCGACGCCAATATGCCGAAGTCCCTTTGCCGTCAATCTCCGTCCTCGCGGCGTGCGTACTAGAAGCTCGCTACGCAAGAGATACGGCTCTACTTCGTCGACGAGCGAGTCGGGCGCTACGTTCATCGTGTGCGCGACGGCCTCGACGCCAACTGGACCGCCTTGAAACACGCGCCAGATCGTTTCCAGGAATTTACGATCCTGTCCGTCGAGTCCCATTTCGTCGACTCCTTGCATTTCAAGCGCGGCGCGCGCAACCTCAAGAGTTACGTCGCCGTTCGCAGTCGCGTCGGCGTAATCTCGCACCCAGCGCAAACGATTATTAGCCAACCTTGGCGTTCCGCGGCTACGCTTCGCAATTTCGATCGCCGCCTGATCGTCGAGCTTCGTCTTCAGTTTCTTCGCATTGCGGCGCACGATCTCCGCTAATTCGCCGACCGAGTAGAATTCCAAATGCTCGCGCATCTGAAAACGATCGCGCAACGGCGCTGAAATAAGTCCCGTGCGCGTCGTTGCGCCGATCAGAGTAAACGGCTTCAAAGGTATGTTGAGCGTTCGCGCGTTCACGCCTTCTCCTACGGCGATATCGATTCGAAAGTCCTCCATCGCAGGATAGAGAAACTCCTCGACCGTCTTTTGCATACGATGAATTTCATCGATAAAGAGAACGGAGCCCTCCTGCGCGTTCGTTAAATACGGCACAATATCCTTCGGCGCGCGCATTGTGGCGCCGTTCGCGATCTGAAAATCGACTCCCAGCTCGTGAGGAATGCACGTCGCAAAGGTTGTCTTACCGAGTCCGGGAGGTCCGTCGAAAAGAATGTGTCCTAATGTCTCGCCGCGTTTCTGAGCCGCTTTAACGGCGATCTCAATTCGCGCGTAGACCTCGCGCTGACCGACCATATCAAACATACGCGTCGGACGCAATAGCGCGTCGTCGTCCTGACCGCCGCCAAAAGAATCGACGTAAGACGGCGCGCTAGGTTCGCGCGCGTCGGTCGAATCGCTCAACTCGTCGCCGCCAAATTTGGTTTCTCTAACCATATCGCGCTCCAGAACTATCGATTATCCCAAATCGCCTGCAAGATTTCGGAGGATTCCTTGAATTTCCGCTTGCTCTTTGCAAGCAGTTCGTCGATCAACTTGCGCGCCTCCGACTCGCTGTGTCCCAAGCCAATGAGCGCAAGATACGCCTCGTTCACAACGTCGGAAGGAAGCTCCGCGTCCGCAAGCGCGTCGCTAGGACGCGGCGTCATGAGCAACGCCTTCGAAACCTTGCGGCGTAGCTTTGCAACTATACGCTCCGCTGTGGCTGGTCCAATACCGGGCAAAGTCGCAAGCGCCTTGTGCTCCTGCTGCTCAATCATTTCGGCAATCTCGCGCACCGGTCGCACCATAGCGCGCAACGCCTTCTTCGTGCCGACCCCGTCGACGCTACAGAAGATCTCGAAGAACTCGCGTTCGACGTCGGTTAAAAATCCCAGTAGTCGCGGAACGAGACGACCTTGATTCGGCGCGCCGTCTATATACTCGAGCGTGTAAAGCGACACCGTCTTTTGCAGTTCGCTCTGCAATTGCCGACGCGTAAACTCCGGAATCAGCGTCTCGTACTGAAAAGGCGCCGCTTCAATAATCGCACGGTCGGCATAGAGCGCCACCAGCTTGCCTGTTATCTTGACTATCATATGATTTCTCTGAGTACGTTAAAAGAAAATCGCGCGCGTCGCGTCAAGGCTACTCGGCGAGAAGACCCGCCGTAATGAGGGATCGACGCAGACGTTCCGTAAGCGCGGGCTCGAGTTCCGTCATAGGCAGACGCATTTCACCGGAGTCGCGACCGAGCAGTTGCATTGCCCTCTTGACGGGAATAGGGTTCGTCGCAAGTGAAAGCGCCTCGCGACATAGCGGCAACATTTTGTAATGTAAGCGTCGCGCGTCGTCTAGACGTCCCTCGTTCATCGCGTCGCACAACGCTACGATCTCGGCAGTCGCAAAGTTGCCGACCACCGAGACGACTCCGCGCGCGCCAAGGGACATGAAAGGAAGAGTGAGACTGTCGTCACCAGATAGAACGGTCAAATCCGTCTCTGAAATAATTCGCGACGCCGCGTCCATCGAGCCGGAAGCTTCCTTCACCATAGTTATATTAGGGATCTCGGCTAGCCGAAAAATCGTTTCCGGCTCGATTCCCTTCGCGGTGCGTCCCGGCACGTTGTAAAGGCAGATCGGAATACCAACAGAAGTCGCAATCTTGGCAAAATGCTGGTAGATTCCCTCCTGCGTCGGCTTATTGTAATACGGCGAAATCAGGAGCGCGCCGTCAGCGCCAGCCGTCTCCGCAAAACGCGTCAGTTCCAACGCCTCTACCGTATTATTGGAGCCCGTGCCAGCCAAGACCTTGGCGCGACCACGCGCGAATTTCACTACGCTCGCGATCAATTCCCGTTGCTCGCTATGCGTGAGCGTCGGCGCCTCGCCGGTCGTACCGGCTGGCGACAAGACGCGCGCGCCGGACTCGATAAGACGATCAACCTGCTCTTCAAGCCTGGCAAAATCCAACTTGCCGTCCTTGAACGGCGTTATCATTGCGACTGTTAAACCCGAAAACTCCTCGGCGCGCGTCTTCATAATACTACCTGCTCGCGATCTAAAACGTGTCCTTCGGTACGCAACGCACGAAAAACGCGCGGCGCACAACCCTCTTTGTACTATACTCCACGACATTATATCCAACGCGCGAAAAAAAGGCGCCCCCCCGACGACAAGAATACTTGTTTTCGACTAATTTCCACGCGCGCAAGAAACAAAAAAGCTCGAGCTTGCAACTCGAGCTAACAGTACCGAACCTCGGACTCGAACCGAGACGCCCTCGCGGGCAATGGATTTTGAATCCATCGCGTCTGCCAATTCCGCCAGTCCGGCAACTGGTGTTGATTCTACCGCGAACGCGAAAAAGTTCAAGGGGCGCTTTTTGGAAAAAAGGGAAATCGTAACTCTGCGTGCGATTCACTGCGCATGAACCGATTGAGCACAGAGAAAAGGGAAATAAAAGTCGCGCGCCGTTGAAAAGCGTTCGCGTGTCATTATAATAGTTGGTAAGAGCGTCGGTCGCAATGTCGGCGCGATTCAATCGAGACGTTAGGCGCGTCGTCCTACCGTGCGACGCCGCTAAATAGACTGGAGACTCGTCCTATGGGAGCAACGAACGAAATCTCGCCCGCAAAACGCGCTAGGCTTCAGCAGTGTTTTGAATACGGCAATCAGAAAATGCAGATCGGCGATCACGACTACGCAACCGAAATGTTTGCGCAGTGCGTCTGCGGCGATCCTAGCAATATTCTCTATATGCAGTCTTTTATCGCAAATCTGCGCGTAAAATATAAAAACAAGCGCAAAAAGTCGACTTTCGGCTTCATGAAGAAGGCGAAATCCTCGATCGGTAAGAATACGAAAGATCTCGAAACGACGATTAAAGAAGGCGTCGAAAAATTGAAGAAGGATCCGTGGGACGAGCAAGCGTTTGTTTCTATGGCGACAGCGTGCCTCGACGAAGGGTTCGACGACGCCGGACTCGCCTATCTCAAACTCGCGATCGACAGCGCGCCAGACGACGTTGAAATCAACCGGTACGCCGCGCTCGAACTAGGTCAACGCGAACAATACGAGAACGCCATCGCATGCTGGGAACGCGTCCTCAAAATTAATCCGAACGACGTCGAAGCCGGCAAAATGATAAGCGACCTCATGCTTGAGCGGACAATCAATCGAGTTAAAGCCGCGCCGCGCGGCGAAAAGGAGGACGTGGAAGAAGAGCAAGCGGAAGTACTGTCCGTTGAGGATCAATGCGAAAAACGCCTTCGCAAGAATCCAAACGATCGCGAAGCATACGTTGAGCTCGTCGATCATTTCTTCCAAAAGGGCAACCTACGCAAAACAGAGGACGCGTGCAAGCGCGCGTTAAAAGTCTTCCCTGAGGACGATCTCTTCCAGCCGAAATTACTCGAAGTACAACGAGCGCGCGCTTCTGAGGAGATGAAGCGACTCAAGGAAGCTTACCAGAAAGATCCTTCCGACGCGACAAAAGAAAAATTTGCCGCGCAGAAAAAAGTATACGACCAGAAGCGCTACGAGTACATCCAATATCGCCTCAAGAAATCGCCGAACGAATCGGGACTGCATATGGAGCTTGGAATGTTCTATATGGAGCGTCATGAATTCAAGGAAGCGATCGCCGAGCTTCAGAAAGCGAAAGTCGACGAGGGTATCGCTGGACAATGCCTGCTTGCGCTGGCGGAGTGTTTCCAGCATATCAAGCAGTATACGCTAGCGGCGATGCACTACGACCAGGCGATTGCAAAACTCGATCAGCAGAGCGAGATGATCAAACGCGCGCTCTACAACGGGGCGCGACTCGCGCTCGGGCTCAACAATGTGCAGAAGGCAAACGAGTTTGCACAGAAACTCGCGGCGATCGATTTCTCCTATAAAGACGTCGGCTCGCTACTCGATAAGATCGCTAGCAAGTTGCGAGGCGGCTAAACGTATGGCGCGCGACTATGCGCGGTGATTTTTCCTTAAGAAAACCGTCGGGACTACTAGACAAAACAAAAATTTCGTGCATAATGGATCGCGAAAATTTTGTGTCGCGATTTCGGTCGTCGCACAGGTTTGGGAACGCCAACGCGCTAACGCAAGAGAGTCGGCGCGGCGGTGTGACCCGAGGGAGTCTGGAATCCGCCGATCCGCGTTGTTGCGCGCTGTCGGGTTCGTTGCGCGAGCGCGCGACGATCTTTCGTCTCCCGGGCGTCGAGTCGTCGCGTAGGTTGTCGCGGTTCCAATTTGACTCGACGCGCCGTCATGAAAAATTTGTATAGATAGAGTTAGACAGATATGCCAAACATTCAAAGCGCTAAAAAACGTCAACGTCAAAACGTCGCGCGTCGCGAATACAATCGCGCGGCTCGCTCGGTCGTCCGCAATCGCATTAAGAAGCTTCTGAAGCAACTCCGCGCCGGTGAAATTGAAGCGGCTCAAGAGCAGTTCCGTAGCGTCTGCAGCGCGCTGGATCGCGCCGCCGCCAAAGGATTGTGGCACAAGAACAACACGTCTCGTAAAAAGTCTCGCCTTTCCAAGCTCATTCTGAAGTGCAAGAATGCGCAGACGAACGCGTAAACTACGGCGCTACGTCGTTGACGCACGCTAATATGACCGTCTTTCGACGAGCGCAAACGCGTACGTTGAAAGACGGTCTTTTTGCACGATTCGATTTTCGAGTCGTCGCGCAACAGTCAGATTACATCAGAATATTATTCGCTTCGAGAAAGAGGGAGCGTTCGCGTCATGAAGGTTCTACTTTCGCAACTGGCAGAGTTAACGCAAGGCGATCTTGTCGGCGATCCCAACTGCGTTATCGAAAAGACGTCGCCGTTGCACACTGCCGACTCTCGATCGATTACTTTTGCCGAAAAACCCGAAAAACTCGACTGGAACTTCGCAACGAACGCGCGCGCCGTAGTACTGCCGCGTAGCTACGAAATCAGGTTGCCGGAACGCTTTGCTATCCTCAAAGTCGACGACGTTAAGACTGCGTTTGAAGCGATCGCCGCGCTCTTTCATCCGAAGCGCGCGCTCTCGCATTCTGGAGTGTCCGACCGCGCATACGTCGCCGCGTCTGCTACGCTTGGCGCCAACGTCTCGATCGCTCCCTTCGCGTCGATCGGCGACGACGTCGTTATTGGCGACGGCGCCGTTCTTCATAGCGGCGTGACGATTATGCCGGGAGCTTCGATCGGGGCGAACACCGTCGTCTTTCCGAACGTCGTCGTTTACGAAAATTGTTCGATCGGCGCGAACTGCATTTTGCACGCTAATTGTGTTATTGGCGCGTACGGCTTCGGGTACGATTCTTCAAGCGGCGAGCACATTCTTGCGGCGCAGTACGGTTCGGTCGTGATAGAGGACAACGTTGAAATAGGCGCGTGCGCAACGATCGATCGCGGCGCGTACGACGCAACGCTCATCGGCGAAGGAACGAAAATCGACAATCACGTCATGATAGCGCACAACTGCAAGATAGGTAAACGGAATCTTCTTTGCGCAAGCGTTGGAATAGCCGGCAGCGTAACGACTGGCGACTACGTCGTTATGGCTGGTAGGGTCGGCGTGAGAGATCACTTGCAAATTGGTTCCGGCGCGACGCTCGGCGCTATGGCGGGCGTTATGACGAACGTTCCATCGGGCGCGCGTATCGTCGGCATCCCGGCGACGCCGGAAAAAGAACAGATGCGTAAACAAGTTGCGCTCGCCAAGCTCCCGGAGACGCAGAAGGAAGTTCGAGCGCTGAAAAAAGAGTTGGAACAAGCGCTCGCGCGACTCGACGCGCTAGAAGGCAAGAGCGGCGACGAACGTTAGCGAAATGAATCGAGAGGCGCCTATGACCCTATCCCTTGCCGAGATTAAACGCGTCGGACTCATCGCTGGTTGGGGCAACTACCCCGTTACGCTTGCGCGCGCGCTGAAGGCGTCGGGTCGTGAAGTCGTCTGTTTGGGCGTACGCGATCACGCGGATCCCGTATTATCCGAGATTTGCGACGTTTTTGCCTGGGGTGGAATGGGCAAGTTCGGGTGGGCGACAAAATTCTTTCAGAAGCACGACGTGCATTACGCAACGCTCGCAGGCAAGATCCACAAGATTCGGCTATTCGATCCCGCGTTCATCTGGCGTCAGGCGCCGGATTTCTATACGATCCGTTTTTTTGCGGATCACTTCCTTCGTCGTCGCCGCGATTGCAAAGACGACTCGTTGCTCACAACGGTCGTTCGCGCGTTTGAGAATCGCGGCGTCATTATGTTGCCAGGCACTGATTTTGCACCGGAGTTACTCGTGCGTCGACAACTTTTAACGAAACGCGCGCCGACGTCCGCGCAATGGCTCGACGTCTTTTTCGGGTGGAAACTCGCGCGCGAAATGGGACGGTTAGACGTCGGACAGAGCGTTAGCGTTAAGAATCGCGCCACATTAGCGGTCGAAGCGATCGAAGGTACGGACGAGGCGATTCGCCGCGCGGGCGAGCTGTGTAAGAGCAAGGGTTTCGTCGTCGTTAAGGTCGCGAAGCCGAATCAAGATATGCGATTCGACGTTCCGACCGTTGGAATCGGCACGTTGCGCGCAATGTACGAGTCGGGAGCGGTTGTGCTCGCGATCGAAGCGAAGAAGACTTTACTCATCGATCCGGAAGAAGCGATCGACTACGCCGATCGACATGGGATCGCGATCATTGCGCTCATCGAAGAGGACGTCGACAATCCGGCGACGGAAAAGGTCTTTTCCGCGCGCGCGCATGAGCTCGCGCCCGCGTACGGCGCCGTCGCTCAACAAGACTGAACGCTATATTTCACGCGCGTCGAGGAGGCGCGCTTTTTTTATCCGCTATGTTTTGAGGTCAGCTATGAAACATCTGCAACGTTTAACGCTCGCGTTACTCCTAACGTTATGCGCCGCGACGCAAATCTATGCGTTCGACACGATCAATTTGTGGCCGTCGACTCCGCCGGGAGACAAAGCCGAGTCGTACCAGGACAAGGGCGGCTCCTACTACACGCCGCGAATGGAATACTGGCGTCCGGCAAATCAGACGAGCGACGCCTGTCTCATTATTTGCTGCGGAGGAAGCTATATGGGCGTCGCATACGAAGTCGAAGGAATTATGCCGCGCGATTTCTTCGTTGAACACGGCGTTACCGTCGTGATGCTATGGTACCGCACGCCAAGACGTCCTGGAATTGCAAAGCACTACGCCGCATGGCAAGACGTGCAACGAGCAATTCGCATTGTGCGCGCTCACGCTGATGAATGGAAGATCAATCCCGATAAGATTGGCGTTATGGGATTCTCCGCAGGAGGACACCTCACTCTCATGGCGGCGACCTCAAGTTCCGTACAAACCTACGAGCCCGTCGACGAAATCGATAAACTACCGTGTAATATTAACTTCGCAATACCCGTCTACCCCGCGTACGCGCTAACCGACGGCGTCGACTCGCCCAATACCGAACGCGGAAACGACGCTCAACTAGTTGAAGACTTCAAATTCGACGACAAAACGCCGCCTATGTGCTTTATCCACGGCGACGGCGATGGATATTCGCCTATGGCTTCTGTCATGGTCTACCGTCAGCTACGAAAAATGAACATTCCCGCTGAAATGCATATCTACGCGTTCGCTAATCACGCCTTCTTTAATTGCGGACCCGAAGCGCCTATTCGGAAATACCCGCAACGCGTCTTAGAATGGATGCAAACGCTCGGAATTCTAGAAACGCCTGAAAATGCAAAGGTCGAACGTTAGTTCGGCTCGCTTAGACTAAAAAGAGAAGCGCCGCTTAGAGGATTTAACTTCTAAACGGCGCTTGTCGCTAGCGATCGTCAGACGATGAGTTTGACTCGTTACCGGTATAGTGAAAGAGTTTGCGTTTCAGCTTTACGCTTCTGGCAAGCGGGCGCGCGTTTCGGAAATGTATTGATCTAACCGATCTTCTTTAATAGCGTCTCTCACTTCCATTAGGACGCGTCCTAACATATTATTCCCCTTGCCGTCCGCCCCATACCCCCAGTAATCGTCTGTTATTGCTTTTTCGACGATTAACGCTTCGCCCGTTCTTAACAGGGCTTCCTTCATTTCCTCATGTTGACGAGCTTTATAAGCTACCGCTACTCGCATAGCGTCATCCTTGTTTCCTTTCCAATCCGGTCTCCTAGGAATGGATTTATCTCGACCAAGTTTAGCGGCTTCGACCGGGCTTTTCTTAGTTAAGATTCTATTAAAGGCTCGCTGTGAAGCAACGTCGTCGACGCCTCTAAATTTCCAGCTTTGATAATAATGCTCCGTAGTGAACCAAGTATGACCGTCAATTTCAACTGGCGTATGGGCAAAGTTGGAAAAGACGCCATACTCGTCGCCAATTTTATAAAAGCCGATCGCGCCTGAAGGCAATGTCGGTTCTTCTAGAAATTCAGTTTCCATTGTGTCCTCCGTCATAGAGTGATTTATTCAGAAGTCAACTCGCGCGATACGTAGCGCGAGTCATAATCTTTGTCTGCGTCGAATTAGTCCAACTGACTCTATCTGTATTTTCGATGCGCCTCTATATGCGCTCTAGGATCGAGGATTCGAAGATTATCCAAATCGTAGACGGCGAAAGCGCCGCGCTGTTTAATCGGTTTGAGGTGATGAAGCTCATACTTTATCCTTTTGCCGACGCGCGTCTCCTCCGGCGCATAAGGCGCGCGACCTTTGAGGACTCCGGTAAAGTCCAAGCCATACTTCGCACACAAACTCGCGTCTTCAGCAACTGCGATCCAAAGTTCACTGCGAAGTTCGTTGAAAGACTTATATTGACGTCCGGCAAGACGCGACGCAACTGCCGAGACCACTGGATCGTTTTGCCCCGTACCCGATGCAAAGCCTGATATTCTTCGTAGCTCAGGCGTCGTTAGCGCGCGCCGTGAATTTTCGGCCAGTTTTCCGTCCGGCGCGACGGAATACAGCTTATTCCCGAGAACCTCAAAATTGTACGACTCTGCGCCAGCGCGCGGACTCTTGCCAACAATTCGTTTCGTCTCACCGTTCGGCATACGAATTTGTTCGCCGGCTCGTAGCGCGTTCACCGTAAGGTTACAATTGTGATCAACAGACCAGAATGTCTGCGAGCTAAAAACGCTTACTGGCGCGTCCTGCCCTTCCATCAAGAGATCAACCTTGTATGCTCCGTCGCGCGAAATCATACCAGTAATGAGCGCGCCGTCCCCCGATTGGTATTCATAAGAATTATCGACGTTCACGAGCGTCGCCCAACCAGCGCAACCAATTTCATTGAAATCGATCCAAACTCTAACGTTCGATTCATTCGATTCATAATGGTATTGCGGCGCGAGCTCGGCTTGCGCTCGCACAAACTCGTCAACACTCGTTTGAAGTCCTTGATCGCTAAGCCAATCATTGGGTCGAAGGACGCTTACCGTATACGAGACGCCGCCCTTCTTGGCGCTCTGATAACTGAGCGTATAAAGAGAATGCGGCGTGTCGGCAAAATACAATTCGGCTTCGCAATCCTCACAGTCGCCCGAACTAAGGGACGGTATGCGACCGCCAACTTGCAAATCGCCAAGATTAACGCGAATCTCTTCGGGGGTTTCTGACTCGAACAGCTCTGATTCTTGGGATTCATTGTCGCCAATAGTCGGCGTTATTTCCAACTCATTGCTACCATTTTCATTACTCTCGACGCTCTCGGGTTGCAAAGTTCCAACAGTCGACTCTTCACCATTACCGTCGCTTTCTTCCGCGTCTTCTTTCGGGTCGTTTTCCTCCTCTGAAATGGACGACGAGAGGTCAAGTATTGCGGCGAGCAGTTGACCAGTCGATTTCGCAAGTTCGTCATAATTGTCAGGATCCTCCGACGCCAACGCTTGATATAGTTCGTTAGCTTCCCGCATCGGCTCGTCGGCGTCGGAAAATTTCTTGTCGCAAATTTTAGCGAGCGCTAGAAATCGAAGCGCGTCGGCCAACTCGGAACGATAATCTTTCGGATTATCAGCGGCAAGTTCGCGGAAAATCGCAATCGCCTCTTCGCTGTCCTTGGAGACGTCGGCGTAACGTTTGAGCAAATAGTTCGAAAGAGCCAACCTAGCAAGCGCCTTTGCCAAACCTGGCTGGTGAGTTTGAGGATCAAACTTGGCAAGTTTCCGACGATAATCAACAGACTCTTGGTAGTATTTTTTGGCCTCGTCATATTGCCCAATGGAACAACAACAATTCGCGAGATTGAGTAGCGGAGTCGTCAGACTGGCGTAAAAATTCTGAGGATCGTCTTGAGCTAGCTTACGCCCGAGAGCAATTGACTCTCTAAAAGCCGCCGTCGCTTCTTGCATACAATCCTGGCTTTTTTGGATCACACCTAGAAGATTCAATGCCACCGCTAAAGTCGGTTCGTATTCCTCCGGATTTTGCCTAACGAGTCCTCGAAGCCTATCGATCGCTTCCGCGCATACTTTCTCTGCCTCCGCCAACTTTCCGCGCGCTTCAAGAATCTCCGCAAGCTTTATGAGCGCAGAAACAAACTCATGCGTTTGACTGGAATCTTCCGTGATGATTTCGCGGAGTTCTGATACTATCGTTACATACTGGGTTTCAATCTTTTCGTCGTATTCGACGGACGTTGTAACCTCTTCAACGCGTCGTTCAACGATTACCTGTTGCGGCGTCGGACTTGCAAACGCGCTAAAAGCGCACGCCCAATACGCTAGGAACGTTATCACAATCAAAAGAACGCCAAAACTTCTATTAGTCAGTTTTACTTTCATTACGCCGATCTCGCTCTTATCGGATTGTCAATGGTTGTCTCTTTCCACAATATGGGAACGTCGTGAGTCCGGAATAGCCTGAAAACCGCGAATGCGGCTAGAATGCTAGCTTTCTTCCTGACAAATCATTTCGCAAAATCCTCCGATCAATTTGCCGAACTCAATACTAAAGAGGACTCCAAGTGAGTTTATGGGAAGAAATCGACCAAAAAAGTAAAATACTCCTAATACGCCGCTACGGTTCCTCTGTTGCTATCTCACGCGTTCAAAATAAAAAAAAGACCTACCCCTTTCAAAACGCAAAGGGTAGGTCTCTTTTAGAACAAAACTTCAACGCCTGGAGCGTTTAATCGCGAACCCGCTACTTCTCCAGCTGAGAGGCAATCAACTCCGTTAGTTTCTGCGCGTCGGCCAACGCTTCGCCGAACTGCTCCTGATTCTCTTTCGATAGGTTTTGATAAAGGTCGACCGCTTCCTGCGCCATCGGCGCCGCTTGCTCGTAGCGATCATTATTGTAGTACACGACCGCTACGTTGTAGACAACGGACGCCAATTCCGGCGTGTACGCTACGGCGTTTTGCGTAACGAGCGAACGATAGAGCGCGATCGCTTCTCCGCTAGCCGCGTCCCCGTCCTGTTCTTTGTGCAGATCATACAGCAGATCGGCAAGACTATACAACGCGCGCGCGAGCCCTGGATTGTAGTCGACAGGGTTTGCCGCAGCAAGTTGGCGACGCAGTTCGATCGTTTGACGATACGTCGCTTCAGCGTCCTGGTAACGATTGAGGCTCTTGAGCAAATTAGCGAGGTTGTTGAGAGCAATGGCTAGACCCGGATTGTACTCGTCGGGATTAGTAGCGGCCAACTTGCGGCGCAATTCGATCGACTCTTTATAAGCCGCTTCCGCCGCGTCAAATTGGTTGAGATCGCTCAGAACGTTCGCGTCGTTATTGAGAGAGACGGCAAGAGCAGAAGCGTAACCGTCGGGTTTGGCGGCGGCGAGTTTGCGGTATGTCGCAATCGCTTCTTTGAAAGCGGCGTCGGCTTCGGCGTACTGCTTCGTCGCTTGTAGTAAACTTGCGAGATTGCCAAGCGCGGTTGCAAGTCGCGGTTCATATACTTCAGGACTCTCGGCGTCGAGAGCGCGGTAGAGTTCAATCGCCTCTTGATATTCCGCGAGCGCGGCGTCGTATTGTTGAAGATCTCTATGCAAGTTCGCCAGTTTGTCGAGCGAGTCGGCTAGCTCTGGATTGAACCTAGTCGAATCCTTTTGAGCCAGCTCACGGCGAAGCTCGATCGCTTCGCGGTATTCTGGTTCCGCAACGTCGAATCGCTTAGCGTTCTCATGCAAGCTACCCAGTTCGTTGAGAAGTTGCGCGATAATTGGATTGTATTTCTCTGGTTCACTCTTCGCCAAGGCGCGCGATAACTCAAGCGCCTCCTGCAACTCGCTCTCAACGTCCTCGTTGAGATTAAGCTCCTTATGCAAATTCGCCAATCTAACGAGTAGCGTCGCGAGCTCGGAATTATGCGCGCTCGGCTTACTTTTCGCTAATTCGCGACGAAGCGCGACCGCTTCCGCATATTCCGACGCCGCTTCGTCGAGACGCTTGAGCTCCTTATGTAGACTCGCTAGTCGCGCAAGGGTCTCTGCGACCGCCGTTCCGTAGCTCTGCGGCTTCTGTTCCGCGAGCTTTTTACGTATTTCAAGCGCCTCTTGTAATTCTTTTTCAGCGTCCTCTACGCGACCAACGCTCCTGTGCAGGTTCGAGACGTTCACGAGCTGTAACGCGAGCTCCGAATTGTGCTGCTCTGCTCCCCTTTCCGCTAGTTGCCGACGAATTGCGAGCGCCTCTTGATACTCTGCTTCAGCGCTGTCGATTTGATTCGTCTTGACATGGAGAACCGCTAGGTTATTGAGCGTAATCGCCAGACTCAAGCTGTGCGCTCCCGGCTTCTTTTTCGCCAGCTCGCGTCGCAACGCGACCGCTTCCTGGTACTCCGTCTCAGCCTCTTTAAACATACCGCGTTCGCCATGCAAGTACGCAAGCGCAAAGAGCGTCTGAGCAAGTTCGGACTCGTACGCGCCGGGCTTATTCTTAACGAGATCGCGCAAAATTTCGAGCGCCGCTTTGTATCGCGCTTCCGCCGCGTCGAACTTGCCGGACTGACTGAGCGTTCGCGCCCAGGCGATTATCGTATTGGCAAACTCGGGCATATATCGTTCAGGCGACTCTTTAGCAAATGTCGTCTGAATGTCAAAAGCTTCCTTGAATTCCGCTTCCGCTTGTTGAAAACGCTTCCGCTCGCCGTGCATTAACGCCAGATAATATATTACGCGAGCAAGATCGGGGTTGTGGACTTCTGGATTCTCACTCGCGAGCTTTTTACGAATCTCGATCGATTCCTGGTACTCGGCTTCTGCGGCGTCGTACATCTTACGCTTATCGTGTAAGATAGCTAAATTTGAAAGCGCGACGGCAAGATTACGCGAATACGCTTGCGGATTCTGTTTAACCAGCTTGCGGAATTTCTCAACTTTATCGCGATATTGAGTCTCCTCGCGATCAGCTTTCGCGCCGTCGTCAGCGCGTTTGCTCGTAACGTTCTTAGTCTCAGTCGCCTTCGCCGTCGCAGTCGTTACGTTTTCCATGCGCCCAGTCGTCTGTGAAAACGCGGCGCTATTCGACAAAGCAACAATCGCTACGAACGTTAAAAGTGTCGACGTTAATTTCATGATCGCACCTGTTCGTTAAAATTAGCATAACCAATACAAATCTAATCTGATTGACGAGACGGCAAGGCGCTCAATCAGACAAGCGTTCGCCATTCCTCACAGTCTCTCACAACCATGCGTCTCTTATTATAACGTGTAATCTACGAGTACAAACGCATCTAAAGGAAAAGACAGAGCGTTCGCAAACGACGAGCTTCTTGTTATTAGGATTAGATCATACTGGAGAAACACAAAGGATAAGCGCCTTTCGTTACATTGAGAATATAGCTATTTTACAAAAGAGTCGAATTAATCCGTCTGGTTACGTCTTTGCACATGTTAAAACAGAAAAACAGATAAAAAATGGCGCAAAAAAGACGCGATTGTTGCTTAAGGAAAAAGGCAAGATTATAATGGTAGGTAATCAGACAGATTGCGAGCGTTAAGACTCGTTCGTTGCGCAATACAGGATGAGTCGTCAGGCAATGCCGGAAAGATCGTTGCGCTCGAATCTGATATTCATTCATTCGGATTCCCGATTGGGTTTCCAAGTAATTCATATTTTTCGCACAAGGATATTGCAAGATGAATCATGCTAAATTAGAGAAGGGAGGCAAGAGACGTGGCTTCACGCTCGTTGAGCTTCTCGTCGTTATCGCGATTATCGGTATTTTAATCGGTCTTCTTCTTCCCGCTGTGCAGTCGGCGCGCGAGGCGGCGCGACGAATGCAATGCACGAATAATCTTAAGCAGTTCGGGCTCGGATTCCACAACTATGTCGACGCGAACAAGGCGCTCATGGCAGGTCTAAACGGTGCGAACGGTTTCACCTGGGCTTATAAGATTTTGCCCTATATCGAGCAAACGGCTCTCTACGCAACGATCGATTGGAAGACGCCAACCTACGCTGGCACGACGAATAACGCCGCCGTCTTTAATCAGAAAAACCGAATTAGCACGTTCAGCTGTCCAAGCGACAATCCAGGCGCCGTCGTACCAGACGGCGACCCAACCTCCGCCTACCGCGGTCGTTATCTCGCCAACTATCTCGTGAGCGTCGGCAGCACAGGTTGGTACGACCCGATCGGCGTCGAAATCGGTAAAAACTGGTGGGTTTCGGAACTTGACGTCAACGGCTATGCAGAACATCAAGGCGCCTTCTTCGGCGGACACTATCAGTCAGGTAAATACGGCACGTATCAGACGTGGGCGTGCGCGACGGACGGACTCTCCAACACAGCGATTATGAGCGAAATCCTCATTGGCGATTTCGACCGCACAAGTCCTACGGCAACGACTGCGCGTCAGGATACGCGCGGCGTCTTCTGGCGCGCGTGCTTGACGCCGTTCTACACGCACTATAACACGCCGAACTCGACGTTTTACGACAAAATGCTCTACGACTACTGCCGTTGCGTCAATAACGAAGCGCGCAATCTGCCCTGCAAGGACTACGATCTCGTTTTGACTGATAAGCGCGGCGGGTCGCAAGACGTCGCGTGGGTCTCCGCGCGTAGTCGACATTCCGGAGGCGTCAACTGCGTATACGCCGACGGTTCCGTACACTTCGTTAGCAGTACGATTCAACCCGAGATATGGCGCGCTATCGGTTCGACCCAAGGCGGCGAGAACGTTACTATGCCGTAAACTCGACGACTCGTAGGATGAAAGATCGAAAATGAAAAAGCATTTACTATTAATCTGCTTACTATCGCTACTCGTCGTGGTCGCCGTAGGATGCGGAACGAAGCAACAACGCTCCGCTATTTCCGGCGCCGTTACTAGCGACGGCAAGCCCGTCCCGACAGGAGTGGTTCAATTTTCGCCAGAAAACCCCGATCCGTCGGTTTCGGTGGTCGGAGGCACGGCGGATATTATCGACGGACATTATGAAATTCCGGCGCAACCGAACGGGCTCATGCCAGGCAAGTACAAGGTCAAGGTTGTCTCGACTATTATGACCGACAAAGACGGCAATCGCATCGACCCTTTCGACGTCAAAGACGGTAAGGTCGATCCGCAATCGACAATAACGATAGACCTTGTCCCGCCTAAATACGGTACGAAGTCTGAACTCACGCTTGAAGTCGGCAATACGAAGTCAACGACATACGATATCCATATGACCAGCGAATAAAACTCGTTACAAGTAATGAGTCGTAGTAGCAGCCGATCACGTTTACTAACGCGGTCGGCTGTTCACATTTTGCAATGCTCATAATTTGACTTTCAATGCGCGCGAATGTACAATAGTCGCACGTGCTGTCAATTCATACAACTTTCCTAACGGGGAACACTATGCGCTCACTTAACTCGATTATAGCGCGACGACGCTTTTTGGTATCGTTAGCCGCAACTCCGATCGCCGCTTCGTCGTTCGTAGCGTTAGCGGACGAGATCAAGCCGCTCGACGTCGATCTAACAACGCCCTCCGACGTTACCGACGACGAAATGAACAACATTTACTCCGAGCTGAAAACGCCGTATAAATACGGCGTCGTTCTACCGCAAGAGGACGGCGATCCCGTCGATTCGCCAAATATCTTCAAATTCGAAGGCGTTTGGTATATGGTGTATTTGCGTTTCCTCAACAAAACCGGATATATCGCGCGACTCGCAAAGAGCGACGACCTCGTTCATTGGGAAAAGCTCGGAACGGTAGTCCCCTTCCGCGAATCAGGCTGGGACGCGTGGCAATGCTCGCCCTCCGCCGCGCTGGTAGACTATACGTGGGGAGGTTCATACTCGCTACAATCATATCAAGGGAAATACTGGTTCACCTACATCGGGGGCGCTGGCAAAGGATATGAGCCCGACCCGCTAAAAATTGGTCTCGCCTACACCGACGCGCCGACCGAACCGAAAGAATGGTCGCGATTGACAGAGCCTATTATGACGCCCCAAGATCCCGACGCGCGTGAGTTCGAAAAGACCACTATGTATAAAACTTCCGTCATTTGGGATCGCAATGAAACGCTAGGATACCCTTTCGTATGCTTCTATAACGGCAAGAGCGTCGCTACCGGTCAGTCGATCGAGAGAATTGGAATCGCCGTCTCCAAGGACATGACGAACTGGCGACGTTATGGAAACGGACCGGTCGTCGACAACGGCTCCGGAATCTCGGGCGATCCGCAAATCGTTAGAATCGGCAATCTCTGGGTCATGATCTATTTCGGCGCGTTCTGGAAACCGCAGGCGTTCGACACGTTCGCAGTTTCGCGCGATCTCGTCCACTGGCGTAAGTGGGACGGCGAGCATCTAGTAGCGCCGTCGGAGCCGTTCGATAAAACGTACGCGCACAAACCGTGGCTCGTTAAGCACGACGGCGTCGTTTACCACTTTTACAACGCAGTAGGCGATCAGGGACGATGCATTGCGCTAGCTACTTCAAAACCGATCAAGTAAAAGGAGCGCGCTATGAAAAACATTATTACTACGCTAGCGTTCCTCTGCTCGTCAATCTGCTATTGCGCGCGACTATTAGGGGCGGAGCCATGCAACGCGCCGTACGATCCGCCCGGAGTCGTTATCGATGTTAGTCCCGACTTTGACCATATTCACATAGGCTCGCCTAGCATCGAAATAATGCCGGACGGTACCTACGTCGCTAGCCACGACTTCTTCGGCGACTCGCCGGAAACGGATCGTTCGACTTTTATTTTCGAATCGCGCGATCGCGGCGCGTCCTGGAAGAAGATCGGACGCATACCGCGTCAACAAGGAGCTTACCTATTCTATGCGCAAGGCGCGTTATGGTCCTTCGGATGGACGCCGGGTAAAGGTTACGACTTCGCCAATAAAGACACGCAATGCAAAATAACGCTCGTAAAATCGGTAGACGGAGGTCATACGTGGACTAGCGCCAAAGATTCTAAGTCGGGCGTTCTCATTGGCGGCGCGCCTGAGTTAAGCGTATTTTGCGACCCCGCCCCTGTCTTAATTCACAACGGGCGCGTATGGAAAGAAGTCGAAAAACTCGGATCCTTTGATCCAAACTCGAAGCCTCGAAATTGGCTTACGCAGTACAGTCCAATCGTGGCGAGCGCGCCGATCGACTCCAATCTACTCGACGCAAACTCATGGACTTTCAGCCCGCCCTTAGCCTGGAAAACGCTACCCAACCTAGGAGGCTGGGCAGAAGGAAACGTGCTTTTCACGCCGGAAGGGAAAATGATTGTCCAAATGCGCGTCGACGACGACTTGTACGACGGGAAAGGCGCAAGAATTCATGTGTCGGACGACGGAAAAACGACCTCGTTCGATCCAAATTCAGACTTTGTCGATATGCCGGGCGGAACCAAAAAGTTCGTGATCAAATATGACGAGACGACGCAAAAATACTGGTCGTTCGTCAATTGGATTCACCCCGACGACGCGGACGCGCCAAATAAAGAACGCGTCCGCAATACGCTTGCGCTCGTATGCTCTTCCGATCTGCGAACCTGGGAAATTCGTTGCGTTATCTATCGTCGACTCGACCGCGCCAAGGGTTTTCAATACGTTGACTGGCGTATCGACGGCGACGACGCCGTATGCGTCTGTAGACTCGCGTGGGACGGCGCTCCAAATTCGCACGACGCTAATTACCTCACCTTCTTTCGCGTAGAGAGGTTCAGGGAATTAACGAGGGAGGACGACGCGCAGACCTGGAAATAGACGCTTGCCATTTTGATAAAAAACAAGACTCTTACGAAAAGTTCGCCCGGACTTTGTAAGGAGTCTTGTTTCGATAAGGTTGTCGTTAAACTTTCAAATTGCGATTTTCTTGTAATAGGCGACAGAAGTCAATCTGACACAATTGCGAGTCCATAGAGCGGCGCTGATAATCATAAAGGTAAAATACTCTCGATTCAATTGCGCCGGTTCACGACTCTTCCTCATATCAAACCTGTTCTAAACCGGAGGATTAGCGCTCAAAGATTGTGCTTGCCCCTTAATATTACTCATCCTTACTTCCCGTCTTAACTGAAGATCCAGGATTTTAACAGGGTAACAAGCAAACAACAAGGTAACGCGCTCGACAAACGATTCATTCCGTTGCAATCGGACACGACAAGTCCTCCGGCCAAACGCCGTCGAGAATAGGAACGCCGTCAATCTTTTCCGGATCGAGTACGACGTGCCGTATTCGTGTGCGTCGCCAAGTATAGAGGATATGAACGGCGCCGTCGGAGGTTTGGATCACTGCTGGATAGGAGTATTCGCCTGAACTATTCTCCAAGGTAAGAACGCCGCGCCAGCTAACGCCGTCGGCGCTAATAGCAACGTTAAGAATATTCCTACCGCCCGAAGTTACGCGCGAGTGATTATAGACGAGAAGATGCCGTCCGTCTTCTAGTGTAACGGCGTCGATTCCACTACAAGGATTGGGTAACGAGATCGGTTCAAGCTTGCTCCACGTTCGACCAAAATCCTCTGACCACGTTTGCAGAATATTACCAGTCCCGTCTCGATTCCGACACAGCGCTTGAAGTCGACAACCGGAATGAATGAGGAGCGTCGGCTGAATCGCGCCGCATTCCGAATTGGAATTAATCGCTTCGGTGCGCAACCATGTTTTATCGAACGCGGGAATCAGTTCAAAGTGAACGCGCCAACCGTTGTGCTCCGTACTAGAAGGAAAGAGCCACGACCCGTCGGATAGTTCGATCGGTTTATTTTTAACGGGTCCAATGAAGAATTCGGGCAGAACGCGCCGCTCGCTCCAAGAACGCCCACAATCGTGCGAGACGACCGCGACTCCTTGCCATTCTGATATTCTGCGCCCTTGCTTGTAGAAAAGATAAAGCGCGCCGTTCTTCGGTTGAAATAACACAGGGTTCCAGCATGGCGTGGTTTCGTCGTCAGCGTTGGCGACAAGCTCAGGCGCAGTCCATTGTTCGGCTCCTTTTTCAAGTCGCGACGCCCAAATAGCGACGTCGGAGGCGCCCTCTTTCGTTCCGGCGAACCATGCGGCGACGAGCGTTCCGTCGCTCGCTTCTGCAATTGTCGCGGCATGACACGACTTGAAGGGCGCGGAGGTAAAGAGGAATTCATTGCAAAGGACGCAACTGTCGTCCGCTCGCACGGCGCAAACGGAGCATAAAAGAGACGTCAATATTGTAATGATAAGTATTCGTTTCATACGCTTTCTCCTCAGAGCAACTCATGGTAGTCAACGCCAGGCGCGTTACAGCGCTTTCAAGACTATTATACTACTTCACGCTCAAACGCGCCGCTCAATCAGAAAGATTTTTCACGAACAAGTTCTTTACCCTACTTCCAGGCAGTTTCTCAATCGTCAGCCAAACGAAATGCAACGCATACGTCTTGGCGACCTATATATGTTCCATACGTTGCGTTCCGTTCCTGATCTCGACTACTCGACAGTAATAAGCTCAACGCGAAAACCATAATCGCTCTTTCGCCACTCCGGAGAAGGCGCCCACCGCCATGCAGGTCGACAGTCTTCAGGAGGACTGCACCAACCGCCGCCTCGCAAAACTCGAAAACTAACATTGCGACTATTAGGATTTCTCGGATCGCTAGCGTAATAATCAGAACACCACTCTTGAACGTTGCCAAGCATATCCCTGAAGCCCCACGAATTCGGATCAAAGGCGTCGACCGGCGAGGTAAACCGGTAGCCGTCGCTCCAGGCGCCCGAAACGCGTCTATCTCCGTTTCCACGCGAGACGTTCCACCAGTTCGTGTCTGCCCCGTTAAAACGAGACTGCAAATATGAATCGTTACCACCCGCTCGACACGCATATTCCCAATGCTCCTCGCTAGGAAGCTGAAATCGTTCGCCCGCGCGCGCGTAATTCTCGTTAAGCCAGCGAACATACGCCTGAGCGTCGAACCAGGACAAACAACACACGGGATGCGTATCCTCTTGGGTAAAGGAAACGCCTAAACTGGAATTGCCGGGCTTGCGCCAAGTAAAGCGTTCTCCCCCTTGTTCGCTGACTGTTAGATAACCAGAATCGTTCACGAAAGCGCGAAACGCGGCAACGGTAACTGGCGTCTCCGCCAACCAAAAACCGCGCGTAATTTCAACCTGATGTTGCGGCTCGTCGCTAAAGCGACCAAACTCGTACTCAGGACTACCCATAATATAGCTTCCCGCAGGGCACCATCGGAATATTGTCTCGATCCCGGCAATATCACGCGACATGGGTTCGCCTGGTTTTGGTTCAGAAGGAGGCGTAGATCCCGAAGTGTTTTCAATAACTCGTTTTAATATTTTCGAGGGCGTATGGTTAGGGTCTATCTCAAGCGCCATTTCGACGGTAGCGCGAGCCAAATCCAGCTTGCGGTCTTCGTGAAGACGCTTCGCCCACTCGTACAAAATGCGAACTTCGTCATCCTTGTATTCATTAATCACGAGTTCGCGCGCGCTACGAATCGCAGCGAGCGCGTCCTCAAACTTTCCCGCCTCAAGGAGCTCTTTCGCCTTCTGCGCCAAGAGACGCGCCTTAGAGTTCGAAACGTCGGTAAAAAGAATAAAATCATCAAGGTTCTTCGCTTCGCTGACTCGATGCTGCGGTCGCTGATTTTGGTTGTGGTAGAGCCTAGCGTACTCGTCGACTTTACGCTCAACATACACGATCACTTCGCTCAAAGTAACTTGTCTGTCGTTATTTCGGTCTGCGAGCGACTCATTACCGGCTAGCGCTTCCAGCAGGGACTTTGTAAACAGACCGTGTTGGTTATCCGTCGCGCTCAGATCTACGTCAATCCTCTTCTCCTTGACAACATCGGGGTTAACGCCTTCTAGCGCTACTTTGCCGTCCTCGCAACTCTGCTGGAACAGCACGCCTACGGGGACGTCCTTCATTGAAAGTTTTACGGAGTCTAAATCGCGCGTCGCGCCGATGTAGTTGCAACATGCGTCGACGCAAAGCCAACGAAAACGAGCCTTAGAGTTAGAAAGTCGCGAGAGAACGTCGTCGTTCAAGCAAATTGCAGTCTTCTCGTAATCAGATCGAGAACGATCAAAATCAATCGGCGCAAAATATGATTTCTCGCTTCCATTGCTAAATGCGTTGAACCCGTGACCTGAGAAATAGACGAACGCAACCGAATTCTCATCGAGGCTCTGGAGAAACTTATCGAACTGGCTCATGATATTTTCCTTGCTCGGATAATAATCATGCGCAGGAAGGGTTTTACTGAGAATTGTAATATTCTCGGGCGGGGTTCCGATTTTAATGAAAAGTTCGCGTAGCGCATCGACGTCCGATTCTGTAAACTTCAATCGGCTGATGTTCTCTTTGTAATCGCGAACGGCAACGAGAAAAACGCGCCAGTCGCGACTACTGGTCGTCGCCATCTCGTCAAAAGAAACGACTTGCATTCCTCTAACGTACTCAATACTACTGCTCTGTCCCAATACGTCGCGCTCACTTGCTATTGCGCTAAATAGCATCGCCAGTACAAAAACAAGTCTAAATATACTTCCTACGTTCATTCTGATATTCTCCATTCTCTTTCGACTACGTTTATCACGCCAACCCGAATGACAAACGTAGACTACGACCAATTTCGTTCTCTCTTAAATGAATGACTCATGTGTATAGAGAGGGTACGCTGAGTTTTTTCACACCAAAAATAAAAAAAGCCAATCCGCTACATGATCTGGATTATATTCGACCTCTGAACGCTAAGCGCGCACGAACAGCCGCCAAACTCAAGATCAAACGCTAAAACTACACGCGAAAGACCCGAAGGGAACATCCGTTGCCGATATGAGCGTCTCGAAAAAAGTTCGCTTTTGGAGTTTGAACGCTACTCTCAACGCTTTACAGCAGACAGCGCGCTCGTCAAAGGTTCAGGCGTCAAATAGGGGTTTTCACGGGGATAAAAAAGGGTAAAATAGGGGTGGTGAGCGCGTCGTCGCTCGTAACTGTTTAGCGCGAGGAACGCCATTATGAAAACCTATAGATCATTCATCGTCTTGTTTACGTTATTCGCAAACGTGTCTTTCGTCTTCGCAGGCGAGCTTAAGGAACCGCTTGATCGCCACGCGATCGTTGCGCGTCATCACATCAAAACGAGCGACGTCAAGCAACTCCTACCGATCGGTAACGGAAATTTCTGTTTCAACGTCGACGGCACTGGTCTGCAAACTTTCACTGGCGACGTCCTATCACATTGGGGATGGTATGCCGACCCGTTACCGAGCAAGTACTCGTGGCGCGACGTACCTGCGACTGGAACCTACTATCAGGGACGTCTTACAGGAGGCGACCCCTTTCCTGCGGATAAAGGCGACCTCTATCGTTGGATTCGCAATAACCCGCGTCAGATGAATCTTGCGCGCGTACGCTTTCTGCGGGCGGGCGGCGCGACGCTTAAAGAAGACGAGCTAACGGAGGTCGAACGCAAGCTCGACGTTTGGACGGGCGTTCATTGCGCGTCTTTTAAACTGGACGGCGAACGCGTCGAGGTCTCGACCTGCGTAGGCGACGACGTTGACCTAGACTCAACCGTCGCGATCAAGATCAAATCAAAGCTTGTCGCCAATAAATCGCTCGTCGTCGAAATCGCGGTTCCCAATCCGAGTCTAACGCGCGGTTCGTGGACGGGCGATTTCGACGCTTTCGAGCCGATTCATTCCCCAGACGCGGAGGCGCCAAAGAAGTACAATGTTTTCTCGTTCGGGAATGCGAATAACGAAGACTTTGCGCTTATTGAACGCAAGCTCGTAACTGAGTACGCTGAAAATATCGTTGGCGACTTCTCGTACAATATCCGAGTCGATCTCTTTAACTCGGGCAAATGCGCGCGTCAAGACGAGTCCGCGCAGGCGTTGCTCGTCCAACCGACCGGCGAGTCTGACGAACTTGAAATCGCGATCACTTTCGACGGCGGCGACTACCAGGGTTCGCTCGCTAACGACGCGCGAACCGTCAATTCCGTAAGCGCCGTCGACCCCGCTCGGGTCGCGAGCTTCCGATACGACGCGGTCGAACGCGAGTCTGCAAAGCGCTGGGAAAGCTTCTGGCTTTCCGGCGGCGCCGTCGATCTTTCGGGTAGCGCTGATCCGCGATGGTTCGAGCTCGAACGCCGGATTGTGCTCTCGCAGTTCATTCTGCGCGCTTGTGCGGGCGATTGGCCTTGCTCCGAAATGGGGCTCCTAGGGATATGCAACTGGAGCGGGCGGTTCCATTTGGAAATGATATGGCAACATCTCATTCATTGGTGGGCGTGGGATCGCGCCGAACTTGCGGAGAAGCCGATTAGCGTCTATTGGAACGTTTTACCGGGGGCGCAGGCGCTCGCGAAGCAACTCGGCTACAAAGGCGCTAAATGGCAGAAGGAAATCGCGCCCGACGGACGAACCGCGCCCTGGGTCGGCAATCTTGCGCTACTATGGAAGCAACCGCATCCGATTCACTTTGCCGAAACCGATTACCGACGCAATCCTACCCGTGAGACGCTGGAAAAATGGGAGCGACTCGTCGAGCTTACTGCCGAGCATATGGCGGACTGCCCGAAAAAAGACGCAAACGGCGTATATCACCTCGACCCAGTTATGCCGCCCGACGAGCAAGGCTTTACTAAAGACGACCTCTTCGATCTTGCGTACTGGCGATGGGCGCTCGACGCCGCCAACACCTGGCGTGAGCGGCTTGGAAAAGAACGGCGCGACGACTGGGACGAAGTTCGGCGCAATCTTGCCCCGCTACCGCAGAAGGACGGCGTATACGTCCATTCCGCAGAGTGGCGCGACACATTTGAAAAGCGGAATTGGGAGCATCCGGATCTCATTGGAATCTGGGGCATGGTTCCGCCAACCGACGCCGTCGATAAAGAAACCGCAATACGCACGCTCGAACGCGTCGAAAAGGAATGGACATGGAGTCGATGCTGGGGTTGGGACTTCCCGTGGCTCGCGATCGCGGGCGCGCGGTTAGGTCGACCGGATCTTGCGATCGAGGGCGCTCTCATGGAGGAAGTCTGTAACGTCTATGACGTCTCGGGCGTCAACCTTGGCGGACCGAACCCTCGCGGCGGCAAGGGACCGTATCTTCCGGGTAACGCTGGTCTACTCTACTCCATCGCCGGAATGTGCGTCGGATTCGATGAGACGTCTGAGGGCGAGACTCCGAAATCGGGCGATACCGCGCCAGGCTTCCCCGAAGGATGGTCCGTTAAGTGGGAAGGGTTAAAGCGTCCTCTTTAGTAGCGTCGATTTTCGATCTGACAGCTTCGTAGATAGGAATACAGACATGACCAAAGCGGCTAACGACTCGCAATTGCAAACTGGCGCGTTAAGATCCCGCGCGCTCATCGCGCTTCGTAATGAGATCGAGGACCACGAAGCGCGCTCGGTTGCCGACGGCGACGGACGATACTGGCTCGTAAGCGATTCCCATGAAGGCTCGGAGACAGGTTCGGAGCTCTATTTTGAATTTCCGACCTCTGCTGACGGAACGCCGTCAACGCTGTCGATACCGTTCGAGCTCTACAGCGCCGGTCGTGCGCTCTTTTCTGGCGTCTTGGAGACTTCGGCTCGGGTTGGAGCCGAGTCGCTGTCGCCGCTTGGATGTTGGGAGCGCACGTGCGTTGATTTCGACGACGGCGCGTACGCGTTTTTTGAGCGCTCGATTCCGGTAACAGGCGGTCGGCTTTTCTCGCGTCGGATACTCTTGGCGTATCATGAGTCGTTAGCGCTATTAGTCGACGAACTCGTTCCTAATCCCAGCGAGCGAGCGACTCCAGCGCCGCGCGCGCTTATGTCGCGACTTACTCTTGCAGAGGACGCGCGCGCGAGTCAAGACGCAGACGCGCGCGAAGTCTCGCTAGTCGACGCAACAGCGGAGCCAGAGTCGACGGTAGCGCGACTCTTTCCGCTCGCGCTACCAGAATGGCGCGCCGACCTTTCGCGCGGCGATTTCAAATTAACGCGCAACGCCGAGTCCCTCGAATTGGAACTTCTATCCAGCGCCGCGTGCCTCGTATCGCCGCTTGTAATTGACCTGAATCCCTACCGCGCCGCGCGCGAATGCGCATGGAAGCCGCTCACTGTCGGCGAGAGACGCGAGGTTGCCGCGCGCGACGCCGCCGTTGGATATAAGTTGCAACTCGGGGCGGAACAGTATGTGCTCTATGTCTCAACGTCGATTGAACCGGCGATTCGCTCGATTCTTAGCCGCAATCTTCTCTCCGATTTCATGTTTGGAAAATTCCTGCCAACCTCGGGAGTTCGTCCGATCGTCGACGTCGAAGTTCTTGAAGAGTAACCGAAACGCTGCCGTCCTTTTTAATAGCGTAAGTCGATTATTATCTAAATTCGAAATCATTTCGGCTAAATCAACCTTTCCCTGCTCTATATGTGTAAACGAGGGCTGAAGCGCGAAAAAAGAATTCGCGTGGCGCCGCTTAAAAATGCGCTCTTCTTATGTTAATTGACTCCGTTTTTAACATACTCAATGATAGAAGGACGCGTTGCGGCTACTTCAAAGTTCTGCGTTCACAGCGTCTCTTAAATAACCGTGAACAACGGCGCTAACGCGATTGAGTCTACGTCAGTTTCACGTCCTGACGACGCGGTACAACGTCGCAATTATAGGAGGGTTCACCATGGCTAATAGTATTGACAGTAGTAATACGCTAGATCATACGGCGGCAGACGCGGCGCCAGCGCCGCAAATACGCGAGCTCAACTCTTCCCGGTTTATTACGCTCACGTACATAAATCTCACGTGCGCAGTCGCGCTCTTTGCCGTTTTGGAAACGCTCTTTTTTAAGCTAGGCGACGGCGACGTTGTCGCCGATTATTTGTGTTCGCTTGACGCGCCTAATTTTAAACTCTATATGTTAGGATTCTATGGAGCCTATATTGCCGGCATATTTATCGCAAACTTTATCCAGAGTTGCTCCCAGATACGCGCCGTGAAGTATTTTTCGTTAGCGCTTCACGTCGTGTTGGACGCGGCTTTTTTCGTACCTATATTAGCGATAATCCAAAAGTATTGGGGCGCCGCGATTATTTATCAGGCGATTGGTTTAACAGCCGCGCTCTTCGCAACGCTCTCCGCGTCGGTCTTTATTACGCGCAAGGACTTCTCGTTTATGCGCGCAGGGCTACTCTTTGCCGGAACGGCGTTGCTCGGATTGATTTTATTACACATGCTCTTTGGGCTTAATTTGGGCGCATGGTTCACCGGAGCGACGATCGGTCTCTTATGTATGTACCTTCTGTACGAAACCTCGAAACTGATTTATCGCGAGAATGATGAAGACGATATTGACTCCGCAATAGAACTCTTCGCGACCTTCTCAACTCTCTTCATCTATATTTTGGATTGCCTCGTTCGTTCTGAATCGAACGATTAATTATTTGGCATGCAGACGGTGCGCTAGGTAAACATTACGATCCAATTGAATACAATTGCACAACTTCAACGTTCGTCATATCGTTGACGCCGGTTTTGTCGATTAAAGAAAACATAGGGGCGCCAATCTTTTCAAGTTAGCGTTTCAATAAGTCAACCCTTGACGTCGGAAAACAGATAACGTACAATATAACCAAGACGGTTGTTTCCTTGGCGCGCGTGGTTTCGACGCGCGCTTTTCGATAGCGCTCGGAGCTTTATTTCGAGCCGTCGCCAACATTTTACTGCGTCGCGCCTTTGCGACGCCCAATTAGGACGATAGGCACATTATGAACAATTACAGTTATGATCGCGATCTCGAAGCGCTATTGGCGGCGCCGACGCAGCAGCGTTCGCGTTCTGTCGGTTCCACGCGCTTTATAACGCTTACGTACGTCAATCTCATGGGCGCGGTCGCGCTCTTCGCACTTTTGGAAACGCTTCTTTTCGCAATAGTCGGAAAGGAAGCGCTCTTGAATCTTTTGGCGTCGACCGGTGGGCGCGTCTTGGGCTTCGGAACGCTCGCGCTATGCGTAGGCGGTCCGTGGCTCGCAAACCAAATTCTGCAAAATTCCGAGTCGCGAGGCGCGCAGTACGGCGTGCTCGCCTTCTATTCGGTCATGTACGCGATTCTCTTTGTTCCAATTTTAACGATCGCGCAGAACTTCTGTGAGACGGCGATTATATTCCAGGCGATAGGACTAACAGTCTCAATCTTCGCAGCGCTCTCGGCGGCGGTCTTCCTTACGCGCGCAAACTTCTCCTTCCTGCGCACAGGTCTGATCTTTATGGGGATCGCGTCGTTAGTACTCATCGTGGTCGCGCTCATTTTTGGGTTCGAGCTCGGGATCTGGTTCTCGGTCGCAATGATAATCCTCATGTGCTTGTACGTTCTGTACGACACGTCGAACCTAATTCACGAGTGTGGCGACGGAGACGATATCGTCGCGTCGATCGCGCTCTTCGGTTCGCTAATGACGCTCTTCTTCTACATTCTGCGTCTACTTATCGCCCTGAATCGGCGCTAAGCGTTGGTTGTGGCGACGCCCGGCAGGTCGACAACCGTGGTAACAGCGGTGCGATCTGCAAGATTGGGTCGAAAGACCGTTAGCACAACGAGCGGGAGATACCACGACATATAGACGCCGCCTTGCCGTCCCATCCAAAACTGCGTCGCCAACATGAGCGCTGCGGTACAAGAGATGAGGGCGGCTAAGTTTTTTCTTGGTATCCAGAGCGCATACCCAAAGCAAAAGACGAAGAAGAGCGAGATTATCGGAATTCGGTAGAAGCGAGGAAGGTACTCCCAAAGCCCCTGAGCTTCTGCCAAAAAGAGCGCGTTACGACCGAAAAAGCATGCCAATGCGTCTGCGTACGAGTCGCTAGGGTCGATCAAAATAAGTAAGAGCGCCGCCATTGTCAGCGCGGAGCCAGACGCGCCTATTATGAATCGAGCCGCGCCCTTACGCCAATAGTAACCGAGCCACAACGGCAGTAGAAAGAACGGATAAAAAACGAGCGAACCCGCTATGCCGAGCGCGACGCCTGAAACGAAAGGACGACGATAATACAGTACCGCAAGCAAAATCGCCAACGCCGGCGCTATGTGATCAAGACGCGCGGAAAACTGATTGATGTAAGGAAGCAAAAGATAGAGCAACGCGGCGGCAAAGCCCGTTTGGATCGAACCGAAATGCACGCCGCCTATCATAACAATCGTAAAAACTACGCCAAGTTGCAGGACGACAACCGTCAAAATGAGAAAGAGCCCGCCGCGTGAAAGCGGCGTCCAACGAAAGCCGACGGAGTCGAGCTGATCTGCGCGGTCGCGAGGAGCGTCAATGGAGCGTCCGGACTCGGCTACGTTCGACGTGTTCGCTGGCGTCAAGCTCGGCGACGTTGGCGGCGTAACGTCGGACGTCGTCGGCGCAAGAGGAGCGCTAGGTATGGACGGCGCGGCGTGAACGCCGTTTAACGTCGTCGGAAACGTGTCGACCGCGCTACCGAGATTCTCGCTTGGCTCCACGTCGTACGCGTACTCCTCAGACGCGCCGGACGCCCAACGCATCGCGTTAGCCGCTGGACGCTTTGAGTTGCGCGACGTGTGGTTGACGCGAATAGTTACGCCGAAGAATTCGACGTCTTGAAAGTCGCGTTTTCTCATATGCGCCGAGGCGGCGGCGCGACGCCATGACTCTTGGGACGGCGCAAAGAAGCGGTTGGTTGTCTGAGTTGCGCGAAGAAATGGTCGGTAACCCGGCTGCAAGGTTACGTCGCCAACGTCGGTATCGGAGTCTTCTGCGGCGGTGAGAATCTGTTCGAGTCGCCATGCGCGCGGCGATTCGCACGCGTCCCCGCGATTGAGAAAAAGGTTCGGAATCATAAACGCCGACGCGGCAGCGCATGAAAAGACGAGACCGGCGAAATTGAGATTCGGCGCTAGGAGCGGTCGACGCCGTAGAAAGACGTCAAACGCAAGCCGAAAAAAGAGCGTCGCGCCGACAACGTAGAGCCAAAGATAGCCCTGGAGCGCAGAGCCCATTGCGATATAGACTAGACCTGGAGTCGTTGAAAGTAGCAGTAAAACGTCGAGATTACGAATCGAAAAGAAGCGGTTAAATCTAAAGAAGACCGCCAAAATGAGGAGCGACGACATATAGAACCAAGTCGTCGGCAACATTTCGTATTGAAATAGCGACGTGGGCATAGCCGACCTCCCTTATTTTGTCTTTTGGCGCGGCGTCCTAATCCGTCTTGACTCGCCAACGCAGATACTCCTCCATGAACGGCTGAATTCCGCCGTCAAGTACGGCGTGAAAGTTGCCAACCGTATATCCAGTGCGCGAATCCTTAACGCGCTGATCGGGATGCAGGAAATAATTGCGAATCTGCGAGCCGAAACCAACTTTCGCGAGATTCTTGTACTTCTCCGACATTTGTAGTTCGCGCTTCTCCTCTTCGCGTTGCAGGAGTCGCGCGCGCAACATTTTCCAAGCCGTTGCGCGGTTCTTATGTTGACTACGTTCGTTCTGACACTGTACGACCGTATTCGTGGGAATATGCGTCAGGCGAATCGCGCTCGACGTCTTATTAACGTGCTGACCGCCTGCGCCACTCGAACGGAAGACGTCCTCACGGACGTCCTCTTCACGAATATCAACTTTAATTGAGTCGTCTATGTCAGGATTCACGTCAACGGCCGCGAAGCTCGTTTGACGTTTGCCTTCTGAGTTGAAAGGACTAATACGCACGAGTCGGTGCGTGCCTATCTCGCCCTTCAAATACCCGTACGCCATAGGTCCGCGCACCATGATCGAAGCGCTATTGATACCGGCTTCTTCATTCTCCTGTCGGTCAAGAATTTCAACGTTGTATCCGCGCGACTGCGCCCAGTTCACGTACATTCGGAGCAACATCTCAGCCCAGTCGTTGGCGTCAGTGCCGCCGTCCCGCGCGTTAATAGTCACGATGGCGTCGTTCGCGTCGAACGGTCCGTTCAGCAACGCGGCGGTCTCTAGATTTTTAAGCGTCTTTTCGACCTCCGCTAATTTCGACGGTATTTCAGACGCCGTCTCCTCGTCTTCGCGACCAAGCTCGAAGAAGACGTCGAGTTCGTCAAGTTCGCTGAGAATCTCGTCCATCGGCTTAACGAGAGCCTTCAGCGCCTTAATACGCGCGACCACTGCCTGCGCTTTCTCCTGGTCGTCCCAGAAGCCGGGCCCCGTCATTTTAGCGTCGAGCACGCTAATCTCGTTCTTCTTCGCGTCGTAGTCGAGCGACGCTTTGAGCTGAGCGAGCCCGTTGCGTATCTGCTCCGCACGATCTATCTGTTCGCGTTCCACCGGCATATATTAAACGTCTCCTGAATACGGGGCGAGCGCGCGTCGGAGCAAACGCTCAGATCATGCGAACGCCATACGCCGACATTGTAGCAGAAAATCGTATTATGACAATTACGTCGCGCGAAAAAAGCGTTCTTTTCCCCATACGCGCGCGGAGAACACAATCTCGACTACGCGACCAACTCGTCCGATAGCGGTGAAATAGCGTCCTGTAAAAACTCGCAGCCGTCGAATTCCTCACGAGCCCAAAAAGTAAAGAGCGCCGCGCTCTTCTCCCAAACAACGAATGGACACACGGCGTATATTTCAGGGTGGAGATACACGTCGTCGAACCATGCGGCGCGCAACTTCTGCGCGCGTCGCCATAAAGCGTCGCTCTCGGCGTTTGATCGTTCGAGCGCAACATACGGCTCAACGGCGCGCCCCTTGCTACGACTTTTAAGCCACGCTGTCTCGTTTTCAAACGCAAGCACAAACACCTCCTGGTCGTGCTCGTAAATTCTAGCTATTCTCTTCATGTAACAGTTCCTAACTTCAGGCGTTCGGGCTCTGCGTCGCGCGCTCCGTCGCTTGCGACGCGCGCCCTATTTTAGCGGAGTATGGGAAAAAGATCGGGAGAACGACAAAAAAAGAAAAACTTTTTGAGAATAGCTTGCGGATCGCGCCAAAACTAGGACAAAAGCTGCGTCGATTCGTCCGCAAGAACGCGCTATGACGACTAACGCGGATCACACTACTCGCCACGATATAGCGCAAGTCGCGGCGCCGCAGAATCGGAGCGGTAGCGCGTTGTCGCACGGGGTCGCGGCGCGCTTGACTTCGCCCCAAGATAAGACGCGCGCGCGCGTTCAAAGTTTATTATTACCGGCAGAGGTTCGCGCGTGTCGAACGACTCGATCTTGCGTTGAACCGCCGGCTCGCTCGATTCACGCACTTCCTCCGCGCTATCCTGAGCCGCCACTAACGCGATGATCGCAAGCGCTAGCGCCGCGTCCCGCTCGCGTTCCGACGCGTCCTTAGCCGCGCCGAGGCGCGCTGAAAGGCTTGCGCGCGCGTATGCCAACCCGGCGTCTATTTGCTCTTTGTACGTCTGCATCGCCACTCTCCTCCATTGTTCACCGCATATTACCATCGCGCGACCGCCGCGCCGCAGGATTCTAACGAAAATCAAGAAGCGCGCCAATAGGGAAAATAGCTCTGCAACGGGCTCTTTTCATGAGAAACTACGCAAAACAGGCAAGCAAAAAGGGCAAGTGTTATTTTACTCACACTAAATTGAAATCTTGCCGTTAAACGATAAGGGCGCGTTGCAGGAACGCGCGCCAGGGACTTGACACACGCAGGAGCATAATCATGTCAACTTCAATCGAACGCGTTCGTCGGTTGCGTTTAGCGCGCGTAGGCGCCACGCTAGTGGGCGCGTGGATACTCGCGTCCGCGCTCGCGACGACCTTTGCCGCGCAGACGCGCGTCGTTATGAAGGACGGGCGGCTCTTCACCGGTCAAATCTATCCGACAAAGAGCGTCGTCGAGAACGCCGAGCCGCGTAAAGAACGCGACTCGTCCCCCGTGCAGTCGGAAAAAATTGTCGTTGTCGACGACCAGCTTCGCCGCATTTTCATCCCGCGCAATAATATCGGCAATATGATAGTCGACGACTCAAACGCGGCGCTCGAGGTTTTTAAATTTCATCAACAAGTTCAGTCGAGCGCGCAAAAGAAGATCGTTTCGCTTGGTTCATATCGGGTCGCAAGCGATTTCGATCAATTCGGACGCCGCGTAATCATAGCGGGCGGGGTTCCGATCGTACAGGGTATTACGGAAATAGCGCCGACCTATGTGCGCGTTCAGGGACTAACCGAACCGCTCGATATGCGCCTGTCTCCCCACTCGATTCCACGCGCAACGATCACAGCGCTTATTCGTTCACAAATTAACGAGCAATCTCTCGACGATCGGTTACGAATCTATCAGTTCTACGTCCAAGCGTCCCTCTACGAGCAGGCGGCGGAAGAACTGCAGGAGATCGTTAATGATTTCCAGAACGACGAAGAAGGCGCTGAGCGTCTAGAGCTCGCGCTACGACTTATTCGCCAAATGGCTGCAGAACGTCTCATTGAGGAGCTCGAATTACGACGAGCGGCTGGACAACATCGAAGGGTCAAAGAGTTGCTCGAAGCCTTCGAAGCCGATCGAGTCTCGCCTGAGAAGATTCAAGCAATTCGACGTATGAGGCGCGCGTACGAACAGGAAGATCAAAAGCGTCAATATATCGTCGAGAGAATTACCGCGCTCGTGGAAAAAATCGAGGACGCCGAACTCAAGAAAACGTCGACCTCCATTCTCAACGAAATCGCAAAGGAACTAAACAGCAACACGCTTGCGAGATTCGCAGCGTTCGAACAAGCGGAAGTTGACACGTCGATCACAGACGAACAGCGACTCGCAATCGCGCTCTCGGGCTGGCTCGTCGGCAATATAGGAACAGATCAACGTCTGGAAGTTGCGGCGTCCCTCTATCGCGTGCGTCAACTTGTGCGAAAATACCTACTCGAATCGCGCCTACCTCAACGCAACGCGCTATGGGAACAAATACGCGCGGAAGAAGCGGCGACCCCAAGACAGATTAGCCTACTCGTCGCTACGATGAAACCGCCCAAAAGTCCGCCAAGGTCGTCGCGTGATACCCCGTACCTATATGAACTTTCGACGCCGTCTTTCCAAGATGGTAAGTTTTTTTCTTATACCGTTCAGTTGCCGCCGGAATACGATCCCAATCGCAAATATCCAACGATCGTCGCACTACACGGCGAACGCAATTCCCCAACGCAAATGATCAATTGGTGGTGCGGACCATGGGTCGAAAAAACGAACGCGCAAGGAACTAAGGTACGCGAACGCTATGGGCAAGCGACGCGCTTCGGGTACGTCGTTATTGCGCCGAAGTGGGCGGAACCGTCGCAAACGTACGACTTCTCCGCGACGTCGTGCGCCGCCGTGCTTTACACATTACGCGACGCCGCGCGCACTTTTTCGATCGATACGGATCGCGTCTTTCTATCCGGTTTCATGTCAGGCGGCAATCTCGCATGGGACGTCGCGCTCGCGCACCCGGATCTGTGGTCGGGCGTAATTCCTATTTGTGGCGAAGCGTCGCGTTTTACATCGTTACTGTGCCGAAACGGCGAATTCGTGCCGCTGTATGGAATCGGAGGCGAGCTCGACGGCGGTAAACTTGCCGCTTCACAACGAACGCTCGATTGGGGTATGGATCTCAGTAAGCCGTTCGATATGACATACGTGCAGTTTAAAGGTCGGGGCGCAGAGGCTTTCGCCGAGGAAACAACTCGCGTCTTCGAATGGATGGCAACGCGCACAAGATCCTTCTACTCGCGCGACGAACGTGTTGTGTATTCCATTCGACCGTGGGACAACTTCTTCTGGAGCGTCGAACTCTTTGAATTCGCGCCAAGAACCATGATCGATCCCGTTTTCGTTACCGGACTCGACGCAAATTACCACCCGGCAAAGACGGAATTCTTTCGCGTGCTGAGCAACTCGTTAAAAATACGATCGCACGCGGAACGCGCTGTGATCTTTCTATCGCCTGAGCTCGTAGACTTCGAACGGAAAATGGAGGTCGTTTTCAACGGTAAAAAATTGACCCCGCAAAATGGTAGAGTACCTGCAAGCTCGCGCGTTATTCTAGAGGACGCAAGAACACGATGTGATCGACAGCATCCGTTCTGGGCTTCCCTCAATTCGAGTTTTCCCGGAAAATTCAACGAGTGGGACGAATAAAACGTTAGAATAGGCGAATCCATATTACGGCGGGTGAAATTCTATCAAGAAATCTTGTTCAAATTCCCCGCCAAATTCCTCATGACGGGGAAATTTTTACCTTACATCCTCCTCGAGCCCGAGTGGATTCGCGCTACCGACTCATGCTATTCTCCCCTTGCTTCCTGGCGATATTTTGCCGGCGTAACGCCAACTTTACTCCTAAACGTCTGATGAAAGTAGCCTGCGGCGCTGAAGCCGATCGTTCGCGCGATTTTATCAATCGCTGCGTCTGTTTCGCGTAGCATCTGCTTGGCGCGTTCAATTCGCACGTTTTGAAGTTCTTCGAGCATAGTTCGACCGACTCTTTTGCGGAACTTTATCTCCAACTGTCGGCGTGAAATCGGAATGCGACGCGATATACTATCGACGGTAAGGGATTCTAACCGTTCAGAATGAATAATGCGCAACGCTTCCGCGACGTCTTCGTCTTCTACAAGAATAATATTCGTCGATCGCCGCTCTACGACGCCGGTCGGCTCAACTAGTATATGTTTAATCGACGGTTCCGCGCCGTTCATCATCTCGTCTAAGATTTTCGCGGCGAGGAAACCGCCCTTCTCGGCATTGAGCGCCACGCTCGTTAGCGGTGGCGCGCACAGTTCGCAAAGTAATTCGTCCGCGTCCACCCCGATTACGGCGATCTCTTCCGGCGCCTTAATATGCGCCGACTCACAAGCGTCAAGCGCCTCGCGACCGCGCTGGTCGTTGCACGCCATAAGTCCGATAGGTTTGGGAAGCGATTTAAGCCATTCACGTAAAATAGGCTCCTCTTTCTCCCACCTCAGGGGGCGTCCAAAACTCGTGGGCGGGCGGTAGACCATGGTATCGTATCCGACCTCGCGAATCGCGGCGACAAAAGCCGCTTCTCGTTTAACCGACCAACTCTGATAGGGATAGCCTACGAACGCAAACTGTGTCAGTTTCTTATCGAGCAATAATTTCGCCGCCATGCGCGCGGCGCCGACCGAGTCGCTCGTGAGATCGGCGCAGAATTTCGTCTCGCTCTCAGAACGTAGGAGATTCTCAACCGGAAAGTCGAGAAAAACGGTCGGCACGCGCATTTCGAGCAGAATATGCGCCATATCGCGATCAAGCGCGCGCGCAATCACGCCGTCGCCTTGCCAATCGCGCATCTTAGGCGCAATCTGCTCGAAATCGCCCGGCGTGAGATGAAATCGCCATGGTCCGTATAGGCGCGAATACCGCGCGACTCCCTGCAAGACGCCGCGTCCATAACTACGCGCCGTCTCTATTAGTAATGCGACTTTCGGCGAATGATCGAGCATACGATTTGAACCTTATCTAGGGACTCGCGCAACGTTGGAATTAGCGACCGTAAAACGCTTCGTTCCAGCGTAATTCACGCTTAAGATCGTAAATTTTCGTTTGCGAATCAATAAAGATTGCCTCAATCCCAGCGATTTCAGCGAAATCTTCCAAGTGCTCGCGCGTGAGCGCGGACGAAAACGACGTATGATGCGTGCCGCCGCACCAAATCCATGCGGCCGCCGCCGTCTTCAGATCGGGTCGCGGCGTCCAGAAGGCGCGCGCAACCGGAAGTTTCGGCAACGCGTCTTCAGGCGCGACACATTCGACTTCGTTCACAATCAGTCTGTAGCGCGCGCCAAGATCAACGATCGTCGCGGCAACGCCAGAACCTTCCGACGCCGTAAAGACCAAACGCGCGGGATCAGATTTGCCGCCAATACCGAGCGGGTGAACTTCCACACGCGGTTTATCTTTAGCGATTGAGGGACACACTTCCAGCATATGCGCTTGCAGAATAGCGCCCTTACCCTTAAAGTGGTATACGTAATCCTCCATAAATGAGGTTCCGCCCGGCAGTCCTCGCGCGGCGACCTTCATAGCGCGAACAAGCGCCGCCGTCTTCCAGTCCCCTTCGGCGCCAAAGCCGTATCCGTCTTTCATAAGACGCTGCGCTGCCAGTCCTGGCAATTGATTCAAGCCGTAGAGATCGTCGAAGTTCGTCGTAAACGCTTGCGCGTTCCAACGTTCAAGAACTTCGCGCAAAGCAATTTCAATGCGCGCGGCTTCGCGCACCTGCGTCATACCGTCGCCCGACTTGCAATCATCTGCAAATTCATATTCGCGCTCATATTCAGAAACGAGCGCGGCGACGGCGCCGTCTGACACTTTCGCGACCTCTGCGGCAAGTTCGCCGACAGGACAGTACAAGACGCGAAATCCAAACGTCTCCTCCGCCGCGACTTTATCGCCGTCGGTTACCGCTACGTTATTCATGTTGTCGCCGAACCGCAAGACGCGCGTTTGATTCAGTTCGCGCCATGCCACGCATACGCGCGACCACGCCGCTATATGATCGTGAACCTCTGAGTCGTTCCAATGACCAACGACGACTTTCCGCGATTTGTTCAAACGCGTCATAATGTGCCCGAACTCACGATCGCCGTGCGCGCTCTGATTCAGGTTCATATAATCCATATCGATCTCAGACCACGGAATCTCAGCGTTAAATTGCGTGTGCAGGTGTAAAATCGGCTTCTGTAGCGTCTTCAGACCGCGAATCCACATTTTCGCAGGTGAAAACGTGTGCATCCACAAGATCACGCCGACGCAAGCGCTCGCGTCGTTCGCCGAAAGGAACGCCGACTCGATCTCGTCCGTAGATTTTAACGTGCCGCCGTAGACTATCTTGACAGGAAATCGACCGGACGCGTTCAACGCGTCGACCACGACTTGAGAATGCGCGTCGACCTGACGCAACGCCTCGTCTCCATACAGCGTTTGCGCGCCCGTAAGGAACCGAATTTCATATTCTTTCTGTTGCATTGTTTTATCGTTCTTAATGACTTATTGCGTAAAATTTCCTATAACGATTCGCGACTAATTACTCTTCTGACCGTAATATGCGTTCGGTCCATGTTTGCGAGAATAATGCTTCTCAACGAGATTCTCGTCCACCGGCAACGACGGATTCAAAAGCGCGGTCATAAAAGCGGTCTTCGCCGACTCTTCTAGTACCGATGCGTTGTACGCCGCGTCTGACGCAGACTTACCCCAGACAAACGGACCGTGATTGCGCGCGAGCGCGGCGGGCGTCGCCATCGGATCAAGCGCGCGTTCACGAAAGGTCTCGACAATAACGTCGCCCGTCGCGCCTTCGTAATCGCGCGCTATTTCCTCGCGCGTCAGAGCGCGGCAGCATGGAATCGAGTGATAGAAATAGTCCGCGCACGTCGTTCCCACGATCGGAATATCGCGTTGCGCCTGCGCCCATGCGACAGCGTGCGAGGAATGCGTGTGCACCACGCCGCCGACGCCGACAAAGGCGCGATAGATCGCCAGATGCGTAGGAGCGTCCGTCGACGGGCGCAACTCGCCTTCAATCGTCCTGCCAGACTCGAGTTCCAGCACGACCATATCTTCCGCGCGCATTGTTTCATATGGAACGCCGGACGGTTTAATCACAACGACCCCGCGTTCGCGATCAATTCCACTTGCGTTACCCCAGGTGTGAAGTACTAATCCCATCTTCACTAGGGCAAGATTTGCGACGAAAACTTCCTCTTTGAGATCGGATAAATTCATAATTTAAGTTGAATCCTTACTAGTAGATACCGTTCGTCGCGCGCAACGCCGTAAAGGAATCGCGCACGACGTCAGGAGCAGCGATTACTAGCCGATAAAGTACGAATAGATCACAATAATAATAGCGACGAGCCCCAAGGACGCCACAACGTCGACCCAATTCCAGCTCTCGCGCGTCGCTTGCTTTTGCTCAGCAGTCGCGGTTCCGTAGGTCAAACCTTCCAACTGCTCCGGCGTCGGCTTCTTCGTCATGAGACTGACAGCAAACATGAGCGCGACGCACACGACCGTTAGGTAGATGCACATAAACGTATAGCTCGTTGTCGCAAACCATTTCAAGAACGAACCTTCTGCAAACGGCATGAATCCGTCTAGAATCTCGCACGCTAAGCGCGCCATACCAAGTATGAAACCGACGATCAGAGTGGTAAGGCACCCCGGTCCGTTCACGCGGCGCGAAAAAACGCCGACGAAGAAGACGGCAAAGATTGGCGGCGCCATATACGACTGAACGCTTTGTAAGTAGTTATAGAGCGAGCCTTGCATCTTGGAAATTGTCGGGATCCAGACAAGTCCGAGAACAACCATAACGCCCGTCGCGACGCGACCAATCCAGACCATCTTCTTTTCAGAAGCATTCGGAGCCAACTTCTTATAGATATCCATGGTAAAGAGTGTCGAGCAGGAGTTAAATACAGATGCAAGCGAACTCATGAGCGCCGCGAGTAACGCGCCGATTACGATTCCGCGTAGACCAACCGGCAAGACTTCTTTCACCATAATCGGAAACGCCTGATTACCGTCAAATAGAACCTCGCGACTTAACAAACCCTTAACGGCGAGTCCATACGCAATCATACCGGGAACAATAAATATAAAGACCGGCGTAAGTTTAAGATAGGCGCCGAAAATTGTGCCACGACGCGCTTCCTTCTGGCTTTTAGCCGCCAGCGTGCGCTGTACGATGTACTGATCTGTACACCAGTACCAGAGTCCGACAATCGGGGCGCCGAAAAGTAATCCAAACCACGGATACTTCGGGTGCGAGTTCGGCTTCCACAGATTGAAGTGGTCCGCCTGCTCGCGCATTTCACTTGGAATAACTTCGTCAACCGGCTTGAAATCGCGACCGGCAAAATACTGGTCGTACACCTCCGGACCCACTTGTTTTTTAATTTCGTCGACGTCCTCCTGAGTAAGTTCGTCGATTTCAAGCAAGTTATCGTTACGCGTAGTCGCGCGCGCCTGTTGCTCTTTTGTCAACTCGTCCTTAGGATCGTTCGGCTGATAAATAGGACTCATGAGGACGACGTCAGTTGTAGCGCTAACGCTCGCTGTATCTTGACCGTCAGGTTCCTCGCCTCCTTCTGTCGGCTCCACGTCGGTTGTCGTTACCGCTACCTCCTCATTATTAGCTTCTTCGATAGGTTCGCTCTGAGTCGGCGCTTCCTCAACGTTGGAATCTGCGTCCGTTGGCGTCTCGACAGCGTCCTGCGCAAGCTCGGCAGGGGCGGCGGCGACCTCGCGTCTCAAGAAGTTAGGCGCGCCTTTATTCTCCTCGTCTGCTGGTATAATAACTTTAAAGCCCGCCTGGTGATCGAC
Source organism: uncultured Planctomycetota bacterium (assembly GCA_900318195.1). GTDB lineage: Bacteria > Planctomycetota > Planctomycetia > Pirellulales > Thermoguttaceae > RUG369. Next base: position 58,177 of record ONJR01000132.1, read on the forward strand.
GCCCTGAGCAACTTTCTTAAGTTCCGACCAACCGCCTATCTGATGCAAACCGATAAACAGAACGCTCGCAGCTCCGATCAGCAGTACGATTGTCTGCAATAGCTCTGTGTACAACACAGCGCGCAACCCGCCCAAAATCGTATAAAGACCGGTAATCAACACCATGCCGACCGCGCCAACCCAGAAGTTGCTAATACCCGGGATAACGTCGATTGGAAAGAGAGCCTTAAAGACGATTCCGCCTGCAAAAAGCGTGACCGATATCTTCGTAAAGATATAAGCGACTAGACTAATCAGCGAAAGAATCCAGCGCGCTGAAGGGGAATATCGCTTCTCGAGAAATTCTGGAGTCGTAAAGATACCGCTTCTTTCGTAAAAGGGTATCATGACCCAACCGAGCACAAGCAAGCACCACGCGTGCAATTCGTAGTGCGCCATTGCCATACCGTCGTTCGCGCCAGTTCCAGCAAGTCCGACGAGATGCTCCGAGCCGATATTCGACGCGAATAGCGACGCGCCGATTACTACCCAACCCGCTTTCTTACCGGCGAGAAAGTAGTCTTTAGAAGAATCGTTCTTCTGCGTTACGACCCACCATGCGAGACCTAGCAGAACAGCGAAATAAATACCAAGCGTCGCCCAGTCCCAGGTTCCAAGCGCGGCGCCAGCGTTCTGTGCGAAAAGTATTGCCTGTGTTAAAGACGTCATATAAGACCTTCATTGAATATAATTACACGTCGTCAATAAACTAGCGCGCGCGATCACAAGGAGGCTTGCGACCGCGTCGCGCAACTTCTTATTCTAACGCGATCGTTTCGATTCGCGCACGGAATCGCGGATCGCGATAAGTTCTTTCATTACGGAATAAAGCTCGACGTTAGAATTCTTAACGCCGAAAGCGTCGTGCAACTTCATATAGTTGCGATAAAGTTTTTCATAAATACCGGAAGACTCCGCGTTGGGGCGATAGACCTGCGACTTAAACCCAACCGTGTTACGTTGCGCGTCATAGATATTCGCAAACGCGCCCCCGGCTACGGCGCCGAAGAGCGAAGCGCCTAGCGCGCAAGTTTGTGAACTGCGCGCTATTTTAAGAGGACGATTCAAGACGTCGGCGTAAATCTGCATCGTCGCAGGGCTCTTCTCGGCGATACCGCCGCAAACAACGATTTCATTAATCGCGACGTTACGGCTTGCAAGACGATCAACTATTGCGCGCGCGCCATACGCCGTGCCTTCGATGAGCGCCCGATACGTCTCAGCCGCCGTCGTACTCAGCGTTGTGCCGACCATCGCGCCAGTAAGCGCCGTGTCGACCAAAACGCAACGGTTGCCGTTGTTCCAATCGAGAGCAAGGAGTCCGCTTTCACCGGGCGAGAGCGTAAGAACGTCCTTTTCAAGATCAAAGAGCGTGCGTCCGCCCTCCGTATACTTTGCCGGCGCAAGGGAACGTTCAAACCAACGGAAAATATCCCCTACCGCAGACTGACCGGCTTCGATACCCCAAGCGTCCGGCAACACTGAACCAGGAACTACGCCGCAAACGCCGGGAATTACGTCAAGCGACGACTCCAATGGCAACGTCGTTATATCGCAAGTACTCGTACCCATGATCTTAACGAGTACGCCTGCGCCGACCCCTGCGCCAACCGCGCCCATGTGGCAGTCGAACGCGCCGACTGCTACTGGTATGCCTGCTACCAGACCTGTCTTCGCGGCAACCTCCGACGTAAGATAGCCCGCTACC